>JBCCAA010000086.1:0-8760 GCA_039815055.1 Pseudomonadota bacterium | reverse complement strand
CTAATTTCTATAACTTGTTGAGCGCAGTAATCATTTTCTTCCGTGCTGCATATGTGATTGAAGTATTTTAAAATTAAATACTCATTAGGCGCTTCGGCGCAATATTCAATTGATTCAGCTTCTATGTATGAATAATTACAGAACATAGATATTATTGATATAAATAATAGCCTCATAAAATGCTCCGTAATTTTAGGGGATTTTTCCTAAGCTGCGAACTGCTGAATTATAAAGAGGATTAGGGACAACGGTTGATCCATTCTGTTTTGTGACCGTCATTATATGTGAAGCTGCCAGCGCCCCCTTGTTTTCCCTAAATCCGCGCAGAAATCGTATCGCCTGACCGCCAACGTCCACCGCGGACGCTCGACCCATTTACGAAACACGTCTCCAAGCTGCCAGACGAGGGCCATTCAAGCACGGCACGGCCATGCCGGCCCATTCGAACCTCGCGGCACATACCGCCATTCACCACAGACCCTGAGACGCGCACGCCCTGCGCGGGCTGGCCGCTGGAATGCGTGACGATCACCTTGACGGCGCCCATAGCTTCCTCATTGATGTTGCTTAGTTGTCAATAGTGTAGAGTGGCAAGTGCGCGTCCAGAAACAGACATCGACGATTACCCTCCGACAAACCGCTTCTGGCGATTTCCGGCCGCTCGCGCTAGACAGACCTAAGCTGCCCCCGCTTCGGCAAGCTCCAGCGCGGGTTTGACCGCTTCGACATTGGCCACGACGGGCAACCAGCACGTCACGATGGTGCCGCCTTCTGGATTCTCTTTGATGCCGACATTGCCGCCGTGCAGGTCGATGAACCGATGCACCAGGGCCAGGCCGAGGCCGGCACCACGCTGGTCGCCGCTAGTGAAACTGTCAAAGCTGGTCGCACGAGTCTCTGCCGTCATGCCCTTGCCGGTATCGGTCACAGTAATCGTGGCCATTTCGCCCACGCGCTGAGCCGAGACGAGAATCTCTCCACCAGGCTCTGTGAACCGCAGCGCATTTGAGACCAGGTTGAACAGAACCTGCCGCAAACGGTGCTCATCGGCTTTGATCAGGCCGAGATCGTCGCCAAGATCGGCCTTCACATCGACCTCGGTATCGGACGCCTTGGTGACCACCATATCCACGCTTTCGCGCACCAGCGTGTCCAGAGATACATCGGACAGATCCAGCTCCAGCCGACCCGCCTCGATCATGGCCAGGTCGAGAATGTTCTCGATCAGCTTGGAAAGATGGTCGGAGGCCTGAAGAATGGCGCTGACATAGTCACCTTGTCGGTCGCTCAGTTCGCCATGTCGTTGGGATTGCAGGAATTCGGCATAGCCAAGAATGGTCGTCAGCGGGCTGCGCAACTGATAACTGACATTCTGGACAAACTCGGTTTTCAGCCGGTCTGCGGCTTCAAAGGCCTGGGCGCGCTCACGCAAGGCTTTCTCGACCCGGCGCGTAGCCGACACGTCGACCATGGCGATCAGAGTGTTTCCATCCGGCAGCGGGTGGGTGAGATAGGTCAGGATCGAGCCGTCAGAGCGCCTCATCTCGCCCGTGGTGGCCTGGCGCGCCTTGGCCGATGGATCGGTAACATGGCCTTTGATCTCTTCCCAGATCACGGTGTCGTGGAACAGTGGCAGGCAGTTCTCGACAATCGCCGAATAGTCCGGCTCATTCTTCACCGCTTCATCGGTGAGGTTCCACAGCGACAGGAAAGCCTGGTTGGACAGTTTCAGGCGACCATCACCACCAAACACGACACAGGCTTCATGCAGGCTGTCGAGCGTCGACGACTGGGTTTTGATCAGGGCGTTGAGGCGCGTCTCCAGATCAAGCTCTGAGGTAATATCCTTGAACAGGAGCAACAGCCCACCCATCGGGTGGCGCTGGCGGGTGACAGACAGGGTTTTCCCGCCCGGCAAAGACCATTTGTCTTCTTCGATGCCGTCAATATCGAGATAGTAGGACAGCTCGTCCGCGCGCCAGGCCGCATAGTCAGTGCGGGCCGGCAGTTTGCGCTGTTCGCGCAACCGATCCAGCAATTGGCCGTGGCCTGGCCCGTCCATCAGGAAGCCTTCATCGAGGTCCCACATGTCCGAGAAAGCCTTGTTATAGAAATTCAGCTTCCGCTCGGCCCCGAAAATCGCCACACCGTCGGCCACATGGTTCAACGTTTCGGCATGGGCTTTTTCCATGCGGGTCAGCTCTTCACGCGCATCTTCCTGGGCAGAGACGTCCAGCGCCATGGCGCCGGCGCCGCCCGGCAGTTGGAAAGTGAGCACACGTATGGCTTTGCGGTCGCCGCCGATGGCCATGTGGCGGGTTTCATCCAGCTCTTTGCCTTCCTCGATGGAGCGCCGGGTCTGTTCGGCCGCCTGGCTGTCGAGCATGATCTGTCGGTCGAGCACCTTGTCCAGAGTGCCAGCCTCGACGGCCTGGACATAGGCTGCGTTCGCCCAGAGCAATTTGCCCACACCTGACATCCGCCAGGCAGGAAACGGCGCCTTGTCGAGCATGTCGACAAAGGAATGGGGATCGGATGCGATCATGCGCTGGGTTTCTTCATAGCGCGTCAGCATCGAACTGGTTTCCAGGTGGCGCACCGTACTGTCGGTGATCCAGACGATCACGCGGGCGCCGGCTGTTCGGCCATCGGCTTCGAGAAAGGCGCGTTCGCGACCGGAAATTGTCAGCGAGAACTGCGTGCCGTCTTCCATCAATTCGCGCAGGGCGATTCTTAGCGTGGTGTCGCGGCCGGTGGCGTCGCGCGCTTCCAGATCCGCCAGGCCTTCGAGAATCGCGATTGCCGGGTCAGGCGAGACGGCCTCGTCTGTAAACCGAAGGAGCGCCGCAAAAGCCGCCTTGGAGCCCATCAGCTGTGGGCTGCCGAGCCCGTCATTGGCCGCATCGTCCAGGCCCTCATCCTGCCACACGAGCACAGCGCCAGGATGCGCGCCAAGCACTGATTTCTGCTGGGCCAGTTCAGTTTCCAGATCATTCGAACGTTCGCGAAACCGGCGCGCCGCGCCCCGCGCTCCATCCGACACACGCAGCGCCCAAAGCAGCGAAGCAAGCGCCAGGGCCGACGCGCCAGCCGCCACAATGAAAGGGACTTGTTCGCTTCCAATGGCCATGGGGTCTGCCTCCTAAAACGATCCACACAAGAATCGCACACTTAACACCGGTTAACCGATTGGCCCGATTGCGTTAAGGCAGTGTTAACACACTTCTAATGGAGGCAGCTGCGCGTTTCGCTTTCGCCTTCGTTCTGTGTCAGCTAGACTGTTGTCTTCACTGAGATTTAAGGGAGCATTATGATGGCGGGTCTCAACCTTTTCGAAATGATCAACTCAGCCCAAGGCGGCGGCGCAACCCAGCAGCTGGGACAACAGCTGGGCCTGAACCAGGACCAGACAAACATGGCGCTGAAGGCCCTCTTGCCTGCCCTGTCGGCTGGCCTGAAAGCCAACACATCCAAGCCTGGCGGTGTTCAAGCGCTGCTCGGCGCGCTGCAAAACGGCCAGCATGAACAGTATCTCGACCAGCCTGAGCGCCTGAGCCAGCCGGAAACGGTGAATGACGGCAATGCTATTCTCGGCCATCTGTTCGGCTCGAAAGAGGTGTCACGCTCGGTGGCCAGCGCGGCGTCCCAGAAGACCGGCATCGGCGATGACATCCTGAAAATGGCGCTGCCTATGGTTGCGTCCATGGTGATGGGATCGCTGTCCAAACAAACCAAAGACCCGGAGATCGGCAGCCAGCTGATGGGCATGCTCGGCGGCAGCCAGTCTCAACCGGCGCAAAGCCAGGGCGGCGGATTGCTCGGCGGGCTCCTCGGCGCTGTGATGGGCGGCGGCAACAAGGCGACACCTCAGCAGCAAAGCAGCGGCGCAATGGGCATGTTGGGCAACCTGCTCGACGCCGATGGCGATGGCTCCGCCATGGACGACATTTTCCAGATGGTGATGAAGCAGCGCGGCTAGGTTTCCCGCGTCCACGGGCCTGTCTCGCGGACTCCTGTTTCCATCGAGTATTTCAATAGAGGCCCCGGGTCACGCGCCCGGGGAGGCGGCGCTAAGTTTGCCTCGCCTTACTCCGCCGCTACGAGTAGCGGGCGCTCGGCCCCAGCCGGATGGCTGAACACCATGTGGCCATCATCAATTGGGCCTTTGAGGAAAACCTTGCGCTCCAGCACATAGTCCTGGGGGTTGGTCCACGGCGCATGATCGCCCTGCTTCGGCAAAAGGTGCATCACGCGCTGGAGGTAGCCGGCAGTGAAATCGCCGAAATGCGGCGCGGGAGTCATGTTCTCATCTTCCGGGCGCACTGTTGGCATGGCCTGGCGTTGACCTGTCTCGTCCATGTGGTTGATCAGGCGGCAGACCCACTGGCTGATCAGGTCGGCCCGAAGAGTCCAGCTGGCGTTGAGATAGCCAAACGTAGTGATGAAATTCGGCACGCCCGACATCGCAATGCCTTTGTAGGTCCAGCGCTGACTGTAGTCGACTTGTGCGCCATCGACGGTGATCTCCAGCTCTCCAAAAATGACCAATTCCAGCCCGGTCGCCGTAACGATAATATCCGCGTCCAGATGCGCTCCGGAGGTGAGCTGGATGCCGGTTTCCGTGAAGGTCTCAATCGTGTCGGTGACCACGCTCGCATCGCCGGATTTGAGCGCATCGAACAGGTCGTCATCGGGTATCAGACACAGGCGCTGGTCCCATGGATTGTAACTGGGAGTGAAGTGTTTCTCGACATCGAAATCCGGTCCCAGCTTCTTTTTCACCGTGTTGAGCAGATAGGTTTTGATCTGCTCGGGATGGCTGCGGGTACGATTGTAAAAGACGTGCTGCATCGAGCGGTGGCACCAGCGCGTCAGGTTGTACACCCAACTGTCTGGCAAGACCCGGCGCATCGCGGTGGATAGCCACGATGAGGACGGCCGCGAAATCACATATGTCGGTGAGCGCTGGAGCATGGTCACATGACCGGCAGTGTCAGCCATGGACGGTACCAGTGTGATCGCCGTTGCCCCCGAGCCGATGATAACCGCGCGTTTGCCCGAATAGTCGAGGTCTTCAGGCCAGTGTTGCGGATGCACCACAGTGCCCTTGAACGCCTCTTCGCCGGGGAAGTCCGGGCGGTGGCCTTGCTTGTAGCTATAGTATCCCGCGCACACGAGCAGCATGTTGGCGGCGTAGTGAACCGTCTCGCCGGTGTCGGTGCGCTGCGCCGTGATGTGCCATAGCGCCTCGTTGCTGGACCAGTTGGCGGCGGTGACGCGGGTGTTGAACCGAACATGCTGCTCTATGCCGTATTCGCCCGCAGTTTCGCGAATGTACTCGCGAATGGTCTCGCCTTGGGCGATGGCCTTGTTATGGGTCCACGGTTTGAAGCCGTATCCCAACGTATACATGTCGCTGTCAGAACGGATGCCGGGATAGCGAAACAAATCCCACGTGCCGCCAATCGCATCGCGGCCCTCCAATATGGCATAGGACTTATCAGGGCATTCGCGCTGAAGGTGCACCGCCTGACCAATCCCGGACAGGCCCGCGCCGACAATCACAACGTCCAGAAGTTCCACCGCCATGGGCTATACTCTCCGAGTTCACGATGGCCGACTGTAAAGGAAGCGCCGCAAGAGCGCCAGAATAATGACGCCCGCGTCACCAATATCGTGTCGTTGGGTGGCTTTGTTTCGCGGCTCATGCGCCTATGTGTCCGCAATAAGGTCGCACGACAGGAGCCCTCTGATGATTCGCACCCTCGCCGCCCTCACGCTGATTGGCTCGCTGACCGCTTGTGGCAGTGCCTCCAGCACGCCGCCGCCAGAGCAGGCCACACAAGCCGATCTCACCTTGACCGAAATCGCCGACGGTCTTGCTTTTCCTTGGGGCATCGCGGTGCTGCCGAATGGTGACATGTTGGTGACGGAGCGAGATGGCCAGATGCGCATCGTGCGTGACGGCATTCTGGACGAAACACCGATTGAAGGCCTGCCCGATGATATGCTGATCCTTCGCCAGGGCGGCCTGTTGGATGTGGAGCTGCACCCCGATTTTGTATCCAATCGCCTCGTTTACTTCACCTATGCAGAGGGCACGGAAGACGAAAACCTCACCGTAGTGGCGCGCGGCGCACTGAAGGAAAACGGCACGGCGCTTGTGGATGTGGAGGATATCTTCAAATCCAATGTACCGGGCAAAAACCGCGGCTTCCACTTCGGCTCACGCCTGGTTTGGCTTGACGATGGCTCGCTTCTGGTCGGTCTCGGCGATGGCGGCGGCTTCCGCCACGAGGCCCAGAACACGGAAAATCAGTTCGGCACGATTGTGCGCATGACCGAGGATGGCGGCGTGCCCGCCGGTAACCCGTTTGACGGCCAGGAGGGCGCCGATCCTTATGTCTACACATATGGGAACCGGAATGTGCAGGGCATGGTCTATGACGTCGAACGTGACCGGATCTATGCCCATGAGCATGGCCCCAAGGGCGGCGATGAGCTGAATGTCATCGAAGCGGGCACGAATTATGGCTGGCCAGTGATCACCTATGGTGAAAACTATGATGGTTCAGTGATATCAGATGAAACCGAAGCCGACGGCATGGCCCAGCCCGCAGTCAAGTGGGTGCCGTCGATCGCGCCATCGGGCATGGTGGTCTATCGCGGCGATGTGTATCCGGGATGGGACGGCGATCTGCTGATCGGTGCCATGAACGGGCCGGAAGGCCAGAAACTGGTACGCGTTGACCTGGATGAGGCCGGAGATGTGGTCGGCGTCGAAGACCTGTTTGATGGCGAAGGTATCCCGTTCCGCGATGTAGAGGTCGGCATTGACGGCCATGTGTACCTTGCCACGGCCGAGCTTGATGGCCGGTTGTTTCGTTTGGATGTGGCTCAATGATCAAACTGCACCATCTGCGCGTCGGCCGGTCCATCTATACAGTCTGGCTGCTGGAAGAGCTGGGCCTTGCGTATGAGCTTGAAGTCTATCACCGCAATGACCAAGGCCGCGCACCGCCGAAGCTGAAAGGCCCGCACCCGTTGGGCAAATCCCCGGTGATCGAGGATGATGGACATGTTATTTCGGAGTCCGGCGCCATTGCGGCGTATCTTTGCGATGTCTATGGATCGGATGGCCCACTGGCCCCGCCCCCCAAAACTGACAAGACAGCTTACAGCACTTGGCTGCAGTGGCTGCACTATCCCGAAGGCTCCGGTGTTCTGCCGCTCATGATGACCATGCTGCTGGCACGCGAAGCCGATCCAAAACCGCCCGTGATCAGCGCCTTTGCCAAGGGCGAAGTGGACGCCCAGCTCGGCTATCTTGAGGGTGAGCTTACGGGCCGCCACTTCATTTGTGGCGACAGTTTCGCGGCCCCGGACATCTCGCTGGCCTTCATGGTCAACTTTGCAAACGCGTTTGGACTTCTGGGCAGTTATCCGGCGTTGAACGCCTATCTGGAGCGTGTGTTTGCCCGTGAGGGCTGGACCAGGGCGCAGGCGCGCGCTGAGATTTAACGTCTGGCCCGCAGCGCCGTGGCCAGCGTGCCATCATCGAGGTGATCAAGCTCCCCGCCCACGGGCACACCATGCGCCAGGCGCGTCACCGTGATGCCCGACGGCTCCAATTGTTCGGCGATATAATGGGCCGTGGTCTGGCCATCCAGCGTGGCATTCAGCGCCAGGATCACCTCGGTGAAGCTGCCCTCTTCCACCCGGCGGACGAGCTTGGCGATAGACAGCTCATCGGGGCCAATCCCATCTAGCGCTGAAAGCACCCCGCCCAGCACGTGATAGCGCCCGCGAAACGCGCCGGCCCGTTCAAGCGCCCACAGGTCCGGCACGTCTTCCACCACGCACAGCACAGTGTCGTCACGGTTCGGCGCCGCGCATATGGAACAGGGCTGGGTGGTATCGAAGTTGCCGCAGATATGGCACGCCTCAATCTTGGCGCCAGCCTCGGCCAACGCCTCAGAAAGCGGAATCAGCAAGCTGTCCTTACGCTTGAGCAAGTGTAACGCCACGCGCCGGGCCGAGCGCGGCCCCAGGCCAGGAAGCTTGGCGATCAGCTCGATCATGCGGAGGATTTCAGGGCCTGCGACTCGGTCTGCCATGGGCGAGAGTCTGACGTTGCGTGCGGGGAATGCAAGCAACGAGATTGCGCATATAATCTGTATGGATTATTTATGCGCATATTTTATGGAGGCCAAGTTGAACGCAAAGATCAAACGGCGGAGTATCAACCTTACCATAAGTGAGGACATTATCGCAGACGCCAAAGCGCTGGAATTGAACGCCTCCCAAGCCGCTGAAGCCGGTTTGGCCGAGGCTATTCGCAAAGCAAAAGAAAAGAAGTGGCTTGAAGAAAACCGGGCCGCAATTGAAGCTCACAATGAGCGAGTAGAGAAACACGGCACAATGCTTCCGGCGCCAGGCTGGGCAAGGAAATAGTGGCCCGGTTCGATGTTTATCGGTTTGCGCACGGCGGCGTGCCATTTGTGGTCGACGTTCAGGCCAGCTTACTCAGCCATCTTTCAAGCTGTGTGGTTGTGCCCTTGGTTCCCAAGCTTGGCGCGCATCGGGAAGACTTACCTCGACTCAAGCCGAGCCTGTCGGTGCGCGGCGAGACTTTCCTTATGGTCACGACAGATCTGACGGCCATGCCGCTGTCGGATTTGGGGGCATTTGTCGAGAACATCGAAGATCGGCACGGCGACGAGATCCTGGAAGCCCTCGATTTTCTGATTTCCGGGTTTT
>JBCCAA010000173.1:0-2191 GCA_039815055.1 Pseudomonadota bacterium | reverse complement strand
GCGCACACCCGCCGTCAGCCAGGTCAGCAGGATGATCAGCGCGGCAATCACGATCCATGGGGTGCTGACAAAAACGATCTCAAGCGCATCCAACACCAGCCGGATCACGAAGGTGATCCCGTCAAAAAGCGCTTCGCCGTTCAGGACCGCCCAGTTGAAGAAGTTCTCGACCCAGTCGATGCTTGTCAGGCGGATGTCAGGATCGGTCGGGAATTGGCTGAGCAGGGTGAAGCGATCCGGGAAACTGTAGTGCAGCATCGCCGCCAGAACGATCAGCCCCATGAAAACGGCGCTGAAGACGATCTGAGCCACCGGCATACCAGAGCGGATCGAGCGGTCGGACAGCCAATCGGAGAACCGGGCTTCCAAGGCCCAGTTCGCCACCGTCGCCTGCGCCGCCTTTGCAAGCAGCAAGATGCCCAGCCCCATCAGGGCAATCTGCGGCCCCTGCGCAGCAAGTGCGGCGGCTTCGTCTCGGATGCCGCCAATGTTGGCCTCCAACCCTTCGACCGTGCGCCGAAAGGCATCGACCCTATCCGACCCGCTTTCAATTGCAGCGGCCAATTGCTGGCGGCGCAGCTCCAGCGTGCCTTCGATGGATGCGATCCGTGCCATAGCGTCCGCCGCCAGATCGCCAAAGAGCCCCCGCGCGATCTGCACCAACGCCAGCGCTTCGAGGATGAGGAACGGCAAAGCCCAGGACCAGAGGCCACGTGCCCCAAACCAGACCGGGCCAAACAGCCCGGCCATCAGGTTGAACGTGGGCGTGAACCGGGCGGATGCGCCGATCTTGTCGAAGTTCCTGATGTAATAGGCCGGGCTTGTCCGCACGAAGGTGCGGATGTTCTCGTGGCGCTCTTCTAAATAGGCAATCGCCGCATCGCTGTTCGGATCATCCAGCGGATTTACAGTCTCATCCTTCATGATACCTCTGTTCCTTCGATCACCGTGCGCAACAGATCCGAGCGGGTGATAATGCCGACATCGTTGCCTGCGTCCTTCACCACGATCGGATTTGCGTCATCAATGGCGAGATTGATCAGGTTGCTGAGCGTCTCCTGCCCATCGACCTGCGGGGCACTGGCAGGCAGCGGACCCTTCTGCGCGACATACCCCTCGATGGGCTGCATGACGGCGTGGGCATGCACGACTTTCAGGCGAGAAATACCGGCCACGAAGTCAGCGACATAGTCATCCGCCGGGTTCATCACGATATCTTCGGCGGTTCCGGTCTGGACCATCTTGCCGTCGCGCATGATGGCGATGCGGTCGCCGATGCGGACGGCTTCATCAAGGTCATGGGTGATGAAGATCGTCGTCTTCTTCAGAATCTTTGAGAGCCGGATGAACTCGTCTTGAAGCTGCCGCCGGATCAGCGGATCGAGCGCGGAAAAGGGCTCGTCCATCAAGAGCACATCCGGGTTGGCCGCCAAGGCGCGGGCCAGACCGACCCGTTGCTGCATCCCGCCTGACAACTCATGGGCAAACTTCGACCCCCAGGCGCCCAGTTCTACGATTTCGAGAATGGCGGCGGCCTGCCGCATCCGTTCGTTCTTGGCCACTTGCCGGATCTCCAGCGGCATGGCCACATTGTCCAGTACCGACCGGTGCGGCATCAGCGCGAAGTTCTGGAACACCATCCCGATCTTGCGGTTGCGGAACTTTTGCAACTCCTGCGGCCCCAGGGCCATCACATCGGTACCTTCGATCTCGATCTTGCCCGCGGTGGGTTCCAAAAGCCGGTTGAAGTGGCGGACCAATGTGGACTTGCCGCTGCCCGACAGCCCCATGATGCAGAAAATCTCACCGCGGTTGACCGACAGGCTAACATCGGCAACGCCCACAACCGCATTATATTCCGCCAGCACCTCGGCCTTGGTGAGACCGCGCTCTCGGATCGCCTGCAGCGCTTGCTCCGGCTTAGCGCCGAAGATCTTCCACACGTTGGAGATTTCAATCACGCCGTCCGATTTGTCTATCATCGCTTCGCCCACCCTCTGGCGTGCCGGCACGGAGGCTCTGTGCCGGCACTGGTCATCGTCAAGCCGAAGATCAGAGGCCTAACATCGCATCGACGCGATCAGAGTTTGCCTCGACCCAGTCTTTCGCAACATCCGCGGGATCGCGGCCCTGCGCGCTGATCTCGAACGCAAGACTGCTGACGTCATTGGCGGTTACGGCAAAATTCGCG
>JBCCAA010000013.1:0-50036 GCA_039815055.1 Pseudomonadota bacterium | reverse complement strand
GTCCCAGCTATTGAGTCGGCGATGACCCTTTATCGCGATTGCATAGGGCATGATGTTTGCGCCCGCGCGCTGGGCAATTAGAATTGGACCATCGCCCACCGACAATGCAGGCCCACGTGGACCATCAGGCGTGATGCACAGCACGCCACCATCCTTCAGCTGACCTACGGCTTGCGCCACGGCTCGCAGTCCGCCCTTGTTCTTGTCTTTCTTTCGCGCGTTTGCCTTGGAGCCGCGGATTGAACTGATACCTAAATGCTCAATGGCCATGGCTACGGGTTCGGCATCGCGAGAGAGCGAGATCAGCATGGAGACAGGGGCCGGCCGGCGCTTCCAATGGCGCATCGTGCGGGACCACCCGGCAGGAAGCAGCAAGATTTGCTCATGCCAGGCTGGCACCACCAATCCGCCCGGCGCATGCCAGGCCGCATTAGCGCGCTCAGCGCCCACAATAGTCCACTTGCTCGTGCGTGCCACCAGAACCATCCAGCACCAGATCAAGTAACCAAGCGCCGAGGCAATTGGGGGAAAACGAAGGATCGACTTCATAAATGTGGCTTATAGAAGGCTGCAGCACGGCTGTAAGTGACCGGATTCATTGGCGCTGCATCAGGGTTAATAGGGTCTCGGCCTGGCCAAGCGGATTTGATCCACCAGATTCAGCGTGGCTTATCGCAGTCCGTGTACACATGGAACCTCAACTATACCGAAGAATTCGGTTGAGGGGCCACTGTGATGAAGTATGCACCGGCAATCAGCCTGGGGCTGTCAGTTATTCTGGGCATTTTTGCTTTCGTCTTGTTTTCAGGGTTTGGAAGCGCTGAAGACCGCCCCGTAGAAATCCGAGAAGTCCAGGCCGCTCCCACCATGTCTATGACAGAAGTGTTGGTGGCGGGCCGCGATTTCTTGCCCGCAGAGGCGATTACGCCTGCCGAGGTCAGAGTCGTGGAATGGCCAATTGAACATTTGCCGGAAGGCGCACTGACCAGCGTTGAAATGCTTCAATCGGGCGGCGGGCAGGTTCGGTTTTCGCAAGCCACTATTTTTGAAGGCGAACTTCTGACCCATGTAAAAGCGGCCTGGTCACCGCCTCGGCGCATGCTTTCGACCCAAATTGAGGACGGTATGCGCGCTGTCTCCATCGCTGTGACGAATGAAACCGGCGTTGCAGGCTTCGTTCTGCCTGGCGATCATGTGGATATCTTCGCCTATATTCCAGTGCCGGGGGGGAAAGGCCCTGACGCGAATATTCCGCGTCCAATGCTCGAAAATGTCGAAGTGCTTGGTGTCGACCAGACGTTCGGCAATCGTTCGCAAGGAGCCATACCCGCCACTTTCGTGACTTTGGCACTCACCCCTGAACAAGCCCAGAAGATCTCGGCCGCGGCGCGCGGAACGCGTCTTGGATTGACCCTGATTGGTGAGGATGAACGTGAAGCCAATGAGGGGCTTAAGCCTGAGGAGAGCGAAGACACACCGGCGCCGCGCCTTCATCCTGTCGCTCGCGCTTCTGTACCGGCTCCGCGAGCGGAACCTGTGTCAGCACCCAGGCCTGAAAACACCACTGTAACCGTTGTGCTGGGCACAGCTGCCAAAAGAGTGTCCGCACCCGTAGATATCCGGGAAGAAGAGCTGGAAGGAGCCGGCTCATGATCCGTGCCGTCGTCTGCATCCTCGCTATGTGTTTACCATGGAGCGGCCAAGCCGCGGCCTGGACCGTTCTCAAGGGCGATCCAGATGATCCAGTCCTCACACTGGAGCGGTCCAAATCCACTGTTGTGGAAACCGACGTCCCGTTCGACATGATCGTTCTTTCGGACCCATCCATCGCGGACACAATGGTGACGACCGATCGGTCGTTCTTCGTGCGTGGAATTGCGCCGGGCCGCACAACCATTCTTCTGTACGCCGAAGGTGGTCAGCTAAGCGAGATCATCGAGCTTCAGGTCACAATGGGCCTCGATGCCCTGCGCCGGGATCTGGACCGCCTCCTGCCCGGAGAGGCAATCGACATTTACCCTGTTCATGATGGCATTTTTATAGATGGACGCGTAACCACGATTGCCGCCGCCGAACTGGTGATGAAAATCGCAGAGACTCACGTTCCGGGTGGCGTTGCCAGTGGTCTGACCGTTCGTGAAAGCCAGCAGGTTATGCTGGAAGTGCGATTTGTTGAGGCAGGCCGCGACTTTGTCAGAGACATCGGCTTGGACAGCCAATTCGCAAACAGTGACACAGCTGTTCGATCCGGAAGCGGAACGGTTTCCGGTCTGGCTCAATCAGTGGCTACGTTTATTGGGGTGGGCGGCGAAAACCTTGATGTCACGCTCAGCGCGCTGGAATCCAAAGGTGTATTGCGAACCCTGGCCCGACCAAACCTTATTGCCTTGTCAGGTGACAAGGCGAGCTTTCTGGCCGGTGGTGAAGTACCGGTGCCTGTTGCGACCGGAGATGGAGCAGTTGCTGTCAGCTACAAGGATTTCGGTATCAGCCTCGAGTTTACGCCCACAGTTCTGGGCGATGGCCTGATCAACCTCCACGTTATGCCCGAAGTCAGCGCCCTGGATGCCCGAAACGGAGTGCGTAGTGCTGGCGTATCTGTTCCGGGGTTCTCTGTGCGTCGTGCAGAAACGAAGGTTGAGCTGCATGACGGGCAAGCCTTTGCCATCGCCGGGCTTTTGCAAAGCGATTTCCAGGCTGAGACCGTGAACACGCCCTGGCTATCGAATGTGCCGGTACTCGGCGCGCTGTTCTCGTCGCGGCGTTACCAGCGAAATGAAACCGAGCTTGTAATCATCATCACGCCGCGGCTCGTCCAGCCAGCATCCCATGTGGACGCGCTTCGAACGCCTCTGGAAGCCTTTGGTGAGCCGAGCGAGGCGGAGTTCTTCCTTCTCGACCGCACCACAACACCCGTCGAAGGAGCCGGATCATGAGCCAGTCCAGCAAAATTGCGAGCGCGACCGTGCTCATCATCTTTGCCCTGATCGGTGTGGTTGGTTGCGCAAGCCATGATCGCCAGAATGTTCATCTGCTCGGCGAGGCGACAGAGCACAACGCAGCCGTTCAATCGGTTCGCGACCTTGACGAACACGATTTGCGGCCCGTCGAAGGCGCGCCAACATGAATACCCATCCGCATTTAGCCGTCTTGGCAGGCGAAACACTCACGACCGCGCTAAACGGGCGAGGCATTGCGTCGGAGTCATTGGGTATCGTTGCAGGGCAACCCCACGCAACGGAACTGCCGGGTGATGTGGTGCTGATCGACTTGTCCTGCGCCAATGCGCAAAGCCTGCTGGAATCTTATGCGCTGAGGCGCCCGGATGTAGCGATGGTGGTGATCGGCAATGATCTCCAAGCCGATGCTGTACGAACCCTGTTCAGGTTTCCGGTATCTGACATTCTCTCGTCGGACAGCAACATTTCCGACATTCTGGCGACTTTGGAAGATGTCAGCGCGCGCCGAAATCAGGCCAACGCCCCTTCGCCGGTCAACGCTGGCGGCGAATGTTGGGTCCTCACCGGCGCTGTCGGTGGCGCAGGCGTCACCACCCTGGCGATCGAAATGGCATTTTCGGTGTTGCGGTCCGCGCCGGCCCGCCGGATCGCTCTGGTGGACCTCAATCTGACCGACGGCACGACGGCAGCGTTTCTGGACGGTCAGAAGAAACTGGATGTCGCTGCGCTCTGCGCCGATCCAGAGCGTATCGATGAAACACTCGTGCGCGCCTATTCCTGGGAACATCCCAAAGGGATCTTCCTTATGGCCGCAGCGCGTAATCCAAAGGCTGACTTGCAGGCCAGTGAGGCGGGAATTCTGAAGCTGCTTGATGTGACTTGCAGCGCATTTGAGCACGTCATCGTCGATCTGCCGCGCCATCGCACCCCCTGGAGCGACGCCATTGTATCAGCGGCTGACGAGGCGTTTGTCTTAAGCGAGTTAACGGTGCCCAGTCTGCATTCAGCAGCAGACCTTTGCCGTGATATCGACGGCCTGCGTGGAGGTCCGTCAACGCGATTGGTGCTCAACCGGATGTTTGCCAAACGCAGTCATCGCAATGCGTTTCCGGTCGACAAGGCGGAACGGGCGATCCACCGGCAAATCGATCACTCTGTGAGATCGGACTGGGAGTCCGCGCGTATGGCGGTCAACCTTGGTCTGCCCATCGCGCAGGTGAAAAGCCGCAGTCCGCTAGTCAAAGACATCGACGATATGGTCGAGGCAGTTCGCTCTGCCCGTGACCTTCCGCTTCAGGGAGCCGCATGATGGGTCGTTTTAGCGCGGTACTCCCCCGCACAACGGAAGTCAGCGAGACCGCTACGCCTGTTGTGGACGGGCCGGCACCCCCCGCGTCGCCTGCTCCTGCACCGAAGGTCGACCCGCAACGCCAGTTGCTTGACGCTAAACTTCGCATTCATGCCCGCCTGATTGATGAACTAGACCTTTCGGCGATGGATCAACTCAGCGAGCCACAACTGCGCGTGCAGGTGCGCGGCATCATTCAGGATATGTTGTCCCGCGAGGACATCGCGCTGTCTGGTGGAGAGGCGGCGAGTTTCGCCGATGCCGTATTCGATGAAATGACAGGGCTCGGCCCGATTGAGCCGCTTCTGAAGGATGACGCGATTGCCGACATCCTGATCAATGGCTGCGATCAAGTCTATATTGAACGGGGCGGTGAGCTTGAACTGGCACCCGTGCGCTTTGCCGACAATGATCACTTGCTACGCATCGTAAACCGGATCGTTTCTGCGGTAGGGCGGCGGGTGGATGAAAGTCATCCTTTGGTGGATGCCCGGCTGGCGGATGGCTCGCGGTTCAATGCGGCCATTATGCCGATTGCGATTGATGGACCGCTGGTCTCTATCCGAAAGTTCAAGAAAAACCCCCTGACACTGGAGAAACTCGTCGGCTTTGGTGCGATGACGGAAGGCATGGCCGCGTTTATCTCTGGCGCGTCCCATTGCCGGGCATCCACCATTATTTCTGGCGGCACGGGCTCTGGAAAGACCACCCTATTGAATGCACTTTCGGCTGCAATCAGCCCCAAGGAACGCTTGATCACGATTGAAGACGCTGCAGAGCTTCAACTCATGCAGCCTCATGTCGCGCGTATGGAAACGCGGCCGCCCAATATTGAAGGCAAGGGCGAGATCAAACAGCGCGAACTGGTCAAGAACGCCCTTCGGATGCGTCCTGATCGGGTCATCCTCGGCGAAGTCCGTTCTGAAGAAGCCTTCGACATGCTTCAGGCCATGAACACGGGCCATGAAGGCTCCATGGCGACAATCCACGCCAACAATCCCCGCGATGCCATCACTCGTCTTGAGCAAATGGTGATGATGGGCGGCATGAAGATCTCCGAGGAAGCGATCCGCGGCCAGATTGCAAGCGCAGTGAACCTCATCGTTCAGGCCAACCGCCTGTCAGACGGATCACGCAAGGTGACATCTATTGCCGAGATCACCGGCATGGAAGGCAAGGTAGTTCAGATGCAGGAAATATTCCGGTTTGATCGAACCCACACCGATGATGAGGGCAAGGTGTACGGATCGTTCCGCGCTACGGGTATTCGGCCGAAATTCCTGGATGAAATGGAACGGCGAGGCGTAACCATGCCGGAGAACCTGTTCGATCCTTCAAACGGAGACTGATCCGGTATGGATGGGGTGCTTGACCTTCTTGCCTTAGATCTCGACCGCAACATGGTCGCCGGCGGTGCCCTGGCGCTCGGCGCGGTTGTCCTATTCGCGCAAGGCGCGCTTTCGACCGTTCAGCGCGCTCGGACGGAAAAACTGATCAATCGCCGACTGCAGTTTCAGGAGAAAATCCAGTCGGCCGGAGACTTGATCGTTGAGCTTCGTCGTCAGCGCGGACTCGATGAAGCGGGAAACCTGCGCCTTGCGATCAAATGGCTGAACCGGCTTATTGTGCGTTCGGGCCTGCCATTTCATCCGGTACAATGGATGTTGATTTCTGTGGCAGTGGCAATTGCTGTGGCCGCGGCGATCTGGTGGCGCTTTGATGCTGTGTTACCAGCAATTGGCGCAGGCGCCGTTGTGTTCATTCTTGCGCCCATCTTGACCTTGAAGTTTCTCGCCCGGAAACGCGCCAAAGCCCTCGCAAAACAGCTGCCTGATGCGTTGCAGATCGTTGTCCGCAGTCTGGAGGCAGGCCATCCTGTTCCAGGCGCGATAGGCCTTGTAGCCAAGGAAATGCCTGATCCAATCGGCACAGAGTTCGGAATGGCCACCGACGAGATGGCCTATGGTGCGTCTCTCACGTCTGCGATTGAGCGCCTGGCAGAGCGGGCAGGGGATCCTGACATCGATCTTTTTGCGGCGACCGTCAGGCTGCAAGAACGCACTGGCGGCAACTTGTGTGATCTGCTGAAAACCAATGCGGCAACAGTGCGCGACCGCCAGACACTTCGTTTGAAGGTGAAAGCTGCCTCTGCAGAGGGGCGCGCCTCAGCAATGATCTTAACCGCCGCGCCCTTCGTTGTGGCGGCAGCGGTGCATTTTCTGCGCCCGGAATTCTTCGGTCTGGTCGCCCATGAACCACTATTCCGCACCTGTATGATCGGTTTCGGAATCTGGATGCTGATCGGCAACATCATCATGAACCGCATGATCAATTTCAGGTTCTGATCCGTGCTGGCTGATCTTCATCCCGCCGTTCCCGGCCTTCTTTTCGCCGCCGCACTGCTGATGGCAGTTCCGGGATTGTGGGCCGTGATGCAGGCCTCGGGCTTGCAGGAAAAGCTTGTTGCGCGGCTGACGGGCACAATGAACACCCCGTTTTTGGCCGAGCTGCCGGCGCGCAGAGAAGGGCCAGGTATCATTGCGCTGATCGCCAAGTGGTTTGACCGCGCCAAACCCATGGACGACGAGGAAGTGGGCGAAATCCGTTTCAAACTCATCCGGGCCGGGATCATTCACCAACATGGCGTTGCGATCTTCTACGTATCGCGTCTTGTGTCGCTGATTGTTTTCCAAGCGGCGGTTTGGCTGGCCATGCCGTTGCTCGATGACTATGGCTTGCCGGGCCATTTCCCTGTTTTGCTTGCGGTTACGGCTGCCGCGCTTGGGCTGATGCTACCGGGCATTTATCTCGACAAACGGATTAGCAAGGTGGAGCGCCAGTGCTCTGAAGGCTTCCCCGATATGATGGACCTGCTGGTTGCCTGTGTCGAAGCCGGGTTAAGCCTTGATGCAGCAGTTCTGCGAGTCTGTGAGGAGTTGGAGCGTCGGCATGTCGATCTGTCGCTTAATCTCAGGACGCTTTCACTGGAGATGAGGGCCGGGCGGACGCGCCGGGATGCATGGCGTGCTTTTGCAGACCGGGTGGGTTTGGAAGAGGCCTCGTCCCTGGCCACCATGTTGCGACAGTCTGAGGAAATGGGCACGAGTCTTGGTGATACGTTGCGCATCTTTTCGAAAGATATGCGCCAGCGCCGCATCTTGATTGCTGAAGAAAAGGCGATGGCGTTGCCCGCCAAAATGACTGTGCCGCTGATCCTGTTTGTATTTCCCGTGCTGCTCGGTGTGCTCATCATGCCGGCTGTGATCCGGTTTCAGAGCTTCATGTAGCTGGTTGGAGATGGCTGAAAGCCTGGTCCAGATCCGCGATGAGATCGGTAGGGGCTTCCAGGCCAACATGGATACGTAGCAGGGGGCTGGCAGGTGCCGGGCTGGCGACGCGCTTCAGTTGCTGGTCACAGGGGATGAGTAACGTCTCATACCCACCCCACGAAAACCCCATCTTGATGAGATTCAAGGCGCCAAGCATGCGCTTGATCGCGTCTTCCGTTTGCGGGCGCAACACAACGCCAAACAGGCCATTCGCCCCGGCAAAATCCCGCTTCCACAGGGCATGATCTGGGTGGTCTTCGCGCCCGGGGTGAAGGACGGCTTTGACATTCGGATGGCGGGCAAGCCAGGCGGCAACCTCATATCCGTTGGCTTCGTGGCGCTGGAGGCGCACATCCAGCGTTCGAAGCCCGCGAAGCGCGGCGTAAGCTTCCTCCGGCCCAAGGGCAATGCCCCAATCATCGGCGCAAGCTGAGATTTGAGCCGCGATTTGGCCGTCGCGGGTCATGACAGCGCCGCCAAACGCATCGGCGTGGCCGACAACGTATTTCGTCAATGCTTGTGTTGAGACATCTACACCAAGGTCGAGCGGCTTGTGGTGGATGCCCGCCCCCCAGGTGTTGTCGAGTACGGTGAGAACGTCTCGCGCTTTCGCGACCGCCACAATCGCCGGTGTGTCATGGACCTCGAAGGTGAGAGATCCCGGAGACTCCATCACAATCAGCTTCGTTGTCCCGGTGATCAGATCGTCAATTGCCGCCCCGATCCGCGGATCGAACGGCGACGCCGTTACCCCCATGGCCTGCAATCTGCGCTCGCAATAACGCCGCGTTGGACCATAGAGACTGTCGCTGAAGAGGATATGATCGCCTGCCGTCACAAGTGCGCCGATCGCAAGCGTGCAAGCACTTAACCCGTTGCATGTGAGCCTCACATGTTCAGCCGCTTCCAGGTCGGCTAGCCCGGCCTCCAACTCTCGGTGGACCGCAAGTCCCATCCGCCCATATGCCGGTTTTTGATTGTAGAGTGCGTCCGGGCAGTCAAACAGCACAGTGGAGGCCCGCTCAATCGGTGGGTTCACCGTCTCAGAGGTTTGACGGTCACCACGTATATGGCCAAGCCGTGTGGGAAGTTTCGTCATACGCCTCGCACGGTCTCGATGGGGTGGTCGCCCGCGCCCCATTCGGTCCATGATCCATCATAGACGGCGACATCGTCCCGGCCTAGTCGGGCCAAAGCGAGGGCCAGGACGGCCGCTGTTACGCCCGATCCACAACTGGTCACAATGGGACCGCTGGTATCACCGAAAAGACTGTCGAGGTCTTCTGCGGACTTGAGCTTACCGTCCGGCGCGCGCACCTGACCTGCAGGGACGTTTCGTGCGCCGGGCATGTGCCCTGATTTGAGATCGGCGCGTGGTTCGGGGGACTCTCCGCTAAATCGGCCCGATGGTCGAGCATCGAAAATGATGTGGCTGCCCTGCGCCACGATGGACGCCATCTGCTCCAGTGATTTGACGAGGTTTTCACGCTTCTGGGCGTTGAAGGGCTGTTCTATCACAGCGGTCGGCGCATCGCTCGCTTCGCCACCGGCTTCGATCCAGGCGTTCCAGCCGCCGTCCAGCACTCTGACGTTCTCAAACCCCATGGCACGAAACATCCACCATGCGCGGGCTGAGGCGGCATAAGAGTTTTTATCATAGATGACCAACCGAGACGTGTCTGCGATCCCCAGTCCACCAGCTTTCGAGGCGAAAGTCTCGGCATCCGGCAACATGTGAGGCAGTGCGGAGGCGTGGTCGGCAACATCGTCTATATCAAAGAAGACCGCGCTCGGAATATGGGCGGCTTCATAGTCACAGCGGGCTTGTCCAGCGTTCTTGGAGCCCCCCAGATACCAGCTCGCATCGACTGTAAGGAGGTCAGGCGAAGATAGGTTTTCGACCAACCAGTCAGCGGCAACCATTGGGTCGGACCGGGAAAAACCCATGGTCTAGCGATCCATCCAGGGCGGTGTCGGTAGGCCTTTCTCCTTCAGGAAGACGGGATTGAACAACTTAGACTGGTAGCGATTGCCATAGTCACAGAGGATGGTCACGATGGTGTGGCCGGGCCCCAATTCCTTGGCCATGGAGATCGCGCCGGCTATGTTGATGCCCGCAGACCCGCCGAGGCAGAGGCCCTCTTCGGTGACCAGGTCGAACAAGACTTTCAGCGCGGTTTCGTCGTGGCATCGGAAAGCGTGATCAACGTCAAGACCTTCCAGATTGGCCGTGATCCGGCTCTGGCCAATGCCTTCGGTGATCGATGTGCCTTCAGATTTAAGTTCTCCGTGGGCATAGTAGTTATAGAGGGACGCGCCACCTGGGTCTGCGATGCCGATCTTCACGTCCGGCTTTCGCGCGCGTAGCGCTTCAGCCACGCCTGCCAGCGTTCCACCAGACCCGACCGCGCAGATAAACCCATCTACGTTACCCCCTGTTTGATCAAAAATTTCCGGACCTGTGGACTCCGAATGGGCGCGCATGTTGGCTGTATTGTCGAACTGATTGGCCCAAATGGCGCCGTTTGGTTCGCTCTCATTGAGCTCTTCGGCCAATCTGCCGGAATAGCGCGCATAGTGATTGGGGTTGGCGTAAGGCACCGCGTCTACTTCAATAAGTTCGGCGCCGAGGATGCGGATGGCGTCCTTTTTCTCCTGGCTTTGGGTGCGCGGAAAAACGATGACGGTCTTATAACCCAGAGCATTTCCAACGAGCGCCAGTCCGATACCGGTATTGCCCGCCGTGCCTTCTACAATTGTTCCGCCGGGCTTTAACGCACCGCGTGCTTCAGCGTCGCGCACAATGCCAAGGGCGGCGCGATCCTTGACTGATTGGCCAGGGTTTAAAAACTCCGCCTTTCCAAGGATTTCGCAGCCCGTTTCGTCTGATGCCCGGTTCAGCCGAATGAGCGGGGTGTTGCCGATCGCATCAATAACAGAGCGATGAATGGTCATGTCTGAGCCTCTTGGAATGCTACTTTCAGGCTAGTGCCCCCCGGCCGGCATAACAAGCCGCAGCACGGGCTGCATCACCGATGATCCATCGGCCTAGTGTCTGCGTATCACAGATGTATACGAAGTCACTGAAGAGCAACGCATTTGTCTAGTTCGGAGTCCTACACAGCTTTCATGATGGACAAGGCCTGTGGCTCTTTAAGCCCTGGGCTTGATCTTGCTGCAGATATCCACGTTGCGATGAATGTGGATGGCTACCGCTGCGCCATGGAATGGAATGTGATTGGTGGCGCCTTGTTTGAGCTTGAGCCAAGAACCGCCATGACAACCACCCGCCGCCGCCCGCGAATGCCGGCAACTCACCTAAACGTAGACGAAATTCTAAGCACTGATTTCGAAACACTGAATTGGCGTAGCAGTTTTGGTGGTGTTGGGGTCGCGAGAACCGGTGTTGCCAACACGCATTTCATGCAGCTGGGACCAGATCAGAAGACCCCTGCTCATGGTCATTCCGCGCTGGAGGCTACGGTTGTGCTGGAAGGGGCGTTGGACGTGAACGGCATTGTCTATGAACGCGGCGACCTTGCACTGGGCGTGCCCGGAGATCGTCACCAGCCCGCAGCTCATGGCACGGAGCGCTGTATTTGCTTTGTCGCCCAAGATAAAAAACCATTTTGGAGGTTCACATGATCTGGCGGACCACAGTCTTGACCGCATGCGCGATGGTGATGGCGGCCACACAGTCCTATGCAGACATCTCAGATACGGAGCCGGGCTTAACCCAATGGGCGCCCCAGGCCGGCGACGTAATTTCATTCGATGTCCTGCGTCAGGGGAACGAGTTCGGACGCCATGAGGTTCGATTCGATGAGGCAGAAAATGGCGACCTGCTGGTTGAGACCGAAGTACGCCTGCGCGCCGGGCTCGGCCCGATCACGCTGTTTCGCTACCGGTTGGAGACAGAAGAGCGGTGGCGTGATGGTCAACTGATCGCCCTGTCTGGAGATGTAAATGACGATGGGTCAAAGGAGTCCGTCACCGCCGTTTCGGAGTCCGGTCAGTTAGTGATTGATGGCGACGGATTTTCCGGTTCGCTCGACCTTGGCATTCTGCCGGCAAGCCATTGGAACGTTGGCCAGACTAAAGTTGAGCAGCTCTTGTCATCTGAGAATGGCGAGATCCTGGATGTGGCGGTGCTGCCTCAGGGACGTGAAACCATCACGGTTGACGGTGAAACTGTCGAGGCCAACAAGTTCCTCATGGACAGCGATATCGACGTGTCGCTTTGGTATGATGATTCCGGGCGTTGGTTGAAATTGTCGTTTGAGGCACGCGGTCAAGCCATCGAATACGTGCTGAACAGCCTGTACTAGTCGTTGCCTGCCTTGAGACTTGTACTCGGCGACCAGCTGTCGCAGGATTTGTCGTCTCTGTCAGACATGGATCGGGAAACCGATGTGGTGCTGATAGCCGAGGTTTTGGAAGAGGCGACTTATGTTCGCCACCACAAGCGCAAGATTGCGTTTTTGTTCTCGGCCATGCGCCACTTTGCTGAAGAGCTGCGCGAGAAGGGAGTCTCTGTCCGCTACGTCAAGCTTGATGATCTCAACAATCAGGGCAGCCTGCGTGGTGAAGTGGCAGCCGCGATCGAAGGCGGGAACTTTGACGAAGTCGTCGTTACAAAACCCGGCGAGTGGCGCCTCTATACGGATATGGAGGCCTGGAGCGATCTGCTAGGTGTGAGGGTAGACCTCAGAGACGATGAACGGTTCATCGCAACTCTGGATGAGTTCTCCGGCTGGGCCGATGGACGCAAACAGCTCCGTATGGAGTATTTCTATCGTGATATGCGCCGCAAAACCGGCCTGCTCATGGATGGCGATGGCCCCGAAGGCGGGGAGTGGAACTATGATCAGGCTAATAGAAAGGCGCTTCCGAAATCAAAACCGACGCCCCAGAGACGGTTTTTCACGCCCGATGACATCTCTAAAGACGTCATTGCCCTCATTGAACAGCGGTTTTCCGATCATTTCGGGTCGCTGGAAAACTTCGATATGGGCGTTTCACGAGCGGACGCTAATACCGCGCTCGACCATTTCATAAAGGAGATTCTGCCCGGATTTGGCGATTATCAGGACGCCATGGCCAAGGGCGAGGCGTTCCTGTGGCACTCCTTGTTAAGCGCGCAGATCAATTGCGGATTGCTGGATCCTCTAGAGGTCTGCAAGCGAGCGGAAGCAGCGTATAAAAACGACCGTGCACCTTTGAATGCGGTCGAAGGGTTTATCCGCCAGATCATAGGCTGGCGCGAATATGTGCGCGGGCTCTACTGGCTAATGATGCCCGCCTACAAGGACACCAATGCCCTATCGGCGAACCGTGTGTTGCCTGACTTCTACTGGAGCGGCGAAACGGACATGCGGTGCATGGGTGAGGCGATCGAGCAAACGCGGAAATACGCGTACAGCCACCACATTCAGCGGCTCATGGTTACAGGTAATTTCGCATTGCTTGCGGGGCTAAATCCCGATGAGGTCAATGAGTGGTATCTGATCGTCTATGCCGACGCCTATGAATGGGTTGAGCTGCCCAACACACATGGAATGGCGATCTATGCCGATGGCGGTATCATGGCCTCCAAGCCGTATGCGGCCAGCGCCAACTACATCAACAAGATGTCGGACTACTGCAGTGGCTGCGCCTATGATCCCAAAGCGCGTACCGGCGACAATGCGTGTCCGTTCAATTATCTCTACTGGGACTTCCTGGCCCGCAATGAAGACACACTTCGCGGTAATCCCCGCATGGGGCTGTCCTACAAGAACCTGGACAAGCGCGACGTGGACGAACTCTCGCAAATGCGGGAGCAGGCCGCGTCTTTCCTGGATTACATCGGCGCGGTTGAAC
The DNA here is from genome assembly GCA_039815055.1 of Pseudomonadota bacterium. GTDB lineage: Bacteria > Pseudomonadota > Alphaproteobacteria > Caulobacterales > Hyphomonadaceae > UBA5336. The sequence goes on along the minus strand of JBCCAA010000013.1, from coordinate 36,537 downwards.
GAATCTAGGGGCGCTCAGGCCTTGCTGAGTTGGAACTGACCGACATTGATCCGCCCATTGCGAAATCCGGCCTCGCAATAGGACAGGTAGAAGTTCCACATGCGTCGGAAAGGTTCGTCGAACTCTTGCTTTGAGATTTCGGGCCATGCGTCATTGAAGCGTTGTGACCAGAGTTTCAGGGTCTGAGCGTAATCCTGACCGAAATATTTCGATCCATCATAGCGAAGGTTTACGGCCGCAACCTGTTCTTTCAGTCGCTCTTCACTCGGCAGCATTCCACCTGGGAAGATGTATCGCTGGATAAAGTCGACGCGGTTTCGGTATTTGTCGAACAACTCATCCTGGATCGTGATGATCTGCAGGGCGGCGCGACCTTCGGGCTTCAACACGCTGCGGATCTTGTCGAAATAGCTCGGCCAGTACTCTTCCCCGACCGCTTCGAACATTTCAATCGAGGCCACCCCGTCATAGGCGCCTTCATGGTCGCGATAGTCTTCCAGGCGGATATCGACCCGGTCAGACAGCCCAGCTTTTTCCATTCTGTCCCGAGCGAACGCCGCCTGGGCTTCGGAAATGGTAAGGCATGTCACATGTGCGCCACGTTCCTTCGCAGCGTGCTCTGCAAACCCGCCCCAACCGCATCCGATTTCCAAAAGACGTGATCCCGGACCGGTGTTCAGCTGGTCGCAGATGCTGTCATACTTTGCGGCCTGGGACTGCTCCAGCGATGTGTTTGGAGAGGTAAACATGCCGGATGAGTAAGTCATGCTTGGGTCTAGCCAGGCCGAGTAGAAGTCATTGCCCAGATCATAGTGGGCCATAATGTTGCGCTTGGCCTGTGCCCGGCTGTTGCGTTTGAACAGGTCGCGGAACCGATTGGCGATGCGCACCAGGAAACCACCAACGAACAGTTTGCCGGACGTGTCGAAATTCTCGGAGAAGAACTCCAGAACCGCCGTAAGATCTGGTGTGGACCATTCGCCGTCCATGTATGATTCAGCGAAACCGACATCGCCGCCTGCCAGCGCCCGGCGGGCAAAAACGTAATCATGAACGACGACTTCCGCTGTCGGGCCCGGCAAGCCGTGGTCGAACAGGACTTTCCGGCCGTCTGTGAGAACGATCAGGATGCTGCCCTTCTTGGCGCGCAGCAGCGCCAATCCGCCCGCGCGAAAGACCGCTGGGACGTCTTTCAACGTCGCGATGGTGTGACGGGACGCTTTGAGTACTTCACTCATATTACTCATCTTACATTACTTTTCTGAAGGCTGCGCAAGGGTTTGGCCAACCTGCGGAGCGATGGGTTTTGGGCGATACTTCGCGCCGCGACCCCAGAGTTTCAGGGCTTCATAATGAATGCCCAAGGTGACTCCCAAAGCGCTGAGAGGCTGCATCAAAGAGGCTTTGACGAAGTTGCCTGCAGTGGCGGGGAGGGCTTTTGCCGAAAGACTGGCCATGTGTGTTCGCTCGCCATCCACCAGCGTGTCGATAATGACACCAAGTCGGTCTTCGCCGTGGCGAAGCGTGAACCGGTATTTTCCGGTAACATCAAAAAAGGGCGACACGTGAAACCGTTTGTCGGCTTCCATCACCATGCCGGGCGTCTCAATGGGCGCCACGTAGGCATGAGATTCGCCGAACGTATTATTGACCTCATAGATCACGCCACGCAGGGCGCCCTCCTCATCGGAGGCGAACCAGACGGAAAGCGGAGCAAACCTGTAAAACACATGGCGTGGAAACGTCACCAGCCGCAAAGACCAGGTGGAGGCGTCCAGACCGGCTGAATCAAAGATCGACTCCGCCCAGGCGCGCAATCCGCCCGGCGCGCCATCGCCATGGTCCTTACTTTGAAGGCTGTACAGTGCGGAACGATCCATGCCGAAAGCCCAGCCTGGCGTTTCGGCGTAATGAACCCGGTCCACATCAACATCCACCATGAACAGCCCATATGAAAAGCGCTGCTGGAACGGCGTATAGCGCGCATGCACCGTCTGTCCTTTCAGGATGCGGACTGCAGGAGGCAAGTTTGCCGTCACGCAATTGAGCCAGCAGAAGACGCAACACCCGGCTGGGCGTTGGGCGGGGTAAGAACGTCTACATTCTCCGGCGTCCAGGCAACCTTGCCTCCCAGAGCCAGTGCGGGTGCCAATCCGGATTTCAAGCCATCTTCATGGAAGCCATGTCCCATCCAGGCGCCGGCAAACCAGATGCCCGACTGCCCCTGCATGCGTTTCAGGCTTCGCACGGCCGCTTCTGCCGGCGCGTCGAATTGTGGGTGATCGAATGTAAATTCCAGATCGATCAGGTCTTCGCGAGGAAGGCGTTCCGGATTGAGCGTGACAAACAGGGGGTGCTGACGTGGTAAATCTTGAAGAAGGTTCATCCAGTAGGTGAGGCAGATGTCTTCACCGCCTTGTTTCATGACATTCCAGGAGGCCCAGGCGGCTTTTTTGGTGGGCATCAGGCTTGGGTCGCGGTGTAGATAGATCCGGTTCGGGCGATAACGCGCTGACCCCAACAGGAATCGCTGTTCGTCGAAGGCCGGGTCAAGCAACTCTTTCGTCTGGTCGGAGTGGGTGGCCATGATTACATGATCAAACACTTCGCTTTTGCCGCCCTTGAGATCGACGCGAACCTTGTCACCGAAAGGGGAAACCTGCGCGACGGGTGTTGATGTCCGCAGCCGCGCTCCCAGCACGGATTCAATAGCCTGAACATATTGGCGCGATCCGCCAGTGACAGTCCGCCAGGTGGGCCGCTCCTTGTGCATCAGCCGATGATTTTCGAAGAATTCAAAGAAACTGCGCGCCGGGAAATCCGAGACCCCACCTTCTGGTGTGGACCAAATCGCTGCAGCCATAGGAAGAATGTAGTTTTCGCGCACATCGTCGTGAATGCTGTTCTGATTTAGCCAAGTGGCGAGCGTTACGTCACCCACCTCGCCATGGGTCAATTGATGCCGGGCCAGGTCATTGAAGGCCAGAATGCCCCGCCAAAAGCGGTGAAACCTCGGGCTGAGCAGGTTCCTGCGTTGGGCAAAGATGCCTCTGACGTTCGATGCCCACTCCCAGCCATTTGGATCAGACACGGCAAAACTCATATCGCTGTCCTGCGTGGCGACCCCCAACGCGTTGAACAATCCGGTTATGTTGGGATAGTTGAGCCCGTTATAGACAATAAACCCCACATCCACAGATAGTGGGCGCCCGTCATAGTCGATATCGACGGTATGCGCATGGCCACCGGCACGCTCGCGCGCCTCAAATACAGTCACGTCAGATGTGTCTTTCAGGGCGTAGGCGGCACCAAGGCCGCTAATACCGCTTCCGATAATCGCTATGCGGGTCATGCAGCTGACCGCCTTTCCTTCAGGGTGTCATACGCATCAAGCGCGCGCTGACGCCCGGCTTTGTGTTCGATGATGGGCGTCGGGTATGTCTCGCCGAGCACGATTCCCGCGTTCAGAAGAATCGCTTTTGGGGCGTCCCATGGCGAGAACAAATACTTGTTTGGAAGCTTGGCGAGTTCCGGGCACCAGCGGCGAACATAGTCGCCGGTTTCGTCGAATTTCTCGCCCTGTGTAATCGGATTGAACACACGGAAGTAGGGCGCGGCATCGGCACCTGAACCGGCAACCCATTGCCAACTGGCGGCGTTGGCGGCGGGATCGGCGTCCAAAAGCGTGTCCCAGAACCAGTCCTCCCCAAGCTGCCAGGGGAGTAGAAGGTGTTTCGTCAGAAATGACGCGACCACCATCCGCACGCGATTGTGCATCCAGCCTGTCTGCCAAAGTTGGCGCATGCCGGCATCAACAATGGGGTATCCGGTCTGGCCGCGGCACCAGCGTTGATAATCGTCCTCGCTGTCGCGCCAGGGCATGTGGGCGAAGTCGCGATTGTAGTTCTCATCCGCCAGGGCCGGATTATGGAACAACAGGACATAGGAAAACTCTCGCCAGACCACCTCTGACAGGAAGATCCATGCGGCGTCCTCATTCGCCAGCGCGCCGCTATCCATCCGCGCTTTTACAGCTCGCCAGATTTGAACCGGGCTGATCTCACCCCAGCGATGGTGAGGTGAAAGCCCTGATGTCGACGTTGGAAGGTCAGGGCGATTTCTGGCGTCGCCATAGGCATTGATAGGGCCATCAATGAAGGTGTTCAAACGCTCGTGAGCGCCTGCTTCTCCAGGGGTCCAGTGATCTGTAAACGTCTCAGCCCAATCGGGTGATGCAGGCGTCAGCCCCCAGCTTTCCAGATCGTCGCTTTGAACGTCACCAGATGCCAGCGTGTCTGGCGCGGGCAGCGGCTCAGGTGGCGTGTAATTGGCGCGAACCGCTTTCCAATAAGGAGTGAAAACTCTGTAGTATCCGCCCGTTTTTGTCTGGCGGGACCAGGGCTCAGTCAACAAACTGCCATTGAAGCTTTCCGCGGTCAGCTCGCGATCCTGAAGCGCCGTTTTGATGGCACCATCAAGGTCGCGTTCGGGAAGTGAGTAACGACGATTCCAGAACACCGCTTCTGCTCCGGTCTCTTTCACGAGATCTGGAATGATTTCGCCAGGATGTCCGCGTCTTAGAAGCAATCTTCCACCGCGTGCGTCGATATCGCGAGACAAAAGCGTCAACGACTGGTGTAGCCACCATTTCGATGCGCCGCCCAACGGTCTTTGCCCGGGCGCGCCGTCTTCGAAGATGTAGAAGCAAACAACGTCCCCGCCACGTTTCACCGCCGCAGCCAGTGCGGGATTGTCGGCCAATCGCAAATCGTTGCGAAACCAGACAAGCGTAGGTGAACGGGGTGGCACTGAGACAGTCGCTCCGGGTGGTTTCATGGAGCTATACGGAACGCTTCGCCCGTCGGATCAACCTCAACATGCGTCTTGTTCAGTCGCCGGTGGTTCCGGTTTCATCGATCTGGCCGGGTCGGCGAACTGTTGGAATTTCAACAGCTTCCAGCGCCTCCAGTGGTTCAGCCGTCTTTGAGACATTGTTCTCAAGATCTGTCAGTACCGCGCGAACATGGGCGCCAATCGCTCGGTCGCTTTCAGCAATGTCGTCAAGGGACATCGGCGCTATCCGATATGGCAAAGGAACTGACAGCCATTCAAACGAGTTTGGTGCCTGGCTGGCGGCCAATTCAAGGAAACAGGTGTCTCCGAGCCCAGCGCTGCATACAAGTACTGGAATAGTTGTGGGCGGAAAACCTCGTGGGCCGACAAACAAAACACCCGCCATGCGAGACGACGTGTCATTTGGCCCTACCTCCACAGCGCGTTCCAGCGATAGAAGCAGGTTTTGCAAGTTTGATGGGAGAACGAAAATCACCGCTCGCCCGCGATTATCGCGGTCCAGATAAGATTGGAAGCTGGAGGTCAGATCGTCAGAGACAGACGAACTGTCCAAGGATGTTTCTGCGACCGGGGAGTGCCAGCGGATGGCTGGCATATAGATCGCTCCATGGGGACTGAGCGCATCAAGCAGCGGTTGCTTTTGGTCCAGTTGCCAGGCTGCAAACTCAGTCGATGTGGGATCGACCGCCCCCCGGGGCTGCGCAGTTTGCGGGGCAGGAGGGACAACAAAAAAGTCTATAGCCCAGCCTTCTTCCCAAACAGCTGACGGGGGTGTTGTCGGCCGCACCAACCATGATCTGGGCACTTCATAGTCCAGCGGCGCAACTGTAACCGGATCGCCGGAACGCAATTGCCCCGGGATCACGACTTTCATCGCCAGGAACCAACCGCCAATCAACAGGGTGACTGCCAGAGCGAAAAGGATCGTCCGATGTCTGGTCATAGATTCAAAACTCGCAACACATTATGGCGAAGGCACGACTCACCTAAAGCGATGAAAGTTGCCAATATCTTCCTTGATCGGGTTCGCGTCGATTTGACTAACAAATTCGCCACACTTTCGCACTGTATTCATGGCACATCGCGGCCATAACCCCTACGTCACCTGATTGGGAGACAAACAGATGACCAAGCGCAAGACGCGCAAAGATCACGAGCCTGGCCTGATCGGCGAACCAGAACCGCCGAAACAGACCCTGTTTGCCTGGCTTCGAGGCCGGTTTTTTGCTGGCGTGGTCATCGCCGCGCCGATCGCGATCTCTGTCGGCGTGGTCTATTGGTTGATTACGGTGATTGATGCGCGGATCAAGCCGCTGTTGCCACCGATCCTGAAACCGGAATCCTATACCAATTTCGCCATTCCAGGTTTTGGTGTCCTGGTCGCAGTGATCGGGCTGACGCTTTTAGGCGCAATCGCAACAAACCTGATTGGACGATCAGCGGTTTCCCTAAGTGATCGTATTTTGTCACGCGTGCCGGTTGTTTCCAATATTTACGGCGCGTTCAAACAGCTTTTCGACTTACTTGGCTCCAGCGACCAGGCGTCATTCAAAGAAGTGGTGCTGGTCGAGTATCCTAAAAAAGGCACATGGTGCATCGGCTTTCTGACGGCTCGCGCAAAAGGGGAAGTGCGCACTCAGCTGGGAAGTGAGTTTATCGGGGTTTTTGTCCCGACCACGCCGAACCCCACCTCCGGATTTTTGATGTATTTGCCATCCGACGAAATAATTCATCTAAAGATGACGGTCGAAGAAGGAGCGAAGATGATCATCTCTGCCGGACTTGTGGTACCTGATGATCTGCCGATGAGCGACGAGGACAAGGACAAGCTGTTGCCGGTTGAACCGGTCAAGACCGAGGCTGAAACAGCGCACGCGCAAGACTAAGCGCGCGACCACGCTCGCCTTGAAGGTCCGGGTCGCCCAAAGCGACTGAAGCAACATCGGACTTAGCAATGGCCAAGAGGTCAGCGTCTTTGGAAAGGTCAATAACGGCATAGTCGATATCGCCCGCCTGACGCAGGCCCAACACATCGCCTGGTCCGCGCAATTCAAAATCAGCTTCCGCGATTTCAAACCCGTCATTGGTTCTGCGAAGGGTTTCAAGCCTCTTGGTGGCGGTGTCTGTCAGGGGCGGGCGATACAGCAAAAGGCAATAGGCCGCCTCGGTGCCTCGGCCAACGCGCCCGCGAAGCTGGTGCAGCTGCGCAAGTCCAAACCCCTCAGCGCGCTCGATCACCATGATTGTGGCCTCGGGCACATTGACCCCAACCTCAACCACCGTCGTAGCGACCAGAACGCCGGTCTCGCCAAGCCGGAAATCTTCTAGCGCCTTGTCTTTCTGTTGAGGTTTAAGGCGCCCGTGGACCAGCCCGACCTTGCATCTCAATTGATCTGAAAGCGCCGCATGACGGCTGACGGCGGTGGAATCATCATCGTCCACATCGACCTTCGGGCAGATCCAGAACGCGCGCTCACCGCGAGCAACAGCGCGCCCAACCGCCGCGACGACGTCCTCAATACGGCTGTCCGGTAGCACCTTTGTGTCCACCGGTTTCCGGCCGGCTGGCTTTTCATCAAGGATCGAGACGTCCAGATCGCCATGGAGTGTTTGCGCCAGTGTGCGCGGAATGGGCGTGGCACTCATCGCCAGCATGTGAGGACTGATAGCTTTTTCCAGCAGGCGTTGGCGGTCCGCGACGCCAAACCGGTGCTGTTCATCGACAATCGCAAGGCCAAGGCGAGCAAACTCGACCTGTTCCTGGAAAAGGGCGTGGGTCCCGGCGACGATCTGCACATCTCCAGCCGCAATCGCCATCAGCGTCGCTTCGCGCGCTTTGCCCTTGTCGCGTCCGGTGAGTGAAACAACCGAATATCCCAGCGGTGTGAGCATTTCTTCCAGCGTGTCGAACTGTTGGCGTGCCAGCACTTCGGTTGGGGCCATGAACGCGGCTTGACAGCCGGACGCGCAAGCCTGAATGGCCGCCAGCGCGCCGACGAGGGTTTTACCGGCGCCCACATCGCCTTGAAGCATCCGTCGCATGGGCGATGGCGAGGCCATATCGTCAGCGATTTCCTCCACCGCCCGCATTTGCGCTCCCGTCGGCCTGTAGGGCAGTACGGAGATTAACTTTCCTTGAGCGGAGGTTGCTTTCGGCAACACAGGCGACCTGCGTTTCGCCCGCGCGGCGCGCGCAAGCGCAAATGTGGCTTCCCGAGCCAGGGCTTCGTCATAGGCCAATCGCGCACGGCAAATCTCAAACTGGTCAGGATCGTACTCTGTTGGAGCGTGCAGGCCGTGCAGTGCTGACACGAAATCCGGCCAGGCCTTCTGAGTCTTCAGATGAGGGTCTTGCCATTCGGGCAGATCGACTGGCAGTTTTTCCAGCGCTGCCACGGCTGCGCCGTGGACACGCTTATTGGTCAGGCCTGCGGTTAGACCATAAATCGGTTCGACCGCAGGCGGGCGTTCCGGCTTCTCAGGGTCAAGAATGAAGTCCGGGTGCGTCATCTGGCGCTCGCCCTGATACTCTTCGGTACGTCCGGACACGATGCGCTCTTTGCCCATCGGGAACTGGCCCTGGAGCCAACGTCCATCGGCGCGGAAGAAGACAAGTGTCAGGAAGCCGGAACCGTCAAAGAGAATCACACGCGTGGGCGATCGGTCATTGTATGGCGCTTTTACGCTTTGGACTTCGCCGACCACAGTGACGACTTCACCGGGCTCAATCTCTGCAAAATTGGTCCTGACGCGTCGATCGACCCAGCGTTCAGGTAGATGCATCAACAGGTCCCAGACCGTTGCCGGGCCAATGAGCTTCTGGAATGTCTGCAGCAGTTTCGGGCCAATTCCTGGAAGGGAATCGACCGGTTCAAACAGGGGAAAAAGCCGCTGGTCGCGCATGCCGCGACATTAGGCCTGCCAGCCAGATGCGGCAATCGGCTGTGCAGTCATTCCACAGCGGCCTATATCAACTTCTGATATGGAGACGATGATGGATTCCACACTGGGCGAGCGCCGACGCAAACTGACATTTCGGGCCTGGCGGCGCGGTTTCCGGGAGATGGATCTGTTGATGGGCACCTTCGCGGACCAGGTGTTGGCGGATTATACCACGGTCGAACTTGATGAGTTCGAAAGACTGCTGGCCACCCCGGACTGGGAAGTGTTTGCCTGGCTGATCGGCCAGAAGGACGTGCCGGACAACTATAAGGGCCCGGTGCTGGACCAATTGATTGCGTTCCGCTACGAGGCGCAACCCGGTTAACCAGCCGCCCAAAGGCCCAATCATGTCTACACCGCCAGCCCTTGCCGGATTGATCGGTTCAGAGCGCGTGTCCGGTGCGCCGTTTGGCGCTGATCTGATTGCGTTGACCGAATGGATCGACGCGAAAGGCCTGCCTGCGCTTTATGTCGCTCGCGATGACAAGCAGGCCATTGCGGCTGCGCGGATCGCCCAGTTTGCCTCACCACGGCTGGAAGTGGTGCTTTTGCCGGGCTGGGATATCCTGCCTTATGACCGGGTCAGTCCATCGCCTTCGATCGCCGCCCGTCGTTGCGCTGCACTAGCGCGACTGGCGCAACTCAATGCCTCACCCAGGCCCGCTCTGGTGGTCACCACCGCCGGATCACTTGTTCAGAAAGTCCCACCGCTGGAAACACTAGCGGCAGCCAGCCTTTCTGTTTGCGTGGATGATGTGGTGCCGCAAAGCGACTTGCTGTCTTACCTGCAGATCAACGGATATGTCCGCACCTCCACCGTACGCGAACGCGGCGAATATGCCCTACGCGGTGGGATCATCGACATCTTTCCACCGACATCTGATTCGCCACTTCGCTTTGATTTTTTCGGTGATGTTCTCGAGAGCCTTCGCGCGTTTGATCCCGAGACCCAGCGCTCCACCGGTAAGGTCTCGACAATCACATTCGCGCCCGTCAGTGAGATTCTTTTCAATGATGAGGTGCTAGCGCGGTTCCGTGAGCGATATCTGGAGCGTTTTGGCCCGCCATCTGGTGATCCGATGTATGAGGCCGCGCGTGCTTCGATCCGCCGACAGGGGTTGGAAGCGTGGCTGCCACTATTTCACTCAGAACTCGATACGCTGGCAGCATACCTGCCTGAGAATACCTTGATTGCCATGGGGCACCTGTCCGGCGAAGCCGCCCATGAGCGTACGTCACAGGCGGAAGACTACTTCAACGCGCGCGTAGAGGCCGCCGGAAGTGAAAAAGATGGACGCATCCTGCCGCCGGAAGAACTGTTTCTGGCAGGTGAAGCGCTGGAGACGATGCTTGGCGGGTTTGCCGTAGCCCGGTTTTCTCCGGCACCTCTTGATGATTCGCGTCGCCTGGGCGGCAGTATGGGGCGCAGCTTTGCTCCAGAAAGGGCGCGTCCCGATGTGAACGTCTTTGAGCAAGTGTCCGAACACATCGGGGCGTTAAAGGCGCGCGGCCAGGTTGTTGTACTGGCCGCCTGGAGTGAGGGCTCGGCGTCCAGGCTATTGTCGGTGATGGAGGACCACGGACTGGATGACCTTGAAACCGCGTTTTCTCTAGAATCGGCAAAGCAGTCGGGGCTTTGCGTCACTGAGCTACCGCTGGAAAACGGGTTTGAGTATGGCGGCGTCGCCGTAATTGCGGAAGCCGATATTCTGGGCGACCGTCTCGCGGCGCCTCGCCGGCGCCGAAAATCAGCCGGCTTCATCGCCGAAGCGGCTGCTCTATCGGTGGGCGACCTGATCGTCCATGTTGATCATGGCGTCGGTAAGTATGCGGGCTTGAAAACGCTCGATGTCACCGGCGCGCCCCATGACTGCCTTGAACTGGAATATGCAGGCGGTGACCGGATTTTCCTTCCCGTGGAGAATATCGATCTGGTCAGTCGCTATGGCAGCGAAGATGCCACCGGAGCGATGGACAAACTGGGCGGTGCAGGCTGGCAGTCGCGCAAGGCCAGAGCGAAGAAGCGTATCCTCGAAATGGCGGCTGAGCTCATGGAGATCGCTGCCCAGCGAGAGCTTCGCAAGGGCGAAACGGCCGATGCTGGACATGGCCTCTATGAAGAGTTCGCAGCGCGCTTCCCGTATGAGGAGACTGATGACCAGCTCCACGCCATTGACGATGCTCTGACCGATCTGACATCGGGCAAGCCCATGGACCGGCTCATCTGCGGCGATGTCGGGTTCGGCAAGACAGAGGTGGCCCTGCGTGCTGCCTTCGTGGCCGCGATGAGCGGCATGCAGGTGGCCGTGATTGCCCCGACCACGCTTCTGGCGCGCCAGCATTTCGCAACGTTTTCAGAGCGCCTGGCGGCCTGGCCGCTTGAAGTACGACAGCTGTCGCGCCTCGTCACGGCGAAAGATGCCGCTGAAACGCGCGCGGGCCTCAAGTCTGGAACGGTGAACGTCGTTATCGGCACCCATGCCCTGCTGGCGAAATCGGTCGAGTTTGACGGTCTTGGTATGTTGATTGTGGACGAAGAGCAGCGGTTCGGGGTCAAGCACAAGGAACGGCTCAAAGAACTCAAAGCCGATGTGCATGTGTTGACGCTTTCAGCCACGCCGATCCCGCGAACGCTGCAAATGGCGCTGACTGGTATCCGAGATCTCTCAATCATCGCGACGCCGCCCGTGGACCGACTGGCCGTACGCACATACGTCACTGAATTTGACGCGGTGACGGTTCGCGAGGCACTCCTGCGCGAGAAGTACCGCGGCGGACAGGCGTTTTATGTTGCGCCGCGGATTGCCGATCTCGACAAACTGGAAACCTTCCTGCGTGAACAAGTGCCGGAAGTCAGCTTTGTTGTTGCCCATGGGCAGATGCCGGCCGGTGAACTCGATGACATCATGACCGCGTTTTATGAAGGCAAGTATGACGTGCTGCTGTCGACCACCATTGTCGAAAGCGGATTGGACATCCCGCGCGCTAACACGCTGATCATCCACCGAGCGGACCGGTTTGGACTGGCACAGCTCTACCAGCTTCGCGGTCGTGTCGGACGCTCCAAGCTTCGCGCCTATGCCTATTTCACCACCCCGCGCGACCAGGTGATCACCGAGACCGCTGAGAAGCGCCTGCGCGTGCTGCAATCGCTCGATAGTCTGGGCGCGGGCTTCCAACTGGCGAGTCACGATCTGGATATGCGCGGGGCAGGGAACTTGCTTGGCGATGCCCAGTCGGGACATGTGCGCGAGGTCGGCGTTGAGCTTTACCAGCAGATGCTGGAAGACGCCGTCAACGCGCTACAGTCAGGCGCGGGCCATGACGACAGTTTTGCCGATGATTGGTCACCACAGATCAATCTCGGCATGTCGGTTCTCATCCCGGAAGACTATGTCGACGATCTCGCCATCCGCATGTCGCTGTATCGCCGTCTCGCAAATATCGACACAGAAGAAGGCCGTGAAGCGTTCGCCGCTGAACTCATCGACCGGTTTGGACCTCTGCCAGAAGCGACGAAGCATTTGCTAGACGTGGCCAGCATCAAAGCGGTTTGTAAGGGCCTTGGCATTTCAAAGCTGGATGCAGGTCCGAAGGGCGCTGTTTTTGCCTTCCGGGAAGACACGCCCATCGAGCCGGCCAACCTCATGCGGTTGGTCCAGGCTCGACCGAACCAGTTGAAACTACGCCCGGACAACAAGCTTGTCGTGAACATTAAAGCCAGCGATGCGCCCCAAAGAACGCGGCAGGTTAAATCCATGCTGGAAGAACTGTCAGAGGCTGCCTAGGCAGCGATCGGCCGGGAATAGGGACCGTTTAGCGCGGTTGCGACCAACCCATCTGACGTCTGTCCATCTCGCAGCTCAGATACGCGCCACAAAAGCCGGTCCTGTAGCTGCGGTGGTGCGCCTTGGATCAGACGATTGGCGAGACGCGCTGCGCCGACATAGTTCGTATCTCGCAGCGAAATCAGAAGGCAGTCCTTGCCGTGTCGGCAGGCTAGATCGGTCGTTCGAAGACGACCCGTAAGGCTATCGGCGAGTGGCTTCATTTCGGAAACGGCGGCGTTGCGCAGCCTGAGGTTCAGAATGGTCAGTGGTGTTTCGCCCGCCCGGCAAGATTGAACCTGGCGCTCCAGGTGGGCTTTGAAAAAGTCGCCCGTCAAAAGCCCTGTCGCGGGATCGAACACGCGGCTTGTAAGCTTTGTCAAAGACCGGGCAACGAGAGGTGACTGGCCTGCGAGTTTGCTGACGCGACGTGCGATCACATCCAGGCCGTCGGACCAGGACAACCTATCATCCAATATGTCAGGCAGGTCTTCTGTGCCGGTTTTGTTTGTCGAAAGCGAGGCTAGGAACAGGTCGGCATGGTCCTCCATCATCTCGGTTACATGTGCCGGTGAACCGATCAACAGCGTAGGGTCGAGCACGATGCCCCGCCACGTTCCAGTTTCAACATGCCGCGCAGCCATAGCCATGGACAGGCAGGCCGAAAGTTTCAGCCCCATGTCTTCAAGGCCGTTCTTCAGAGCTGTAAAATGGCGATTGATTTCACCAACATACAAGATTGCGGGCGGGCTCGATCTATTGTCCTCGATGGATTGGAGTGGCTCACCAAATGCGGCGAGCGTTTCCCTGCGAATACGATCTTCGTCATCGCGCAGATTCGCGCGGCGGCGCAGCGCCAATCTTTCACGCAGTCCGCTGAGCTCGGTCAACCTGGAGACAAACAGCGCATCTGAAAGTTGCGTTCGGGTGGCGTCGTTCGGCGAAAGGAAGACAATGGACCGGTTGGGACTCGCGATTTCGCCCCAAGCCAGCTCCGTGTCGGCTTCGCAGTCAATGAACAAAGGTAAGCGGCTGATCGAGAGGTTCGCGCGGTCTGCACGCAACGGACGAAATCCCGATACGGCGAGCTTGGACAACAACATGTCCAAACGCGGACGTTCAGCCAGCACTTCAATTTGCGGCGCATCGAATTGTGCGTTTGAAATCAATGAACCGGCCCCTGGTTACGCTAAGGTACGGGTTCCAAATGGCCTTCTGCGCCTTAAGGATGTGTTGAAAGAACAATTGGAGAGGCGAAGATGCGCAGTGGTCCCTTGAAAAGTCTCAAAATCGTTGAGTTTGCCGGGATAGGGCCTGGGCCGTTTTGCGGAATGTTGCTGTCTGATCTGGGCGCAGATGTGGTGCGAATCGACCGCGCCGGGCCTGAGCGCCCAGGACATGCTGCAGATGTTACCGCGCGCGGACGTCGCTCGATTGCACTGGATCTGAAATCTGAGGATGGTCAAGAGGCGGCGCTTCGGCTGATAGAGAAAGCCGACGGCCTGATCGAAGGGTTTCGCCCCGGTGTGATGGAGCGGTTGGGTCTCGGTCCCGATACTGTATTGAAGCGCAACCCCAGCCTGGCCTATGGCCGGATGACGGGCTGGGGGCAAACCGGGCCGCTGTCGCATGCCGCTGGTCACGATATCAACTATATCGCGCTGACGGGCGCATTGGGCGCTATGGGCAGAGACGGAGAGCCCCCGGCGCCGCCGCTTAATCTTGTTGGGGATTATGGCGGCGGTGCGATGTATCTCGCCTTCGGTCTGCTCGCGGCAATTCTTCATGCGCGTGGAACAGGGGAGGGTCAGGTTATCGACTGTGCGATGACCGATGGAGCGGCGTCCCTGTCGGCCATGTTCTTCGGCATGATGGCGTCAGGCATCTGGACCGATGATCGCGAGGCCAATCTTCTGGATGGCGGCGCGCATTTCTACGACACGTACAAGTGTGCTGATGGCAAGTTCATCTCGATCGGGTCAATCGAGCCACAATTCTACGCTTTGCTGGTCGAGAAAGCCAACCTTGAGGGCGCCGGCTTCACGAACCAATTGGACAAATCCAGATGGCCGGACCTGAAGAAGGCGGTCACGGCGGTCATTGCTACAAAGTCGAGAGATGAATGGTGCGAGATCATGGAGGGAACAGATGTCTGTTTTGCGCCGGTCCTGTCCCTGGCTGAGGCACCAAAACACCCCCACAATCAAGCGCGAAAAACTTTCATAGAGCGAAGCGGTGTGGTGCAACCCGCGCCGGCGCCGCGATTCTCAGTGACCCCAGGCGCGGTGGCGGGCGACCCGCCGGGAATCGGTGCAGACCAAGAGGCGGTTCTTGCAGAATGGGGCGTTGATCTACCGTGAGTGCACTACCCGGAACGACCGGACGTCGGCGCATCTATCTCATGCGCCACGGCTTCGTTGACTACACTTCAAAGAAAGTCCGCGACACGCGCGACCCATCGCAAGCCTACCTCACAGAGCAAGGGCGACAGGAAGCGCGGGCTGCGGGTTTGGCATTGTCCGACGTGCACTTTGACCTGGCTTTGTGTTCGGGCCTCAGCCGTACGCGAGAGACAGCAGAAATCGTCTTGTCTCAACACCCAAAAGACATCGAACTTGAAGATGAAACTCGCTTCGAGGAGCTGCGGTCGGGCCGCTACATCGATTTCAAGAGCGCTGAGCAACTCGCCGCAACCATGACGTTCCAGTTTGAGTGTGCTGGCGATCCTGGGGCGACGTTTCTGGAAGGCGGAGAGCGGTTTTCCGATGCCATGGCTCGAATTGTTGAGGGCATGGAGCACTTGCTCGCCCGACCGAGCTGGCACACCGCTTTGCTGGTGGCCCATGAAGGGATCAACCGACTAATTCTGTCTTGGGTGATTGGCGCTCCGCTTGGTGCTAGTGCCGGGTTCGAACAGGATACCGGATGTATCAACATCATCGATTTCGACCTGGTGCCGGCCGAATCGAGTGATGGCACGGCTCAAATAGAGCGGGGAATCATCAAATCGGTGAATCTGACGCCAGCAAACTACCTGAAGAACGGAATGAATTTGCGCAGCCTGGAAGCTATTTTCACGGAGTCGTCTGAATAAGCGTTCAAGAATGGTCCGGAAAACCCGCTCGGCGTGTAAAGTGGGCGAGGATCCTGACCAAAAATAACTGAATATGAACAGAGTTTCGTCTCAGTCGTTCAGGTTCGCTGGGCTATAAAGGTCGTGTTCAAGGGAAGCGAGTGGAATTCCAAAGCTTCTTGAGAACGTCCTTCTTGCTACCTTGGGCCGCCTTTGGGCGGCCCTTTTTAGTTTAGTCTACTCAGCTGCGATAGAGACCGTGGCGCCAGAAAGCCACGCCGAAAAATGGTCCAGAGCCAAGCCAGCCTGAACGCGTTTTTTGGCGCGACCTTTGTCTTTGCCTTTGAGACGTTTTCCATCCTCATCATGTGTCGGCACATGCGCTGGGGCAGGAAAGAGACCGAAATTCACATTCATCGGCTGGAACGATTTGCCCGACGTCATGTGATCGCCTGTGATATGAGCGAGCAGAGCGCCATGAGCCGACGTCTTGGGCGGCGCAGTGGCGGTGGCGTCATGCCATTGCGCAGCCGCGAAACGCCCGGCGATCAAGCCCATCGCTGCGCTCTCGACATAGCCTTCAACACCGGTGATCTGCCCGGCGAACCGCAAGCGCGGTTCTGCTTTCATGCGAAGTTCGCCGTCCAACAGTTTCGGTGAATTCAAGAAGGTGTTGCGATGTATGCCCCCGAGCCGGGCGAATTGTGCCTGCTCCAGACCCGGGATCATCCGGAGAATCTCCGTCTGTGCACCGTATTTTAGCTTGGTCTGGAATCCAACCATGTTCCAAAGGGTGCCGAGCGCATTGTCCTGGCGCAGTTGAACCACTGCATGGGCGCGGGTGTCAGGACTATGGGGATTGGTCAGGCCGACAGGCTTCATGGGACCAAAGCGAAGGGTTTCACGGCCGCGTTCAGCCATCACTTCCACAGGCAGACAGCCTTCGAAGTATGGCGTGTCCTGCTCCCATTCCTTGAACTCTGTTTTCGGACCGGCCAGCAGCGCATCGATGAACGCGTTGTATTGATCCTCATCCATCGCGCAGTTGATGTAGGCTGCGGTATCTCCGCCCGGGCCCGGTTTGTCATATCGCGATTGGCGCCAGGCCTTGTCCATGTTGATCGAGTCGAAATGGATGATGGGTGCTATGGCATCAAAAAAGGCTAGATCTGCCTCTCCTGTCAGCGCGCCAATTGAAGCGGCGAGCTTGGCCGAAGTGAGTGGGCCAGTACTGACAATGACATTGTCCCAATCGCTCGGCGGCAGGCCGGAGATTTCTTCACGACGGACTTCTATTCGAGGATGGGCCTCTATCATCTGAGTGACGGCGCCGGAAAAGCCATCTCGGTCAACGGCAAGGGCGCTGCCCGCTGGGACTTGATTTTGGTCAGCCACTGAAATGATAAGCCCGCCTGCCAGGCGCATTTCCTGGTGGAGCACGCCGACGGCATTCAGTTCATAGTCATCTGAACGAAATGAGTTTGAACAGACGAGTTCGGCCAGGTCGGTACCCTGGTGTGCATCGGTGCCCATGACGCCGCGCATTTCATGGATCACGACGTCTGCGCCCGCCTCAGCGGCTTGCCATGCTGCTTCGCTGCCGGCGAGTCCGCCGCCGATGATGTGAATGGGTGATTTTGACATTGCGTTCACATGCGCCGAGGCCGGATAGGGGTCAAGTGTCCCGCTTGTTAGTCAGTGCGTAAGCCCTATCCTGTGAAAGTGACCAGTAGGGAGTTCGTATGGTCCTCAGCATTGTTCACGACGCAATTGGCGCCTTGTTACGCGCACCGCTCACCGCGTTTGTAAGTGTTCTTGCGGTCTTTGGCGTGGCGCGGGTTTCGGGCAGCCTTGCATGGCCGTTTGCTGGGGCTGTGGTTTTTGCAGCTCTTGTCATTACCGCCTGTGTACTGGTTTTGAGGATGGAGCGTCTGTCCTGGAGCGGTGGCCTTGGGACAGCTCCTAAATTAGCGGTCTCAATGGTGCTTACGCTCCTCATTCTCGCATTTTTAGGCCTGCTGGCTGTATTCGGCAGTTCGCTTGCGAGCCTAGCGATCATGGCCGGGGCGGGGTTTGATTTCTCGGCGGAAGATCAAGCGGCGGCCATGGAGGCTTTCCAATCCACGCCTGGCTGGCAGCTTTGCATGGTCGTGTTCGGGCTCGCAGGTTTGGTCTTCCTTTTTGCCATTGTGCGTAGTTTGCCGGTGATCGCAGCCTCTGTGCGCGACAATCGGATTGTCGCCATGGAGGCGTTCGGTTGGACGCGGGGGCGCCTGCGCGAGTTGGTGCCGGCATCCCTGGTGATTTTTGCGGCGCCCGCAGGGATTGCTATTTGGAGCATGATGACAGGGAAGGGGTTCGTATTTGCCACCTCAATCGGTGTGATGTGGCCGCTCTGGTGCGCCATTTCCTCTACCGCCCGGACAAGGTTTGGAACCGGGGCGAGCTAAACCTGCAAATTGTCTTAGGTTTTCCGAAACCCATCCCCGCCTAGACTGTTCGGGTTGGAGGGTGAGATGGCCAAACACGCAACAAAGCAAACCGGTCCTGTCGCGCATGGCGAGGCGACCACATCTGTGAGTGCGCCGCTTTCGGTTGCCGGCCCCGATGATGTAGCGGTTCCGTCTCCTGCGAGATCACTTCAATCCGGATTGGAATTGGAAATCACCCAGGCTGATCTGGATTTCTCAATGCGTGATGTACTGGGCGCATTCATCGTGTTCTGCTTTGCAGCATGGTGGGCGCTTTATATGCTTGTCGTGAGTTTGGTTTAGCCGCGCACCGCCAGCCCTTTCCACTGCCATCATCACCCGTTAAGGAAGGCGCGAAGCCAGCGAGCCCAGCGCACATGTTGTATCTAGTAACCGGTGTGGCCGGATTTATCGGTCACAGAATTGCCTTGAGCCTCCTGGAGGCTGGCCATAGCGTGGTCGGCGTCGACAATCTCAACGCGTATTATGATGTCGGCCTGAAACGCGCGCGCCTTCACAAAGTTGCCCATCATGCGCGGTTTCGGTTCGAAGAGATTGATATCTCCGACCATGATAGCCTGATGACGCTGCCGGAACGTGACCGGCTCGACCGCGTCGTCCACCTCGCAGCGCAAGCGGGTGTTCGTTACAGCATCGAAAATCCGTTTGCGTATGCCCGGTCAAACCTTACGGGCCATTTGTCAATTTTGGAGTTTTGCCGCCATGCCGAGCGCAATCCACTCCTGATCTATGCGTCTTCGAGTTCGGTCTACGGGAATTCGGTGGATGTGCCGTACCGCGAAGACGCCGATATCAATAATCCGGTATCGCTTTACGCCGCCACGAAGCGCGCCGACGAGTTGATGGGGCAGTCTTATGCGAAGCTCTACAATTTGCGCCAGATCGGTGTCCGCTTCTTCACCGTGTATGGCCCTTGGGGACGACCGGACATGGCATACTGGATGTTTACCGACCGCATATTGCGTGGCGAGACCATCCGGGTGTTCAACCATGGGCAAATGAAGCGAGACTTTACCTATATCGACGATGCGATAGCCGGATTGTCGGCCATTGCTGAGGGCGAACCCGATTTCGCGGGCCTCGCGCGACCGCACAAGATCTACAATATCGGCCACAATGAACCTGTAGCGTTGCTCGATTTCATTGCTGAAATTGAGAGGGCGACCGGTGAGAAGGCTCGGATCGCCCTTGAGCCCATGCAACCGGGTGATGTGAAGGAAACCTGCGCCGACATCTCCGCCTTAAAAGCAGATTATGGTTACACGCCTGCGACCCCCATTTCTGAAGGCATCGGCGCGTTTGTAGAGTGGTTTCGCGGACAGCGTGTGGCTGCCAGTGGCGCGGTGGCGTGACGCTTGAGAGCACTCAAAGACTTGCGCTTGGCGGGGCCTGGATGTCAGTCGTCATTGCTGCGAGTCTGTGGGAAGAGGGGGTGAGGGCAAACGCTTTCGAGCAGCCAATTCAAGCCGGAACGCTTGGCCTCGGCTTGATCACCTTATCCGCAATTGACGCGCGGGATCAAAGGTTGCCGGACTTTCTGACACTGCCATTATTGGCTTTGGGTTTGGTCTTGGCATTTTTTTCAGATTGGCAGGCCTTGCTGCTATCCGCCGCTGGCGCCGTGGCTGGTTATGGGATCATCGCGGCGCTTGCGTGGTATTGGCGCCGGACCCGCGGTATCGAAGGAATCGGCTTGGGTGATGCCAAACTGCTCGCTGCCGGTGGCGCATGGTGCGGCGTTCTGGGGCTACCGCCGATACTGTTGATTTCATCAGCCATGGCTCTGTTCTGTGCTGGCATTTTTCATATTCTCAGCGATAAAAGTCGGCACGCAAATGTGGCCCAGCCCATCGCGTTCGGCCCCTTTCTAGGCGCCGCCATCTGGCTGGTTTGGGCCAGCGCCTTGGACATGCTGATCGGTTGACGACAGAAAGAGTCGGTGCGCAGGACAGCCGCTCAACCGATGGAGGTGCGCGTGTCGGAATATGAGGACATCAAGATCAAGGCACAGATGACGGGCATGTTTGAGACCCCCGTCGTGATGGCAAAGTTCGAGCAGTCCGACCAGCTGATAGACGATCTGAAACGCATCATTCTCAACCAGATGGAAACTGATCCAGGTGGCATGAAGCGGTCAAATGTCGGCGGTTGGCATTCGGACACTGAAATGCTCACCTGGGGTGGTTTGCCCGCTAGAATACTGGCCGAAAAAGCGATTGCGATGGCCAAGCGTATGTCGGCATTTTCGGGCAAGACCCATGAGGCGTTCGACTGGTGGTGCCAGATGTGGGCGAACGTATCCGGGCCCGGCGCCGCGAATCATATCCATGTTCATCCGGGAAACCTTTGGTCCGCCGTTCTATACATCGACATGGGCGGTGGTGGTGAAACCGGAGATGACGTTTCATCTTCAGAAGGCAGGTTTTACTTCGAGGACCCTCGGTTCCCGATGGCTTATATGCACAACTCGAAATTTAGATTTGTATCAACGGACGGGCAGGGCGCTCCCGTACAACCCGAAATTCGTACGCAACGCGGTGATTTCCTTATGTTTCCGGCTTGGCTCCGTCACGGCGTACGACCGTATCTCGGCAATCGCCAGCGCATATCCATTGCGTTGAATGTCGATGCTATTCCGATTTGATCGCCGTCTACATTCTCTGAAGAATGCGACTGTAATCATCACGCAGCCTTTGTGCGGCAGACGCCCGGGAAGAAGTGTTGTCCTCGTTTTGTTAATTAACGTGACGAGTGGCGGAGAACAATAAAAACATCATAAATACAATGCATTGAGAGCCCCCCCGGTCGCCCGCGAGAAGCAATCGGATTGTAATACGACTGTCATGCAGGTGTGCAATACGCGGCGTCGGCGCTTCGATTTGAAGCTGCTTTTTGTGTTTCGCCAAGCCTGATCGAGGGGGCTTCTAAATGATTAAATCAAACACTCTGCGTGGTGTACTGCTTGCCGGTGCCGCTGCTGTGATCCTGGTGGGTTGTTCGGATACCGACATCTCATCGCCCGGCGAGGTCGTTTTTGCTGGCACACCAACGCCGCCGGCTCCAACGCCGCCAGCGACGCCAACCACGCCGGACCCCATCGTTACGGTTCCCGCGTCCTACTCAGCGACTGTGGCTGCGCGCAACGAACTTACGATCGTCAATGTTCCCCAGGATGACGGCGGAACCGCTGAAATGGTCCGCGTGCAGGGTCCGGTCGTTGAAGATCTCACCATCATTGCAGGTGTTCCTTACTACCTCGAAAGCACCGTGTTCATCGGCCAGGATGCCGGTTCTGGCGCCACGTCGGGCACAGGCGTCACTCTGACAATCGACCCAGGTGCAACCATTTATGGTGAAGGGGCAACCGCGGGCATCGTGATCAATCGCGGCAGCAGCATCGATGCCGACGGCAATGCGTCAAACCCAATCATTCTCACATCGTTCGATGAACTGCAGCGTGAAGAAGGCGTCCTGCCTGCCGATGATGGTGCAAGTTCAGAATGGCTCGGGCTCGTCATCAACGGCTTCGCGCCGATCAACAATTGCAACAGTGCCACGGCAACGCCTGGCACGGCTGACTGTCAGGACGACGGTGAAGCGGCTTCCGGTCTTTATGGTGGCGGCGACACAGCGGATGGCATGGGTACCGTGCTCAACTACGTTCGGGTTGAATTTGCCGGCGTGTTCTACACCGAAGAAGACCAGTCCAACGGCATCGCCTTCCAGGGTGTTGGCACCGGGGCAGACGTCAGCTTCGTTCAGGTTCACAACAATGGCGATGACGGCGTTGAATTCTTTGGTGGCACCGTAAACGTATCAGATGTGGCCATCACTGGCGCAGCTGATGATGCCATTGACTGGACTGACGGCTGGACCGGTTCAATGCAACGTGCCCTGGTCAACCAGCGCGCGGGTGACGGCGACTATGCCATCGAAGGGGACAACCGTTCGCGCTCGGCGGCTGATCGTGAGCCACGCTCCAACCCAATCGTGACCAACTTCACATTCCTAGGGAATGGAGGCGAGAACGCCATTCGACTGCGTGAAGGTACGTCTGGCACGGTCGTAAACGGCATCATTTCCAGCTGGGCGTCTGCCCTCCGCGTGGCGGATCCGGAAACCCTGGACAATATGCAGAACGTCCAGACTGATGGCACGCAGCTTCTGATCCAGTCTCACCTCGTGAATACGACCAACGTAACGGCCAATACCACGCTGGACGACAATGGCACGCCGAACGATACGTCTGACGACACCGCTTTTGATGGTTCGCAGATCCTGCCCTTCCTGATGAACGTGTCTGTCGATGACGACAATGTTGCAGCGGGCTTCAGCTTCGTCCCGGGTCTGACAACGGGTAATGCCCAGCGGACCAATGAAAACGGAGAGCTGATTTTTGTCATCACGAACGCTGGCACAGCATTGGTCAGCGTTGGCGACGAAGTCACACAGTCTGAATTGGCGACGCTGACAGCAAACGACAACGCACTTGGCGTGTCGGCTGATCCGGTGACGATCATTGCGACGGCTGGCACGGAAGTGTTCGACACCGCCACGCTGAGCCGAGCAGAGCTGGAAGCCAACAACTATATTGGCGCGTTCAGCCCTGAAGAAACCGAAGCCGTGAACTGGGCTGCAGGTTGGACCCGTCCAGGTTCGATCTTCGGCGACGGCAGCACCACCACACCGACCGGAAACTGCCCAACGGGCAGCGTGAACATCACGTCCGGCGGACAGCTTGGCGGCCAGCAGGTCTGCGACGTTGCTGGTACAATCGCTGAGGACACAACGCTTACGGCCGGTGTGATCTACCGCCTGAACGGTCTTGTGTCTGTTGGCCAGGATGGCGGCAGCGCGGCAGCTAACGCAGCCGGAACGGCCCAGGCTGAATTGACCATTGAACCTGGTGTGACCATCTTTGGTAACTCGCCGGTTGACGGCCTTGTCGTCGCTCGCGGCTCAACCATCAACGCAGTCGGTTCGTCTGCAGAGCCGATCGTCTTCACATCCGGTCAGGCCGTTGCAGGCGCCGCCAACTATGTGGACGACAGCGCCCAATGGTTGGGTCTTTCGCTCAACGGCAAGGCCCCGCTGAACCGCTGTAACGATGCGACCACACCTGGCACGACAGGCTGTGAGCGTAACGGCGAAGGTGGCTCTGGCCTCTATGGCGGCGGCGAAGCCGACGACACGAGCGGCACGCTCCAATATGTGCGGGTTGAGTTCGCCGGCATCTTCCTCAACGAGGAAGACCAATCCAACGGTATCCAGTTCAACGGAACTGGTTCCGGCACGGATGTGTCCTTCGTTCAGGTTCACAACAATGGCGATGATGGCATCGAGTTCTTCGGTGGCACAACTGACATCAAGTACGCGGTTGTAACCGGCGCGCGTGATGACAGCATCGACTGGACCGATGGCTGGCAGGGTAACGCCCAGTACGTGATCATTGAACACAGCTCGAGCGACTATGCTTTCGAGGGTGACAACCGGTCAGAAAGTGCGCCGGATCAGGCCCCAGTGTCGACACCACAGATCGCGAACTACACGGTTCTCGGTGACACCAACGATGCACCGGGTGCTCGCTTCCGTGAAGGTATGGCTGGTGACTTCGTGAACGGAATCATTGTCAACACATCAACTGGATACGACATTGATGACGATCTCGGCGTGGCTGGTGGTTCGCTTACGAACTACAACAACGACACGCTGAACATCAATTCGCAGTTCATCGATGCAACCACGACGTTTGTCGCAGACAGCGACATGGCTGAAGTGGCCCTGGCTGCAAACCAGGCGGCAGACAATGTCGTAGCCGGTACCAACACGATGAGCGGCTTTTCGTTCTTTGGGCGCACTGCAGGTGTGATCCCGGGTGCGAACGAAACCGCTGTCACCACGTTCGATCCATCCGATCTGAACGGAACCGGTGAGACGTTCTTCGATGCAGCCAACTTCCTGGGTGGCGTGCCTCCAACGGGTGACAACACCACGTGGTACCTCGGCTGGACGGTCGACAGCACCGGTGCAGTGACCAGCGCCAACTAAGGCCAGGCAACCAGATGCCCCCCGTATCTTGCGGGGGGCACTTTCCTATTTTCTCCGCAGGCTTGGGAGCCTGCACGCAAAGGTTTCGGGGTAGAAAATGTTTAATCGGTACTCCTACGGTGCTGTGGCGCTGTTTGCGACTACGGCTTTGACGCAGCCTTGGGCAGCTGAGGCGCAGGATCAAAGCGCCCCACCGGCTTCGCAAGATGCGCCCGAGGAAGCTGATCGGGTTCTTGGGCCCGTTGTCGTCCGAGGCCAGTTCATTCCAGACGAGAAACGCGAAACATCGGAAGTTTCGAGTCTCGTTGACGCGGGTGACTTCGCCCTTCGCGGCGACAGCGACGTGGCGTCGGCTTTGCGCCGCGTCACAGGTGTTTCCATCGATTCTGGTGGGAAGTTTGTGTACGTTCGTGGCCTGAACGAGCGGTATTCAAGTTCACTGTTGAACGGATCTGTCATCCCCAGCCCGGAGCCGCTCAAGAAAGTGGCGCCACTTGACCTGTTTCCGACGTCAGTTCTGGAATCCACCCTGGTGCAGAAGACGTTCTCACCAGAGCAGCCGGGCGAGTTCGCTGGCGGTGTAATTGACATCCGCACGCGCGCTTTACCGGACAACAATTTCTTCGATATCGGATTTTCGATCAGCGCAAACAGCGAAACGACGTTCGATGATGGCTTGCTGCATGATGGCAGCGATAGTGATTTCTTCGGTTACGACGATGGAACGCGCGATCTGCCTGCAGGTCTGGAAGGCGTGCTGTCTCAGGGTGGTTTCAATGCCCTATCTTTGTCGGAGCGGAACGCGTTCTCGTCTCAATTGACCCAGGATGCCTCACTTCTCGTGGTGCAAGAAGGCGCTGTTCCCGCAAATTGGAGCACAGATCTCTCGGTCGGTCGCCGCTATGATGTCAATGAAGATCTGTCTGTCGGTTTCCTTGGTGCGTTGTCCTACTCCAATGACTACAGTTCCCGTGAAGCGGACCGCGGCATTGGTGAAGCTGTATGGAACAATACGACGCTGGAGTTTGAAAACCTCCGGGCGCTGTCCAACTTCAATCGGCGAGTTACGACAAATACGGTCGGGGCGAACGCATATGGTTCGGTCGGTTTCGACATTCTCGACAATCACGAACTCAAATTCGTCGCTTTCGGCACCCGCTCAACCGACAAGAAGACAGAGAGCGAAACGGGCTTCTCGCAGGACGAGTCAAACCTGCTGAATGAGCGGGTTGAGTGGATTGAACGTCAACTCTGGACGACCCAGGTTCAGGGCGAACATATCTTCCCCGACTTGCTCGATCTTGAGATTGACTGGCGCGCCAGTTACTCCGAAGCCAATCGAGATGCACCCTATCAGGTGTTCACACAATATGAGCAGTCCAATAACGGTACGCCGATCATTCGAGAGATTGCACCTGGCAGCTCCATCGAGTTCTCAGAAATTGATGATGACGCGACCGATTTCGGTATCGATGCAATGCTCCCTCTTTACTTGGGAGACGTCGATATCGAGTTGAAGGCGGGCTACGCGTATACGGAAAAAGACCGTGAAGCAGATTCAAATACCTTCATCCTTCAGGATGCTCTGGAAGAAAATTTCCGAGTGGACTCAGCTTATCGTCTGTATTTCGACGATGGCACACAGGCCTTCCAGAATGGTCGCTCGAACAACTCGCCGGCATTCTATGTCGCCACCCAGGAGATTGATGCAGGCTATGTGGGAATCGATGCGCAGCTGACGCCTTTCATGCGTATCGCTGCCGGTGCGCGCTACGAGGACTTTATCCAGGCGATCGAAACACGGGTCGCCCGGAATGGGAATGGGATCATCACTCCACCACTGGAAGAGTCGTCCTGGCTGCCAGCAGCAACACTGACCTGGAACTTCGCAGACGACCTTCAGCTTCGCGTTGGCTACTCCGAAACAGTGAACCGCCCACAGTTCCGGGAGGTTGGTCCAAGTCTCTTCACCAACACCGACACCAATGAGCAGTTCATCGGTAACCCATTCCTCGAAATTACCGACATCACCAATTATGATGCGCGTTTGGAGTGGTACTTTGGAAGAGAGCAGTTTCTGACGGCTGGTGTGTTCTACAAAGAACTCGAAAAGCCAATTGAAGCGATCAACGTCGGTTCGGGTGAAAGCCGCCTGGTGTCGTTCGCCAATATCAAGGCCGCCGAGATCCAGGGTTTCGAGCTTGAATACCAGCAAGGCATCCCGCTTCATGAATGGCTTG
Source organism: Pseudomonadota bacterium (assembly GCA_039815055.1). Classification (GTDB taxonomy): domain Bacteria; phylum Pseudomonadota; class Alphaproteobacteria; order Caulobacterales; family Hyphomonadaceae; genus UBA5336. Next base: position 10,061 of record JBCCAA010000013.1, on the reverse strand, counting down.
GTGCCGGGGTGTTCGAGAACAAAGACTTCTCGATCACGACAAACTACACCTACTCAGACTCTGAGATTGATGCATCGGATCCCATCCTTGTGCTCGACCAGACTGCAATCCCGAACCTTGGCAACCTTCTGAGTTCAAACGACGGCACAATTTTGGTGGATCTTTACACCGACATTCCGGGTCAGACGGGCATCTTTGTTGGGCCGGCTGGCTTCTCAAACCCGGAAGACCTCTCAGCCGTTGATTTTGCGAACAACTTCTTCCGTGCTGTGACCGAACGGGAGTCTGACTTCGATCCAAATCGTCAGTTGCAGGGACTGTCACAACATTTGTTCAACCTGCAATTTGGATATCGAGACGATCAGGCTGACGCCGATGTCAATGTGCTCGTGAACTTCCAAAGCGAGCGTATCCGTTCGGTGGAGACCATCAACGACAACTCGCCAGCTATTGTTGAGGAGCCGCCAATTACCTTGGATTTTGTCTACAGGAAGGGCTTTATCCTCGGAGAGGGCGACTACAATTTCAGCATCAAAGTGCAGAACATCCTGAATTCCGAGTACAAGGCTTTCCAGGAAGCCAATGGTGTTGAAGTCCCGGTTGACGTTTATGATCCGGGTACCAGCTTTAGTATCTCGCTGAAACGGGCATTCTGATCACGGGCGCAGTTGAACGCGCGAAACCTGGAGGAGTCGGTGCTAATCAGCACTGGCTTCCTTCAGCTTTCATCGTCTTGTCGTAAAGTCAGGTGGTGTTCACGACACACCTTCTCACAAGGTTCATGTGATGACGCTGGCGTAATAAATGTGTCACGAGCCGACGTTACGACAAATTGACACAAATCATCGCAAACTGCGCTTTGAAGCCATGCTCCACCATGTGCTAAGTACTTTAGAGCCGGAGGCAGTGAGCTTGCCGCAATACTATGGGAATCAGGGTGAAAACAAACGCGCTCTCCACCTTGAACCAAGTGCTTACTCGCATCGTTGAAACGGCGGGTCTAATTACGGCTGGAGTGTTGCTGGGCCGTTTGTTTTGGTTGATCGCTACGCCAGAGCATGGCGTGAGACCGATTACGTTGTCTCCTGCTATTCAATCGAACTGGACGTCACGCATTGCGCTCACAGGAATAGACAAGACACTGCTGTCGTCCCTGAACCCTTTTGCTGAATCCGATGTTATCGCGACGGTGCCCGTCGTGGACGACGTGCCCCAGACATCTCTAAATCTGAGCCTACGCGGAATTCGGGCCGTGACCGGAGACGGCTTTGCAGCCGCAACGATTGTGACGCCGGACAATCGCCAGTCTCTCTACGCTGAAGGTGATGAAATACTTGATGGTGTGGTCCTGTCCCGAATTCTGTCTGATCGGATTATCCTCGACAAGAATGGAACGTTTGAAAGCCTGTTCCGGGAAGGGCGCGATGGCGCGCTAAACGTAATCAACGGCGAAGAGTCCATATCCCAACAGCTCACGGACCGCGAAGTGATCGAACCGTCGGTCTTTCGCGTGCCGAGTTTCGAAAGCCTTCTTGGGTCTGTGCGCATTGAGCGAACCGCGAGCCCGGATGGCTGGCGATTCCGCGCCCTCGGAGATCCAGCCGCTTTGGCATCGGCTGGCATCAATGACGGCGACTACATTGTCTCTGTTGCCGGTGTTCCCGCAGCAGATCTGGATTATGATCGGCTCTCAGACATTATCTTGAGTGCAGATCGAATAAACATGGCCGTTCGCAGAAGTTCGCAAACGGTACAATTGACGATCGTTTTTGAGGAGCGAAACCCATGAGCAGCTTTCGAAAATTGGCGCTCGCGGCCGCGTTTTCTGCAACAACTGCCCCGCTTACCTACGCAGAGATGCAAAGCCCTTCAGCGGCGCGCCACATCCTCAATCTGGATGATGTCGAAATCGGCGCACTGATCGAAGACGTGTCCATGGTCACAGGATTCACGTTTGTTGTGCATCCTGATGTTAAGACCAAACGCGTCACGGTGACGAGCCAGACACCGATGTCGACCGACGAAGTGTTTGATGTTTTCCTGTCGACCTTGCGCGTCCATGGATTTGCCGCTGTGCCAGCGGGACGCGATACCTATCGTATCGTGCCAGAGCAAGCGGCTGTAGGTGAAGCCGGCACGCGGGCGAGCACAGAGAACACATTCATCACAGAGATCATCCGTCTCAACAATTTCAACGCCGTTGAAGCTGCCCAAATGGTCAAGCCGTTGGTCGACGCCCAGGGGCAGGTGGTCGCGAACTCGCGTTCAAACACATTGGTCGTCGTAGACTATGCCTCAAACATGGACCGGCTTCGCACCCTTGTGCGCAGCCTGGACGAAGATCGCAGCGTTATTGAAACAGTTGCCCTCCAAAATGTACCCGCTGCCGAAATGCAGCAGATTCTGAACCAGCTCCAGGGCTCGCGAAACAATGAAAACCCTGCAACCAGCCTGACGGCAGTCGCGTCTGATACGTCCAATTCCATCATCTTGCGCGGCGACGACATGTCAGTGGCGCGCGCCATGAATGTGGCGCTCGAACTGGATGCCACGGACCCGGTTCGCGACAATCTCCGCATCGTCAAACTCAACAATGCTGACGCTTCCGGCATTGTTCCGATACTTGAAAAGGTTGGTGCCACTATGGCGGCGCAACGCGCGCCGGGCGATGGCAGCGTGGTGTTGCCGACTGTGGATTTCCACGAACCGACCAATTCGCTTGTGATCAGTGCCAGCTACGAGACGCTTCTGGCCATGGAGCGGGTGATCGACGCGCTGGATCGCCGGCGCGCTCAGGTTCTCGTTGAGGCAATCATCGTGGAGATGTCCGATGATACGGCCCGTGAATTGGGTGTTCAGTTCCTTCTGTCTGGCACCGGCAATTCATCAACGCCATTTCTGTCGACCAGCTTCAGCCGGTCCTCACCCAACCTTCTTGCATTGGCGGGCGCTCTGACCGGTGGCGGATTAACAGGAGACGATGGAGGTTCGGATTCATCATCCAACGCGTTTGAGACCGCAGCCGTCAACTCTCTGCTCGCAGCTGATGGCACATTGGCCGGTGGCTTTGGCCAGGATGGGGACACGCTGTTCGGTGTTATCCTGAATGCCATCGAGCGTGACTCTGAAAGCCGGATCCTGTCGACACCGTTCGGAATGGCACTGGACAATGCCACAACGTCCTTGCTGGTCGGCCAGAATGTGCCGCTCACCTCAGGTGAAGCGCTTGGTTCCAACAATCAGAACCCCTTCCGAACCGTTGAACGCGAAGACATCGGTGTAAAGCTCGATGTTACGCCAAAGATCAGCGATGATGACAGTGTCAGGTTGGAGATATTCCAGGAAGTTTCCAGCATTGACACGTTCCTCAGCTCCGGAAACGAGGATTTGATCCTCAATACCAGAACGATCCAGACAAGCGTGCTAGCCGACGACGAGGAAATCATTGTTTTGGGCGGCCTGGTGCAGCAGTCTGAAAGCCTCGTGAACTCCAAAGTACCGATACTTGGCGACATTCCTGGACTTGGGCGCCTTTTCAGGTCTGAAGGCACATCTTATGACCGCACGAATCTTGTGGTGTTCATCAAACCCACGATTGTCCGCGATAGTGATGATGCGGCTTCAGTAACAGCGCAGAAGTATCGCTACGTGCGCGCCGAAGAAATTTTCAATGGAGAAGACGGAGACTCCTCGCTGGATGCGTTCATCAATGAAGTGCTCGGCAGTCAGCCGCCCATTCCAAGCGGTTCCTGACGCAAGGCCGTTTTCCGTGTAGAGTAGAGGGTGATGCAAGACTCAACGCCTGAACCCAAAATTACTTATGCCTTTGCCAAAGATAAGGGCGTTGTCCCGCTGATGCGCGACAGCGGGCTTACCGTTGGTGTGCGTGCTGGGGCCGATCCCTTGTCACTGGTTGAGGTTCGCCGCGCGCTCGGGAGAGGGTTCAGTCTTGAGCCCCTGTCTGTCCAGGATTTCGAACGCCATCTGTCTGATGTCTATGGCTCAACGGGGCTGGATGGTGATGAAGCTGAAGCGGCCATGGATGCAGACCTTGAAAGTCTCGTAGACGGCATCCCGCAGACCGCAGACCTTCTCGATGGCGATGACGACGCGCCTGTCATCCGACTCATCAATGGATTGATCTATGAGGCAGTCAAACGCCGGGCGTCGGATATCCACATAGATCCGTTCGAAGATAAGCTCTCCATCCGCTACAGGATCGATGGCTCGCTCAGCGAAGTTCTAACGCCATCACGTAAACTGGCCAGCCCGCTAGTCTCGCGGATCAAGGTGATGGCGCGGCTCGATATTGCAGAAAAGCGCATGCCGCAAGACGGGCGCATTTCTCTGTCGCTTGGCGGTCGCTCAATCGATGTGAGGGTCGCAACGCTGCCAACTCGATATGGAGAGCGGGTCGCCTTGCGCCTGCTGGATTCCCGCAATGCCCTGATCGGATTGGATGAATTGGGCATGGATCCGACCACGTTGGCTCGTTACAGCGATGTATTGGGCCAGCCGAATGGCGTGATCCTTGTCACCGGCCCTGTGGGCTCGGGTAAGACCACAACACTTTATGCCTCGCTGTCGCGGCTCAATACCGGCGATGTGAACATCATGACACTCGAAGACCCGGTGGAATATGGTCTTGACGGTGTCAGTCAGACGCAAATGGACCACAAGGTCGGTCTTACCTTTGCGGCCACCTTGCGGTCTATCCTCCGGAACGATCCCAACATCGTAATGGTCGGCGAGATTCGGGATAGTGAAACAGCAGACGTGTCGCTGGAATTTGCCCTGACCGGTCGCCTCGCCCTTTCCACGCTCCATACCAACTCCTCAGCCAGCGCGATCACGCGGTTGCGGGATATGAATATTGAGAGTTTTCTTCTGGCTTCGACACTGCGCGCCGTCTTGGCTCAGCGGCTCGTGCGCAAGCTTTGCAACCACTGTAGGGAAACTGGTCCTGCAGATGCAGGTGAAATCGCCATGCTGGGTCTGGCGCCTGGAACTGAGCTGAATATAGCCCGTGCCAAGGGCTGCATGTCTTGTAACCATACGGGTTACGATGGTCGTCTGGGTGTTTATGAGTTGCTCGTAATCGACGGACGCGTGAAGGAATTAATCCATAGCGGCGCGACGGAAGAAGAGATCGAGAAACACGCTTTTCACGAGCATGATATGCTGTTCGAAAATGGTCGCCGTCTTGTATTTGACGGTTTGACGAGCATCGAAGAAGTGCTGCGCGTTTGTCGCCTGGAGGCCCGTAAAGATGGCGGCGTTTGAATACACTGCCCTGTCTGCCGAAGGGAAGCAGACCCGAGGGGTAGTCACAGCCGACAGCCCGCGTGCCGCCCGCAAGGAATTGCGGATGCGCCAACTGACGCCGCTGGATGTGAAGGTGACGCGCGGCGAAAGCGAAGGCAAAAACCGATTTGGGGGCGGGATCAGCGCGAAGTCGCGAGCTTTGCTTACACGTCAGCTCGCCGTAATGCTGCAATCGGGCATGACGGTAGAGGAAGCCCTGCGCGCCGCAGCAGGAGAGGGCGGCGATGCCCGGGTTCGCAAATTGATGCTGGGTGCACGGTCACGAGTCATGGAAGGTGCCAGATTTGCCGACGCCCTCAGCGAGGCGCCGAAGGCATTCCCACAGCTTTATCGCGCCGTGGTGGCGGCCGGAGAAGCGTCTGGTCAACTTGGCCTCGTTTTAGAGAGCCTGGCCGAGTATCTGGAAAGCACCTATCGGCTACGCCGCCAGGTGCAATCAGCGCTGATTTATCCTGCCGTGCTGGCCGTCATGGCGCTTTTGATGGTTGGGGCGTTGATGATTTTCATTGTGCCGCGCCTGGTTGAACAATTCGATCTGATGGGCGGCAACGAATTGCCATTTCTCACGCGGATGGTGATGGGCGCGTCCGGATTTATACGCGATTGGGGTTGGTTGGTTGCCATTGCCATCGCTATCGGTGCGCTGGTCCTGGGTCGTCTGCTGTCAAACCAGGCAATGCGGCTCAATCTAGACCGGACGGTGCTTGCGCTGCCGTTCATCGGATCCATGCAGCGCACGGTTCTTTCGGCTCGGTTTGCTCGGATTTACGCCACCCTGTCGGCGTCCGGCGCGCCGGTTCTGGACGCTCTTCAGGGCGCCAAGGCAGCGATGACCAATCAGGTGTTCGCTCGGGCCGCTCAATCAGTCTCTGAAAGCGTCCGCGAAGGTGGCTCATTCGCAGGGGCCATGCGTCGGACTGGAGCATTCCCGCCGATCATGATCCACATGGCCGCGAGCGGAGAGCAGGGCCGGGATTTGCCGGGCATGATGAATCGCGCGGCGGACTTTCTTGAAAGCGAATTCGAAAGCAGTGCCCAGGTCGCGCTCGGATTGCTTGAACCCTTGATCATCGTTGTGCTCGGCGGGCTTGTCGGGCTCATCGTGCTGTCAATCATGCTGCCGATCATGCAGCTCAATTCCATCGCACTAGGATAGCAGGAACCGACCATGGATCGTGAAACTGAACAGCAAAAACCTTATAAGGATGCTGGTTTTTCCCTGACCGAACTGATGATCGTTGTGTTTATTATGGGTCTTCTGGCGACGATGATCATCGTCTCCACCGGCGGCATTTTCGGTCAATCACGCGATGCAAAGGCACGCGCAGACATCCAGCGGCTGGACAGTGCTCTACAGCTCTACAATCTGGATATTGGCGTTTACCCGTCAGCCAATCAGGGCTTGCGCGCACTCGTTGAGATGCCGTCAGGGGTGAATGAAGTGCGCTACCGGGGCGGCGGCTATGTCAGCAAGCTGGAACTCGACCCCTGGGGCAATCCCTATCAGTACGAAGCGCCCGGTCGCCGCTCTGGCAAAGCGTATGATCTGTTTTCCTTTGGCGCTGATGGCACAGAGGGCGGCGAGGACGACAATGCAGATGTTGGCAACTGGCAATCCGATGCAGAGCTTGAAGGTTACTGATCCTCAGAGCCTCACTGATGACGACGCTGGGTTCTCCCTGACGGAGTTGATGATCGTGATGTTTATCATTGGCGTGGTGTCGAGTTTCATTTTGATGACAGCGCCAAGAACCAGCAGCGACGTGGAGCGTAAAGCCGATGATCTGGTTCAAACGCTATCCAGTGCGTCAGAGTTGGCCGTTATAAGCGGCGTGGCCCACGGAATCGACATCGGCGTGTCCGAGCTCACAGTGGTGCATCTTGTATCTGGCAAATGGATGCCTCTTCCGCAAGCGCGTGTGACGATTCCTCAGAACATGGTTCTGAGCGTTGAAGGTGTTGATGTGGATCAGGCCCAATGGGTCCCGGAAATCGTACTCGATCCAATCGGCAGCGCGACCCCTGCCAGGCTCCGGTTTGAAGGGTCCGGAGGCGCGTTGGACGTAACGATTGATGCCGGGACAAATGTTAGTCTGGAGGAGAGCTTTGCGAGATGAGGCCGGATTCACTCTGGTTGAAGTGCTGGCTGCACTCGCCGTGTTTTCGCTCGCCGCCGTCGGGCTGATGCAGGTGTCGGCTCAGAGTGTGCGGACAGCGAGCGCGCTAGAACAGCGATTTGCTGCACGCGTGATGGCGTCAAACATTCTCTCAGAATCGATTGCGCAACGCAGACCGCTTCAACGCGGCACAACCGCGGGTCGCGATGAGCAACTGGGCCTGGAGCTGGATTGGAGCCGAGCGGTTTCTCCTGCTACAGCCGGGCTGCTACAAATCACCGTGACCGTTTCGAACCCCGAAAGTGGCCAGGTGCTAGTCGAGCTCTCTTCGCTTCGAGAGGATGGCACGCAATGAAGGTTCAACGCGATTCCGGCTTCTCGCTGATGGAAACGCTCGTGGCGCTTTTCGTCGTTGCGACGCTCTCTACAGCTGGGGGAAGTTTGCTGTTGGGCACAATCAACAGCGCGGAACAGGTCAACGGTCTGGCCGAAGATATTCGCGAACTGGAAGTCGCAAGCGCCCTGATGCGTGACGATTTCGCAGCAATGACCACACGCGCGAGCCGCGGGCCGTCTACGCTAGATCGTCCACGCGCCTTGATCGGGTCGGATGGTAGCCGCGATGGCGTGGTTCTGGCGTTCGTCCGCGGAGGATGGTCGAGAAACGGAGATGAGACGCTGCTCCGCAGTGACCTAATTCGGGTCGAATATCATCGGCGCGGTAATGCGCTTGTCCGCAAAATCTATACAGCCCCTGATCCTGGCCCCTCCACCCCGACCAGCGAACGTGTCGTCGTTGACAGCTTTGACTCCATGGTCGTGCGCTATTTCGACGAAGATGTCTGGTACGATGTCTGGCTCGAACCGGGGGACACGCCTGAGGCGGACATGGTCGACCTCATAGAGGTATCCTTTGATTGGCGCGATGGCACCAGCCTCACCCAGAGCTTCCTGGCTGGGGGAGCAGGACAATGATGTTCATCGCGAGAAAGCCTTCAGATTCAGAGCGCGGCGCCGCGTTGCTTTCGATCCTCATGGTGGTCGCGGCCATGTCAATTGCGGCCTTGATCGCTGTAGAAGCCATTGCTCGTGCAACGAGACTTGCCAGCATTACAAATGATCGTTCCGTGGCGTTCTGGTACACCCGATCCGCCGAAGCAGCTGGGTCGTCTCTGGTATCAGAGCTGCTCCAGCTCACAGAAGGACGATTGGCAGACAACACGCCATGGGTGGGTGCGCCAATCACATTCCCAATCGATGAAGGTGTAATTGTTGCCCAGCTCGATGATGCCTCCAATTGTTTCAATCTCAACGCCCTTGCCGATCGGCAAGACGAGATCTGGATTGTCGAAAACGCCCAATTTACAAAGCTCAAGCTCCTGTTTGAGGCCCAAGGATTTGGGGCTTACGAAACGGACCAAATGGCGGAGTCTATTGCAGACTGGATCGACAGCGACACGCTCAGTCGGCCGAATGGCGCAGAAGACACCTACTACACCGCGCTGGAGCCAGCCTACCGATCCGCCGCTGGGCCGCTTGAAAATGTACGCGAGCTTTTGGCGATCGGGCCGTTCACACCAGAGCGTTACGAGGCGGTGCGACGACTGGTTTGCGTGCGCGACTCTACAGACCAGTCCGTTCTCAACCTCAACACGCTAACCGATGAGACAGCGCCCCTTCTGGTCAGCCTGTTCAGCGAGGAAATTCAGCCCGAGGTGGCACGCCGTCTCGTGGAAGATCGACCTTTGGGCGGATGGCAGTCGGTTGAGCAGTTCCTGGAAGCGGAACAGGTATCTGCTATCGAAGAGTCCTATCGCGATCCCGCATCCATAGATGTTGTTTCTACCTATTTCGAAATCAACGGCACCGTCTCACTTTCACTCTTGGCGACCCGATTTGAACTGCTGTACGAGGTCGACAACTTAGGCCGCGGTGCGCTTGTCTGGCGCCGATACGGAGACGAATAATGGCGCGGCGTATTTATGCGAGATTTGAGGACCGCCCTGATGGTCATATCGAGGTCTTGGTGTCCAAGGGCGGCGTCGATCGAATTGTACCTCTGGAAGATGCTGGCTTGAAGGCGAGTGACGACGTGGTCGTCTTTGTGCCCGGCATTGATGTCGCATCCCACAACGCTTCGGTTCCTGCGCGACGCGAGCGTGAAGCGCGCAAAGCCGCTGCTTTTTCTATAGAAGATGATGTTGCTGAGCCCGTAGAGGCGCTTCATGTGGCTCTCTCACCAAAAGGCGATGATGATCAGCGCACCATTCTGGTGTGCTCCAGCAAGCTGATGGCGGCATGGACTGAGCGTTTAGATGAAGCGGGTCTGCATGACGCAATGATCTTGCCGGAGTTCGCCGTCTTGCCCGAACTTAACTCGGCCATCGATATCGAAGGGCGAATTTTGCTGAATATAGAGGCGCGCCGCATGGCGGTGGAGAGCACGGCGCCTGATGATTTGCTGCGCGCGATTGTGAATAGCGCTTCCCAGCCCCTGGATGTTCATGGAACCTTGCTCGCTGGCCGCCTCGGTGTGGACGCGATTGGCGAAGTCGACGCCGAACCGCTTGGCACGCTCAAAAGTTTTGCTGAGGCAGATCTTCAGCTCATTGATCTTCG
>JBCCAA010000103.1:0-5941 GCA_039815055.1 Pseudomonadota bacterium | reverse complement strand
GCGACCTTCGAATTTCCTGCCAGTGGGTTGCGGGGCTTGAGCATCCAGATCTTTCAAGTCTCGGCCAGCAACTTGTTTGGCGTGGAGAGCGCGGATTTCAGCATCATCATCAGACAGCGCTTTGATCACTTTCCCCGTTGCTTCAAATTCTTTGTAGGCGGCCTCAATCTCTCGGCGCGCGCCAGCATCGTCGATCTTTTTCAGCATCTTGCGTACAGGAATATCAAGGCGAGCCATAAACGTGGGCAAGCTTGTGCTGACGGTCTTCGGCTTTACACCAGCGTCTTCGATGGCGCGGCTCATCAACAGCGCTACGCCGCGTATGGCATGGTTGAGCAAATCGGCAGCGGCATCCAAAAGCACATCGTCAGGCCCATCTTCCGGTCGTTTTTTGCCTGCGTGAATGTCATAGTGGTCGATGAAGGTCTGGTAGTGCGGGAAAGAGGCACCAGCTCCGGCCCGCACCATGTCGGACACAAAACCAGAGTCTGTTCCAGCATGAACTGTGGCAGCAGGACGCGACTCCATCCGCTGTTTCAACACCGGGCGGGACTTGAACAAGCTCCATTCCAGCGCGCCGTGAAGGATGCCCTCCTCTTCGGTCTGGCCGGTGTGGAACGGTTGGAGCGGATCGGCATAGTAATGGCTCAGAACGCCAAGTGCATAGGCACCGGCAACCCACTTCCTGGCCTTCAGCGCATCGACAGCGCGATCATACCATTCGGTTGCGGCCCCGCGTGCGCCGCCCCATTCCTTGTCACCGCCAACATGAAGCACGTGGTTCTTGAAGTCCTTGAACTCTGCGTCTGGGGCTTTGGCGCCGCGCAGCAACGAGGCGTGCTCCACCAGGAACAGGTCCCTCCAGGTGTCAGCGTCTGGTCCCGTCAGATGGGCGAGCGCATCAACCACAATGTAATGGTGGGTTGAGCGGCAACGATGGGCGTAGATGATCTCTGTGAGAATGTCGCGCGACATGGTCGAGGTCTCCATACTTGTCTGTGACCCCAATCTGCCTCGGTTAAATTGCGCTTAACGGATTGGCCGGAACACCATATTCGTTGTCGATGATCAACATTGAGTCTCCGCTGACACTGCCTTCGGGCCTGACCCTCCCCAATCGCTTGGCCAAAGCGGCCATGACCGAAGGGCTCGCTGATCCCGAAAACCGCGCCACGGAGCGACACCAGCGGCTCTACAATCGTTGGGCTGAGGGTGGGATCGGCATGATGCTCACCGGCAATGTTCAAGTGGATCGCCAACACCTGGAAAAGCCGCGCAATGTGGTGATTGATGACAGCACGGACGCCGTCGCCCGCGCAAGCCTTGAAGCGTTTTCTGAGGCAGCCAAGCGCCATGGCGCGCCGGTGATCATGCAGCTCAGCCATGGCGGACGACAAACCCCGGCGGCTGTGAATCCGCGCCCTTCGGCGCCAAGCGCTGTGCCCCTCAACTTGCCCGGAAAGGTGTTTGCGCCACCGAGGGAAATGGAGGCCGATGAGGTCCGCGCCGTCGTGGCAGCGTTTGCCAATGCGGCCCGGGTTGCCCAAGAGACTGGATTTAACGGTGTGCAGGTCCACGCTGCCCATGGGTATCTGATCTCATCTTTTCTCAACCCGCTCGCCAACCGTCGAAAAGACAGCTGGGGAGGACCCTTGGAGAACCGGGCTCGGCTGTTGCGCGAATGTGTTTCGGCGGTGCGCAATGCCACGGGTAAGAATTTCACAGTTTCGGTGAAGCTGAACTCAGCCGACTTCCAGCGCGGTGGGTTCACCCATGCCGACTGCCTGAAAGTGGTCGATATGTTGAACGCGGAGGCGGTCGACTTGCTAGAAATTTCCGGCGGGTCCTACGAGCAGCCGCGCATGATGGGCCAGGATGGGCTGGACGCACCTGATCCAGAGATGGCGGAAACCACGCGTCAACGTGAGGCCTATTTTCTCACCTATGCCAAGGATGTGAAGGCGCGTGCAATGATGCCGGTCATGGTCACTGGCGGGTTCCGCTCTCGCCTCGCTATGGATGAAGCGCTCACGACCGGCGAAACGGATCTGATTGGCCTTGGGCGCCCGCTTTGTGTGGACACCGATATTCCGATGAAACTGCTGTCGGGTGAAATTGCAGAAGCTGCGCGTTGGGAAGAACGGCTCAAGCTTGGCCCGACCAGACTTCTCGGCCCGGCTTCGCCCATCGGATTGTTGAAAGCCATAAACGGGTTCGGCGTTCAAGCCTGGTACTATGAGCAAATCCTGCGCATGGGCGACGGTTTTGATCCCAACACAGGCCTCGGCGTTTTCTCGGCTTTCCTGAAGGCCCAGTCCGAGGCTGCGCGCAGTGCCAAAGCCTGGAAAGCGGCGCAGGCTATTTAGTGTCTCGGTGAGCTGAACGGGGTCTCAGAACGCTGTCGCCAAAGCTCGAACTTGAACCCTTTTTCAGGGTCCGCTTTGCCCGTTTCATATCGATTGACCAGCCTGTAGGCGAGCCAAAAGCCGACTAAACCAAACAGTACGCCGCCCAGGGCCTGGCCAATCAACACGCCCGCTGCGCCGCCTATTTGCCCACCAACAAAAATGAACGGGAGCACGCCGATTGTGTTGCGGCCCCAGTTCAGAGCGGTGGAGTACAGGGGGCGTTTAAGGTTGTTGAACGCGGCGTTCGACACAAACAGTGTGCCGTTGAAAATATACAATGGGGCCACGACCAATGCGAACCAGAAGATGATGTTGGCGCCTTCGTCGCTGAGATTGAATCCGGATGAAATGAAGCCATTCGTGATGAGCAGAGCTGCCCAAACCACTACGATGTAGCCAGCGGCAAACTTCACTGCCGTGACAAGTGCGCCCCGCACCCGGTCATACTGCTTTGCGCCGAAGTTCTGGCCGATGATCGGCCCCACGGCCCCCGACAGGGCAAAGATCACGCAGAAGGCAAGCGGGGTCAGGCGCCCGGCCACAGCCATGGCGGCCACAGCCTGATCGCCAAACTCAGAGATAGCGCGGGTGACCATGCCATTGCCGATGGGCGTGGCCACATTGGTCATCATGGCGGGTGCGGCGATGGCGACAATTGCACCAAAATGTGCTTTGAACCGTTCCGCTTCAAATGGGGCCAGGCCACCATAATGGCGGTAGATCGGATAGAGAGCGACCACCATGGTCGCCGCGCGGGCGCAGACCGAGGCGTAGGCCGCGCCATCCAGGCCAAGACCGAGGGCGAAGATGAAGATTGGGTCGAGTATGGCGTTCACCGCACCAGCCGTCAGTGTCACCGTCATGGCGCGGCGCGCGTCGCCATGCGCACGCAGGATGCCCGACGCCATCATGCCGATTGCGCCAATGGGCATGGCCGCAACAACAATCCGGAAATATCGCACGGCAAGCTCTGCAGTGTAGCCCTTGGCGCCGATCAAGCTGAGCAAATTTGGTGCAAAGGTCCAGCAAATGATGGCAAGCAGTGTTGTGATCGCGGCGCCAAAAACCATCACACTTGTGGCAATGGCCCGCGCTTCATCGGCTTGATCCTGCCCGAGCCGTTGGGCGACCAAGGCGCTTGTGGCGATGGTCATGCCGATCGAAACTGAAAAGGTCAGGAACAACATCGTGCCGGCAAACCCGACCGCAGCTGCCAGTTCCTGTTCACCCAACATGGAGATGAAAAGCAGATCGACGAAATCGACCAGAAAGATTGAGACCAGCCCAATGCTTGCCGAGGCGGACATGACCGCCACGTGGCGCATCAGGTTGCCTTTCAGGAAGATGGCCTGTGAGGTCGACATAAGGTGTCCTGTTAGTCGCGGGGCAGGGTGCAGGCCAACGGACCCAATGCTTAAAGTGGGGTCGCGGAATCGATTGACCAATAGTGTCGCAAAGGAAACCTTGCGCAAGTCTCGCACTTTCCGACGAAACGCACGTTCTTGAACCGGGCCTCACTTTGACTTCAACCCAGCGACACGCAAATGTTGTCGCCATGAGCTGGAAACCTGAAGTCGATGAAATCTCAAGGCGCCGTGAACTGGCGCTGCGTCAAGGCGGCGAGGCCGGTATCAAACGCCAGCACGACAAAGGACGGCTGACCATTCGTGAGCGGATCGCCGCCTTGATTGATGACGGCAGTTTCGAGGAGATCGGCAAAGGTGCGGGCGCGGCTGAGCGGGGCGAGAATGGAGAACTGCTCGATTTCACGCCCGCGAACTTCATCCTCGGCTTCGCGAAGGTCGATGGAAGACGGGTCATCGTAGGCGGTGAAGACTTTACGCTTAAGGGTGGATCGCCATCCGCGGCGGGCCTTCGAAAATCGGTCTATACCGAAGATTTGGCTCTGCAATACAAGGTGCCGCTGGTGCGATTGCATGAAGGAGCTGGCGGAAGTGTGGGCGGGTCGGGTGGACCAAGCCTGCCGTCGCCCGTGTTCGCGCCGTCGCGCTTCAGATCCGTAGCTCAAACGCTTGGCACACTCCCGGTTGCTTCGGCCGCTCTTGGCGCTGTGGCGGGTTTGCCTGCGGCGCGGCTTGTGTCCTCGCATTTCTCCGTGATGTCGAAGTCGACAGCTCAGATCCTTGTGGCGGGGCCGGCCGTTGTCGAGCGTGCGATGGGCGAAAAGCTGACGAAGGATGAGCTTGGCGGCGCGCAGATACACACGCGAAACGGAACGGTGGACAATGGTGCGGAGGACGAGGGCGACGCTTTCGCTCAGATTCGCCGATTTCTGTCTTACATGCCGAACACGGTTTGGGACCTCGCGCCCGTAGTCGCCTGCGATGACCCGGTCGACCGGGCGGAAGAAGCGCTGCTCGACATCGTTCCGCGCGAGCGCCGACGGGCGTTTGACATGCGAAAGGCGCTCTTGCTGATCCTGGATCAGGGCAGCTTTTTTGAAATCGGAAAGGGCTATGGCCGCAGTCAGATTACCGGGCTTGCGCGCCTGAACGGCCAGACTATTGGTGTTTGGGCCAATGATGGGCGCCACCTTGCAGGGTCCATGACAGCGGATGGCGCGCAGAAAGCCCAGCGTTTCATAGAGCTTTGCGAGACGTTCCATATTCCCATCGTTGCCTTTGTCGATGAGCCGGGATTCATGATCGGTTCGAAGGCAGAAAAGGAAGCCACTATCCGCCATGGCGCGCGCACTGTGCTGACGTCCGCGATGACTACGGTTCCTTGGGCCTCGGTCATGGTTCGGCGCAGTTTCGGCGTGGCGCAAGCGGCGCATTATGGACCTGACTCCTATGTACTGGCCTGGCCATCGGCTGAAAGTGGCCCATTGCCTGTGGAGGGTGGTGTCGCCGTCGCATTCCATCGCGAGATCGCCGCTGCTGAAGACCCGGATGCCAAACGCCGGGAGTTGGAAGAGATGCTAGCGGCTCGCCAGTCTCCGTTCCCGCGGGGCGAAGCCCTTTCGGTGCATGAACTGATAGACCCTCGCGAGACCCGTCCCATGCTGTGTCGGTGGATCGACCGAGTGCAGCCCTTACTGCCAGATTTGCTGGGTCCCGGCGGATTTTCGCTGAGACCATAAGGAGACATCTTACTTGATGGCTGAACACAAGATCGAATTGGAAACCGGCGGATCGGTTTGGAAAGTCCTGGTGAAACCGGGAGATACCGTTGAAGCGGAGCAGGAACTCTTCATCCTCGAAGTGATGAAAATGGAGGTGCCTTACTCAGCGCCAACCGCCGGAACCATCACCGCCCTGGAGATTGCTGAAGGCGATGTTGTAGAAGAGGGCCAGATCGCGGCGACCCTGGATGCATCAACCTAGCTGACTCATCCAGGCAGGGTCTTTCTTCGCACAACCTATCTGTTCTGCCGGTTCTCGATCAGATCGCCCACCACTTCCGGCTCAGCCAGGGTTGATGTGTCTCCCAGATTGTCGAAGCTGTCTTCGGCGATCTTGCGAAGGATGCGGCGCATGATCTTGCCGGACCGAGTCTTGGGCAGCCCACCT
>JBCCAA010000047.1:0-22897 GCA_039815055.1 Pseudomonadota bacterium | reverse complement strand
CGGCGCCGGGAGGCGCGCGGGCTTTGTAGTCGTGCGCGAAGCGCGAAATCGATCCGGGGGATCGATGTCAGGCGAAGAAGGCCCCGGCAGTGGCGGTGCTGGCGGTTTCATCCGCCTTTGTTTCGGTGTGCTCGGCGCTGTTCGCGGCTGGCGCCGCGGCGCTTGCGCCTTCGCGTTGCTCGTGGGGGGCTTTTGGATTTGCGCGCAGCGCACGGGATCAAACAAGAACACAGCCCTGAGCATGATCCATCGCGAAACCCAAGCATTTACCTGCCGTCGAGGCGTTGAGCTTCACGTATTTCACCGCGCAGGACGAGCAGGTCTATGTTCTCTGGCGCGGTCACCCGTGCGACGGACACGTCCGACAATGCGGAGGTGTAGCGGCCGAGCTCCAAGAGCGCCCGCGCGCGCAGCTCCAGTGCGCCAGGATCACCCGGTGCGATGACGAGGATCTCGTTGAGATCGCCGACAGCGGCGTCCCATTGCTCAATCGCAAGGCGGGCTGCAGCACGGTCGATCAACAGATCCCGATCGCCCGGCCGAAGCTTCAACGCATTGTCGAGCGTGGTGATGGCTGCTTCAGGATAACCGGCGACAAGCCAGGCGTTTCCGGCCTTGGCGAGGTAGACCGCGCGGGTTTCAATGTCACCGCCGTCGGGCGCATTGGCGAGATCTTCAAGCCGAGCTGCGCCTTCATCAGGGTAGCCGAGTTCAATAAGGGCCAGCGCGGCGCAGTGGCGCGCAGCAGGTCGCCCGCCATTGCCGAGCCAGGCCAGCGCATCTTCATACGCCGCTTCCGGATCGGTTTCGATCGTCTCGATACAGCGCGACAACCGGTCCTGCTCTTCGGCAAGAACGGCCTTTCCGGCATCAGTCATCGGCGCAGACTGCATGATGGCCAGGGCGCTGGCCAGAACAGGCAAAAGGGACATATCCGCGGGGCTCCAATACTGTGCTAGACCAACGCAGTAGACTTGGCCCGAGGCAATTACAAATGACAGATGCGAAACGCAGCCTTTTCTGTTTCGGCCTGGGCTATGTTGCTGAAAAGCTAGTCGATGAATGCCAGACGCTGGGCTGGGCCGTGGGTGGCACTGTGCGCTCGCGCGGCAAGGCAGACCAGTTCATCGCACGCGGGATCTCCGCTGAGGTTTTTGACGGAACCGACGAAATCGCGCCGCCGCCCGGCGCCGACTGGGTGATATCGGTGCCCCCCGGCGCTCAAGGCTGCCCGGCGTTTGCCGGGGGCGGGCATGGCGCCGCAACCGCCCGATCGATCATCTACTTGTCGACAACCGGGGTGTATGGCGACCTGAACGGCGGATGGGTGTTCGAAGACAGCCCGCTATTGCCCACCAGCCAGCGCGCTGAGCGTCGGATGACCGCGGAACACCAATGGAAAAGCGTGCGGCCAGATCTTGCAATTGTCCGCTTACCCGGAATTTACGGTCCCGGACGAAGCGTCTTTGATCGGTTGAGAGCCGGCAAGGCACGGCGTATCATCAAATCCGGCCAGGTGTTCAGCCGAGTCCACCAGAGCGACATCGTGTCAGGCTTGGTCGCTTTGCTCGCCGGCAATGACACCGGCGGTGTCTATCATTTCACCGACGACGCCCCCGCCCCGCCCCAGGACGTGATCGCGTTCGGAGCGGAGCTTTTGGGCAAACCCATTCCTCCAGACATTCCGTTTGAAACCGCGGACCTGTCCGCCATGGCGCGCAGTTTCTACAGCGAATGCAAGCGGGTCTCGAACGCCCAAACCAAGGCCCGTCTTGGCTGGCGACCGGCGCTTCCGACCTATCAGGATGGGCTGACAGCTATTTTGACCGCCGAGACATGCTAACCCGCGCAGCGTTGATCTTATCCTCACTCTGGATATTCGTCGCGCTTGCTGCCGGCATTGTGATGCAACTGGAACTGACCTCACCCGGCATTCAGGTATATCGCGAAGGCGACGTGGCTATTCCGCAATTCCATGGCGAGTTCCGCCTGATCCACTACATCGTATCACTGACCGCAGTGCCAGTCACAGCTCTCGGCGCGCTCGGCTGTTTCAAGCTCGCAGACCATCGCAGCCCCGGACACCCATTGGCTATAGGCGAGCGAGCGGCTGGTATCGTGTTGCTGATCATCGCAGGCGGCTTTGCAATGGTCGGGATTTTGTATGCGCGGCAGATCTCCGGACAGGCGCCGCACTTGACCAGCTTTGCCGATGCCGCCTCAACCGTATCGCTTTTGGCCGGGGTGCTGGCCGCGATCCGGACCCGAACAAGCCGCCGAGCCACGGCGCCATGGCTTGTGTTCGCAGTCGCTCTTTCGCTCATTGCCGCAGTGTTGTTCGCCATCGGGCAACAGGCGACCGACATCCAACACCAAGATACATACTGGCGGGTTGCCATATTTCACGCTGTCGGCGGGGCGGGTTGGCTACTGATTCTCGGCTTGCTGAGCGCGCTTTCCGCTGAAAATCACAGGCCTGCCGCACGTTGGCTTTCGGTTTTACTGGCAGGACTGATCACCCTGGCCTGGACCGGCATGGTGATCAGCCAAGCCCAATTGGGACTGGCCGGAATGCCACGTGGCTACGCAGATTATCCCGAAGCGTTTACGGTTTGGCAGGTCCGGGCCGGGGTTTGCGGCGCCGTGGCGGTGGCGATGTCCGCCTTTGTGGTTTTGCGGTTGGTTTTGCTCCAGCGGGCTGCCCCCTTTGAGACGCAGGCTTCGGTTTTCTGACCGGCTGGGCGATCAATGCAGCGCGCTCATCCGGTGTCAAAGTTCGCCACTGGCCTTCCGGCAGGTCGCCCAGTTCCAACGGCCCGATGCGGATGCGTTTCAGGTCCACAACCCGAAGCTCCACAAGGTCACACATGCGCCGGATCTGCCGGTTTCGCCCTTCACGCAACACAAAACGCAGCGTCTGGATCTCAACTTGTTCAACAACGGCCTTCTTGAGGCGCCGCCCATCAAGGTTCAGCCCATGGCGGAGCTGTCGAAGCTGGTTTTCGCTGACCGATCCACGAATACGGACGATGTATTCCTTTTCCATGTCGGCTTCAGGCCCAATCACGGCTTTGGCGACCGCGCCATCTTCCGACATGATCAAGAGGCCACGACTGTCCTGGTCGAGCCGGCCAACCGGCGCAAGCTTGTGCTTGCCGGACGGAATAACGGGCTGGCGCCCCGCAGCGGCCTTGGTCGTGAGCAGTCGAACAGCCGGAATCTGGTCGTCTTCAGGAGTGCCGGAGACATAACCGATGGGTTTGTGGAGGATGACTGACAGCTTCGAGGCCAGTTTCTGGGTGGCGCGGCCCGCGAGCGTCAGAGATTGGCCCGGAGAGATCTTGTGTCCCGGCGACGAGATCGTCTCGCCCTCAACCGACACCTGTCCGGCCTCGATCAGCGCCTCGGCTTCGCGGCGCGAGCACACGCCCTGCTGGGCCAACCACTTGTTGACGCGGACAGGCTCCGTGCCCGTAAACCTGAACGTTCGAGCCTCAGGCAAATTGCGGCGCGATCTTCAGATTTCGCACCCAGCCGAGCTTTTCCATCACCAGAATGGCTGTGCCGTTATAGTCGACAATTCGGTTCCAGACGCCCTTTCGAGGGCGGTGAAGCGCGCTTTGCGGCTCATCATGGTGGTGGTCGTGGAAGGCCTCACCACCGGTGAGCAGGCCGATCACATGGTCCAGCCAAACTGGTGTCTTCAAGTGGCCGAGTACGTTGATTCCATAGGTCGTAGCGTGGAACTGGATTGCCCGGCCAATCACGAAACAGGCATGAAGGATGGCCGTCAGCACCAGAGACCCGCCAGCGGCCCATACGATCGCGTAAATCACGGCTGGGATGACAAGATGAATGACCAAGGAGAGCGGATTATAGTGTTTGTCCATCCAGACGATGATCGGCTTGGTCTTCAGCCACATCGGCATGGGGCGAGACATGTCGCCATCATCACGGAACAGGATCCAGCCCACCCAGGCCCATCGCTTGGACTCAAACGGATTGTGCGGATCACCCGGCTTGTCCGAAAACCGGTGATGTTGGGAATGATAGTTCACCCAGGACTTCACCTCGCCCTGCATGGCGATCATCAGATTGATCATGGTGATGACCTGGCCCGGCCCCCTCAGCTCGCCCGCGCGGTGCTGAAGCAGCCGATGCAGCGGACCGATACCAAGATTGCAGACAAACACACTGGCCACCACAACAGCTACTCCCACCGGCAGATACCACCACTGGAGGGAAAGCGCCTCAAGAACAGCGCCCAGAATGATCATTGTGATCAAGGTCGTAACGCCAAGGATGGGATAGAGAAAGGCAGAAAAGAAGCTCGCAAAATTGAAGGTCGTCCAAGTTTTCGGGATCGCAAGCGAGCGAGGTGTCATCGGCCAATTCCTCCAAGGTTCTGTGGAGCGCGGAGCCGATAAATGACTCTCACGTCAGCAATATGTGTAACCGGGTTTTCAGGTCATTCAAGCGCTTCGTTTCAGCGGATATGCGTCCGTCTGTCCCGTCGCCATAGAGAAATGACTTGATGGTGGTGAGGCGGGGCGGTACGAAAACAGAACACGGGGGCATTGGGGACTGATGGGCGATCCGGCTGAAGATAGACAGAAGCAGGTGATGGCGGGTTTAGAAAAGCGCCAGATCACAATTGTTGGCGACGGCGAACTCGCGGGCGCTGAATGCCCTGAATGCGGGGAACAAACGCTGCAAATTGACGATGCTGCTGACCGTGTCTCCTGCAGCAATACCAATTGTGATTGGGACGGCACCGACGCGCTGAGGTTCGCCAATGTCCGCGAAATCACGAGTGCCGGACCCGCTCAACAAACATCGAATGAAGTGGGTGGTTCACCACCGCCCGAAACGAAACTGGGCATTTCTCCACACATAAGCGCGCCTGAAACACCACCGTTTCGGGCGACAACGCCACAGCCCCCCAAAAGCAGCTTCGGGGAACACCTCATTATCACCGCGCTGTCACTGGTGTTTCTGTTTGCTGGCCTTCTGGCAGCGGCCATGTCGGGCTTTGCCAACTATCAGGCGTTTGGGTCGATGGTGGATGACTCCATGCAGGCCCGCGTCTGGGCCTGGACGGGTGTCATTGCGTCAGTATGTTCCTTTGGTGGGTTTACGCTGGTCTATTGGCACGGCGCCGCAAAGCGCTTCAAGGAAGCCGCCCGCGCCGCCATCTTTGCGCTGGCTGGCGCGGCGACCAGCCTGGTTGGAACGCAAATGTATATGGCCAACACCGAAAGGCTGCGCACCGCTGGCTTCGAATCGGCGAGCGCGCGCATGCCCATCCTCGAAGCCCAGATCGCCGACTGGCAGGCGGAGCTATCCGGCATTGACCCATCGGTGCGCTCCGTCAGCGGGCTGGAAGCTTACATTGCAGAAGTCGAGCGGGTTGGTCGCACCAATGAACGGCCCTATAGGGCAGCCCTCGATGAGTTAGGCCAGGCCCAGCGCCGCGACGCGCTCAAGACCCAGATTGAAACCGCCAGAACTGATCTGGCAGACCTTGCCGGTGCCGCCACGTCCTCATCCGGATCGGCAAGTTCACCCCTGCAAAGCTGGTTCTTCGCGGCCATGCTGGAAGTGTTTTCCTCCCAGGGCACATCGATCGGATTTGTCGCGCTGATGATCCTGTCGGGCCGGCGGCGAGACGATGCCTAGCCGACCGGCGAAACAGACTGCGCCAGATACGGCGCCAGCCGCCCTGCCAGTTCCGGGATCCGCTCTTCACTGAGGCCGGCAATATTGATCCGCCCGCTTGCCGGCATATAAACGCCTGCCTGGACCCGCACCATATCTGCCATCGGGCCAGTGAGCGGCAGCGTGGAAAACATGCCCTTCTGGCGGTTGATGTAATCCAACGCAGGACTGCCAAGTTGCTCTGCAAGCGCTTCGGAAAGCGCCTGGCGCAGCGTGTTCAGCCGCCCCCGCATGCTGGTCACTTCTTCAGTCCAGCTAGCCCGCAAGCCTTCATCGCCGAGGATTTCGGCCACTACGGCCGCGCCATGGGCGGGCGGCATGGAGTAACACGTCCGGGCAATCTCAGCGACATGACTGCCCGCAGCGGTAGCTTGCGCGACCGTTTCGCCCTGCACGATAAAACAGCCCACCCGTTCGCGATACAGGCCGAAATTCTTTGAGCAGGAATAGCTGATCAGGGCCGAAGGACACGCCTCCAGAAAAGCGCGCACGCCAGCCATGTCGGTATCAAAATCATCGCCAAAGCCATGATAGGCAATGTCGACCAGAGGGATGATCATCTGCCGACGGCAAAAATCGCCCATATAAGCCCATTGCTCTTCGGACAGGTCGACACCCGTCGGGTTGTGACATGGCCCCTGCAGGATCAACACATCTCCGGGCTGGGCCTGTCGCAGTGCATCCATCATCGCAGAAAAGGCAAGTCCGCCCTTGGCGGGATCCAAGTAGGGATATCCCAGCACGTTGCGCCCGATGGCCTGGGCCAGGCCAATATGGTTTGGCCAGGACGGATCTGATACCCAGACCCGGCCTTCAGGCGCAAGCCGGCCCGAGAGCTGAATCCCCAGAAACAGCGCGCCACAACCGCCCGGCGCAGTGAAACTCGCCGTGCGATGGTCGCTCAAGGTCGTCGCACCTTCACCGAAAATCAGATGTTCGATCCCTGCATTGAACACCTCATCGCCGCGCTGGCTCTGATACACTTTTGTTTCAGCGTGCGCGAATATGCGGGTTTCCGCCTCCCGCACCGCCGCCATGATCGGTGTTTTGCCAGACGTATCCTTATAGACGCCGACGCCGAGATCGAATTTGTCCGGTCGCGGATCGGCACGATAGGCCATCATGACCCCCAATAGCGGATCTGGCGGACGAAGTGGCAATTGGCTGAGGACGCTGCGCATAACGCTCATCTTTATGGCTGAGTGTTCCACCGGGATGGCCCCGGCTGACGGTGAGGTCAAGCACCACCGTAGACAAGGGTAGCTAATCCACCACCCATCCATGATTGATGGGGCCATGCCCTTTGCCCAGGCCCGGCGCGGTCTCGATCGCCTTCATCAGATAGTCTCGCGCGCCTTCAACGGCGTCTGGTGCAGACTTCCCCTGCCCGAGCCGGACCGCTATTGCGCTGGCCAGCGTACACCCGGTGCCATGTGTATGACGCGTATCGATTCGCGGGCTCTCAAAAATCCACTCGCCATGAACGGTTTGAAGGACATCAATCACCACCCCGCCACCGATATGGCCGCCCTTTACAAGCGCGCCGGTCGCACCACGCTCCAGCAACGCTTCGGCCGCCCGGCGCTGACCATTGACGTCCTCAACCGCCTTGCCGGTCAGCACTTCAGCTTCAGGTGCATTGGGCGTGACGAGGGCGGCATCGGGCACAAGTTCGCTACGCAAGGCGTCGACGGCCTTGTCGTCGACAAGCCAGTCCCCACTGGTGGCCACTATCACCGGATCGATCAGCCGTGGCACATCCGGCGCGCGCTCGGACAAGCGCTCGGCAACGGCCTCGATTAGTTGCGAGGTTGCGAGCATGCCGGTCTTGATGGCATCTGCGCCGATATCGGCCAGCGTGACATCGATCTGTCCGATCACAGCGTCCAAAGGCACCGGCCAAATGCCATGCACGCCGGTCGTATCCTGCACCGTAATCGCCGTGATCGCAGTCATGGCATGGCCGCCACCCGCCATAACAGCCTTGATATCAGCTTGAACTCCAGCGCCACCGCCACTGTCGGAGCCGGCAATGACCAGCACACGCGAAGTTTTCGATGGATCAGAGGCCATAGCCACCATCCAGATCGACGATGGTTCCGGTCATCAGACGTGTTTCATCAGACAAGAGCCAAGTCAGACACCCCGCCACGTCCTCCGGTTCGGCAAACTGACCCAAAGGCGTTTGGCTGGCGAGTTGCGCCCAGGCCGCCGCTTCGGAACCGGTTTGCTCAATCAAGTCTGCGAAGAAGGCCTGATCTGTAAACATCGGTGTTTTTACTCCGCCGGGTGCAACAGCGTTGACCCGGATGTTTCGAGGCGCGACCTCAAGGGCTGTGACGCGCACCAATTGCTCCAGGCCCGCTTTGGACGCCCCATAGGCGCTCGTCATCGCCGCGGTTTTGCGCGCCGTTGCCGATGAGACGACGGCAATCGCGCCGCCATCGAGCATCACGGAAAGCGCTGCACGCAAACCAAGAAACGCACCGTCAAGATTGATTGACAAGACGTTGCGCCAATCCTGAAAACTCATCTGCGACACCAGCCCCGCCCCCGAGACACCCGCGCAGAGAACGGCTCCCGCCAAGGGCGGAATCGCGCCGTTCTCCAACACATTGTGCCAGGCATCCGGGTCGCTCACGTCCAGTTCATAAACTGCCGAGGGCCCGTTCAGATCTGCCTGCAAACTCACCAATCTGGTCCCATCCCGGTCCAGCAGCACCAAGGATCGTCCGCAATCTGACAATCGCTTTGCGGTCGCCGCGCCAATGCCGGATGCGGCGCCTGTGATCAAAACCGCAGCAGATTCCAGATCTGCACTCACTCACAAACCTCAACAAATGTGTCCATGTTCATCTCATAGGCGCAGGAATAATTAGAATCCACGAAGCAGAAGAACTGGCCGGAATTTTCCTGGCAATCGCATTCAGCGTGGTTGATGGACACGTCAATATTCCGAGTTTCACTGGACGAAGCAATGGTGCGGCAATAGCGGTCAGCGTCATTTTCGTAATTGGTCTTCGCCTGGGCGCAGGCTGCTGCTTCGCTCGGATGCAAGAGTGTATCGCTGTCGAGGGGATTGGTCTGTGAACTGGCACGAAACATCTGCCCGATCGGAACCGGGTTCTGCGTCCACTGTTTGCGCGTTTCGCCTTCGCAGAATGGCAGGATTTGCTCGCGCACGCGCTGGGCATAGAATCCGTCCGGGAAGCTGCGCAGGAAATCCTGATAGTCCGTCTTCAGGCGCGTTTCCTGGGCCGCCTGGAACATGTTTTCTTCCGCATCACTGGGCGCGGCAGAACGGGTAGACACCGTCATGGAACCATTTGACGTGGTGCTTACAGACGAGCCATTGAACCAACCCTGCTGCCATCCCAAAGCCCCCCCACCGGCGATGACCGCAAGCGCCAGAAGCGCCATGATCGGCAGAAATGGCATCTTGCGACGCGCGGCAGGCTTTTCCAGTCCCGCAATCGCCTCACCGGACATGACCGCCTTGATGCTCTCAATGAAAAAATCCCAATGGGGATCTTCAATATCGCCGTCCCACTCCATGAGGTCAGCAAACTGGATGAGTCCAAACCCCAATGGTGGGTCCACCTCATCGATACGAATGGGCACAAGCGCGCCGCGAGCTTTTCCGACCCCAGCCTCCTCTTTCACCCAGGGTGCGTGAACAGAATCGTCAGACCACACAGCAACGACACATTTGGCGGCGTTCAGCTCTCGCTGGATCGTTTGGTCCCATTGGTTGCCCGGCGCGATGCCGTGGTCCCACCAAACCGTGAGCCCTTCCGCGCGCAGGCCCTCAACGATGCGAACCACCCGGCCCGCATCTTCTTTCTTGTAGGAAATGAATATGTCGGCCATGGCGCGTCCCTCCTCGGATGGAGCTGACATTAGCGCGAGCTCGGCCATAGGTGTAGTGTTCAATGTAACGAGGTGGGAGTGCGCCATGAATATGAAAGGCTGGGAAGACCTGAAGACGTTTGCCCGTGGCCTTGGCTTACCCAACGTCGAAGAGGCAACATCCTGGGGCAATCCCAATCTCAAAGCCCATGGCAAACTGTGGTGCTGGTGGGCGCCGCAGGCCTATGCCGATGCGCCGGCTTTCAAGGTCGACGCCAATGAGATGGAATTCCTGCTGGAAGTTCGGGCGGATACATTCTTCACGACAGATCATCACCGCAGCTACAACATTGTCCTGATGCGACCTGAGAAATTTGATGCCGATTGGGCGCGGGCCAATCTCTATTCTGTCTGGCGTCGCCAGGCGAAAAAGACGTGGCTTAAAAAATGGGTGGCCAACAATCCCGACCACCCGGCCTCGGCTGAGCTTTAGTCAGGCTTGCCAGGCAGCGTCGAGAACAAAGGCGAAGAAGCAGGATCGAATGTATCTGCCCCCCAGGCCGGCGGCGGTGTTTCGACCGGGGTGGTGATGTCGAATTCGACCCGGAAAATCCGGCCGGGGCGGCTCATCTCATAGGCAAAGAGACCTTCGTTCAGACGCACCTCAATCGCCCAGGTGTTCTGGCGCGAATCCGGGATGTTTTCATCGGTGAACAGTTGCTTTGTCTCTGCGCCCGCTGGAAATTCCTGGCGAAACGGGGTGCCGTTGGCGGAGCTGGCACCGCCATATCCGGTCAGCACGTCTGAGCTGCCATCCTCGTGCAAATGCCTGTGGCGCAGCAGAATGTGAGCGTTCTCGCCAGCCGCTCTATCAACATAGGTGAGGTACCATGTGCGCGACCGGTCATCGCCCACATGCAGTGGGACCTGAATTTCATCCGGCTGGCAGTCTGCGACATGCATGACAAGGCGTTCGGCGCGCCAATCCTCATCCTGGGGATCATCTGATACAATCGCGCCTTCAAAAGCTTGTCCGCACAAAGAACGGATTGAACCCATAAACACGTGGGCGATCTCACCCTGGAGCGTTGTTTCCTGAGCAACCATCACGGATGTTGCTGGGGCATCTGGGGGCGTAGCGCAGGCTGCCACAGCGCATGTGGCGATCGAAACTAGGATTTTCCGTATCATTAGGCCAGCCTACCGAGCCTTAGCTCCAAGGCAAGCTGCGCCGCCTAAAAGTCCACAGCTTCCCAGCCGTCTGGCGTTTCAACCGATACCGGGCTTGAGATATCAAATTGCATACCGCGCTCGCTGTCGATGCGCTGCACATGGTAGGTCAGCGTGCCGGCGCCCGGATCGAACGTCAGCGACCAGACGTTCTGCAACGACAGGATCAGCCGGATCTCTTCGAACATGGCCTTGGACGGCTCATCGATTGGAAACACTTGCGCCAGCGCGTCAGGGCCTTCGACTGAAATACCTCCATAGCCTGTGAGGCCCGGGCCCGTGCCTTCATCGCGCCCGATATGGTAGCCGATTGTGCCATCCTCGCGAGGCGTGATCGTCCAGGTGCGGGTGCGGTCGTCGCCTATGTTGAAATTGATCAGTACGCCGTCGGCGTCGCATTCGGCGACATCAAGGATAAGCCGCTCGCGCCGCCAGTCGCGGTCAGCGGAATAGGTCGTCGTCACACGCCCTTCATAGGCGTTTCCGCAAAGTGATGTGAGCTGGTTCCAGAACTCGCCTTTGGGCAGGCCGTATGGACCAGTCGAGCTTCCACATGACGCAAGTGCCAGCATGAAAACAGCAAGGGAGAGATGTTGGATGTGCTTGGCCATGGGCGCAGCCTAGTACCGCTTCCGCGCCAGGTTTCAAGCCCCCAATTCAGCCCGTTTGGGACAAGGGCAGGACAATTCCATCTGGATCTGCAAACCAGCAAATCTGTGTGCCATCAGGAACAGTCCAAATGCCCCTTTGATCCTGGCGAAGGCCATCAAACTGGAGAAACGTAATACCCTTAGACGCCAGGTCGGCCACGTCGCCGGTGATGTCATCCACCTCCCAACCAACAATCGTAAATGGCTGGGGCGTGAATTGAGGCGTTTTCGCCAGCCTCAACGTGCCACCCGGAACCTTGAAGATCAGCGCGAACGGCGTGTTGAAATGAGGTCCAGTGCAAGCATGCCTTCATAGAAGGCTTGCGACTGCTCACCGTCAGATATCGGCACGAAACTCAAAAAACGCTGGTCGCTTCGTGCCATTGCCTCACGTCCTAAGCCGGTTTCGGTTCACCTTCGAAACCATCATCGCCAGTCGACTTGCGCTTCTTGCCGATCACAGGAACTGCCGATGCCGGGCCTTCATCTTCTTCGTCCGAATCGGGGCGTTCTGGCTTTTCACCACGCAGAAGACCGTTGATTTCCTCGCCGGTGAGAGTCTCGTATTCGAGCAGTCCTTCGGCAATGGCAGACCACTGGTCACGCGCATCGGTCATGATCTCGCGGGCATCATCCATGCCTTGCTGTACCAGCCGACGAACCTCTTCCTCGATCTTCTTCGATGTCTCTTCAGACACATGCGATGACTGAACCAATTGCTGGCCAAGGAACACTTCGCCCTGGTCCTCACCATAGTCGACCGGTCCAATCGCATCAGACAGGCCCCAACGGGTAACCATGGCGCGGGCCAGGCGGGTGGCCTGCTGGATGTCGCTGGCTGCACCTGCCGTAACGTTGTCATCGCCGAATTTGAGCTCTTCCGCGACACGACCGCCCATCATAATAGCAAGTCGTGAGGTCATTTCGATACGCGACATAGACAGTTTGTCGTCCTGGGGCAGCTGCATCACCATGCCGAGAGCACGGCCGCGGGGAATGATGGTCGCTTTGTGGACCGGATCAGCCTTGGGCACCTTGAGCGCGACAATGGCGTGGCCAGCTTCGTGCCAGGCGGTGAGCGCTTTTTCGTCCTCGGACATAACCATGGAGCGCCGCTCCGGGCCCATCATCACCTTGTCCTTGGCGTCCTCGAACTCTTTCATGGCTACGACGCGCTTACCGCGACGGGCCGCAAGAAGGGCAGCCTCGTTCACCAGATTGGCGAGGTCGGCGCCGGAAAAACCGGGCGTGCCACGAGCGATGGTCTTGGCCGCGACATCTTTCGCGATCGGCACATTGCGCATGTGGACCTTGAGGATTTTCTCACGTCCGATGATATCCGGGTTCGGCACGGTCACCTGGCGGTCGAACCGGCCAGGGCGCAGGAGCGCTGGGTCGAGCACATCAGGGCGGTTGGTGGCCGCGATCAGGATGATGCCTTCATTGGCTTCGAACCCATCCATTTCGACCAGGAGTTGGTTCAGCGTCTGCTCCCGCTCATCATTGCCACCACCAAGACCGGCACCGCGTGAGCGGCCAACGGCGTCAATCTCGTCAATGAAGATGATGCAAGGCGCAGAGCGTTTGGCCTGCTCAAACATATCTCGCACGCGGCTGGCGCCGACGCCGACAAACATTTCCACAAAGTCTGAACCGGAAATCGTGAAGAACGGCACATTGGCTTCGCCGGCCACGGCGCGAGCGATCAGTGTCTTACCAGTTCCGGGCGGACCGACGAGCAGCGCGCCTTTCGGGATCTTACCGCCCAGGCGCTGGAATTTTGACGGATCCTTCAGGAACTCCACGATTTCCTGCAACTCTTCCTTGGCTTCATCGACACCAGCAACATCGTCAAACGTGACGCGGCCATGCTTTTCCGTCAGAAGGCGCGCGCGAGATTTGCCAAAGCTCATCGCGCCGCCGCGTCCGCCGCCTTGCATCTGACGCATCATGAAAAGGAACAGGCCGAGGATCAGCAGTATCGGGATCAGATTGATCAGGATCGCGCCGAACGAGGATCCTTCATTTGATTCATACGTCACTTCGGCGCCACTCTCGGTCAGCCGTTCCGGCAAAGTTAGGTCCAATGCCGGGACTTCCGTGACGAATTGCGTGCCATCGGACGATGTGCCCGTGGCCGTGGTGCCCTTGATGGTCACGTCCTGGAGCGTGCCGTTCTCGGCAAGCTCGATCATTTCAGAGTAAGTGATCTCAGTGGCGCCGCCGGTGGATTGGTTATTCTGCATCACCACAACCATGCCGATGATGAGCGCGGCTATGAGACCCCAGATGGCAAGATTACGCATGTTCATGGCAGGTGGCTTTCCGTCTGCAACTGTCGTCGAAACGTAACATAGGCGCTTCAACTCAAGAAAACGACTCTTCAGACCACTCAGTTGCATGCTTTTCATTAGCCGTGCACCAGATGTCGCACATATGGGCAAGCCTGACCGCCCCTAAAGCACGCCATCGGCGGTCTTCCGGCGGCAATGTTCGCCTCTGCAGGCGGTGATCGCTGGTCGGCATGTCTGATTCTGCACGTCCAAAACGGCCATCCCAGATGCCATCGGGGGTAATTTGCCGATCGACCTCTCCCGGATCTCGGCCAATGACGAGATGGTCGACCACCCGCTGAAGCCAGGCGCCGCCATAGGTGACAACCTTGTCCAAACGACTTTCAAGCCAGGCATCCGCCAATGACTTAAGATTGGCTGACCGCAGCTGACGATCATGTCCCGCGGCGATCTGGATGAGAATACCGAGGCAGGCCGCCAGCCGGTCAGACGGGCAACTTCCGGGAGAAAATACGATCTTGCCGTCGGCTTCGACTGTGGCGGTGTCTCGCAGAAGGTGGGCGCGACAGACAAGCTCACCGCGTCGCATTTGCTGACACCTGTGCTGTTGTTCCAAAGCAGCCTCGGCCAGGGCCGGATCTGACGTCAACGCGGCGCGAACCCTAACGCGCTCAAAATTATGGTCGCTATTGGTGGGGTCATCAATCCACGCCACGCGCCTGGAACGCAAAACACGCCTCAACGCGTCACGGCGGCAATCCAGCAGCGGGCGAATCAGCGTGATGCCATGACCGGCAGGCCAGACAGGGCTCGGCGCTGCCCGATCCATTCCACCTAGTCCGAACGCTTTTGAGCCTTGTTGTTTGCGGATCAGATAGGTTTCGATCTGATCGTCCAATGTGTGGCCCAGAAGAATGTGGCGCGCCGATTTCGCTCTGGCAGCTTCCGCCAACAGGGTGTGGCGCGCTGTTCTCGCGCGGCTGGCACCGTGCGCTGACTTTGCCCATTTCAGGGTTTGGTGTTCAACACCCAACGTAGAACACAACTGTTCAACCCAGCGCGCCTCGTCCGCGGCTTCGTCCCGCAGGTCGTGATCAACAGTGAAAACGACCAAAGACGTGTTGGTTCTTCCAGCCCACTCTTGGGCTAACAGCAACAGCGCCGTGGAATCGCTTCCGCCTGATGCGGCAATGGCGAGGCGTTCGGCTCCACCGCAAAGTTCATCCAAGTTCTGGAAAACGGTCAGTTTGCACCACTCGGCCGCACCGGTAAGCGCTGTGTCAGGCATCACATCCCGAACGTGTCCGTTCAACGGCGGCGAGATTATTGGTGAGACCAGACGCTTCGGGATACCGGATCGGCAATGCATCCAGAGCCTGACAGGCCCGCGCTGTCTCGCCAACAAGACGCATGGAGCGCGCCAGTTTCACCAGCGCATCCGGGGCACGGGCATCATCAGGGTATTTTGAGATCATTTCCGTATAGGCAGCCCCGGAAGCAGCGAACTGCTCCTGCTGGTGAAGCACCTCGCCCAACCAATACTGCGCTTCGCCGGCCTGGGGATCATCGCTGAACTGTTCCAGGAAAGCGACGAAGGCCGTCTCGGCGCCATCATAGTCAAACTGCATCAGCCGCTGATAGGCTTCGTCGAACAACGCGCCGGACTCGCCGGGCAGATCGCTGGCGGAAATCGTACCCAGATAACCGGTCTGGGCAGGCTGTTGAGCGAGGTCACCTGTGGAGGTCGCGGTCTCAGTTATGGTGATTTCGCTGGGCTCAGTAACTGTGGCTGGGCGCTCGCCCGTTTCGCTCGGCGCAATATCTACCGTTCGGCTAGTGGTTGTGCCGTCGGCATTGCGAACCGTAATTGTCCGCGTGGCCTGGCTGTTGGTTACAAGCCCTTGTGATTGCGTGCCGACATTGGCGATCCGCTCGTTCATTGTGTCCATCCGGCGTTCCAGCTCGGTGAACTTCTGCTCAAACTCTCTCAGGCGGTTGGCGATCTCTGCGTCATCGCCCTGCATCCGGTTTATTTCGTCGCGGCTTTGGCCAAGCAGGAATTCAAGCGTTTCAATTTTGCCGTTCTGGCGAGCCATATCAGTGACCAGGTCGCTGATCTGTAGTCTCAATTCAGCGTTTTGTTGCTGCAACCGCGCATTTTGGGCCGCGAGATCACTACTCGTTGCGCCTTGCACAATCGGCGCGCCTCCCTGGGCGGTGGCCAGGCCAATTGGCAGGCTGAGAAGAGTGAGTGCGGCGATGAGGGAGCGGAGCATTGTCATGGACCCGGCATAAACAAACGGCCGGGGCCAAATTATGGCACCCGGCCGCAAATTCTGCAGTTATGGTGTAAGCGGCCTAGCCGGTCGCACCAGAGATAATTTGGGTGAACCCGTTACGGTTCTGCGCCCAGGCCTGCTCGTTCGAACCGCCGGCAATCGGCTGTTCTTTGCCATATGAAATGGTCTCAATACGGGAAGGATCGATGCCCTGGCTGATGAGGAAATCCTCGACCACAGCCGCGCGGCGCGCACCGAGGGCGAGGTTGTATTCGCGGGTGCCGCGCTCATCGCAATTGCCCGCAACCAGGATGGTCGAGGACGGATATGCCGCAAGCCATGCGGCCTGACGCATGAGGATCGCACGGTCATCGCCATCAAGGCGTGACGAATCCAGGTCGAAATAAACCCGATCGCCGACATTGACGCGGAAGTCCTCAAGCGATCCTGGCGGTGGGCCAGTATACACCTCGACTTCCGGTTCAACGATCACCGGGGGCTCCGGCTCGGGCTCCGGAACCGGCGGCGGTGCAGGCTCTTCTGCCACAACCGGCTCTGGCTCGGGTGCAGACGCACATGCGGCCAAGCTTGCAACCACACCAATGACGGCAGCTGATTTGATGATGCTCTTCATGCCTGAACTCTCCAAGTTCTTCGGTCTCTCATTATGAACAGACGCCATACCTGTACAGGTTGTCAACTTGATGACGGCCGCTTTTTCAGCGCTGATTGAGGCCGCGACAAGTTTCCAAAGGGTAACTTATCACCTGAAATTGCTTCTGTGACCTCCCAGCAACAAGCCTGCCTATCAATCGAGCAGGGGTGACCAGGCCGGATCTGAGGCGTCGGTCGGTGTCGGCAATTGACGCAAATTCCGCCCAGTCAGGTCGATCGACCACAGTTTTGGACCCACGCCCGGTTGGTTTTCTCGGAAGAAAGCGATGACCCGACCGTTGGGCGACCATGTTGGACCTTCATCAAGATACGCCTCAGTTAGGAGACGCTCGCCCTGTCCGTCAGTGCCGATCACGCCAATGTAAAAACGGCCCTGAAGCTGCTTTGTGAACGCTATCAGGTCGCCGCGGGGGCTCCAGACCGGTGTGGAATAGCGCCCTTGATCAAAAGTGATTCGGCACGCCGTGTCGCGTCCGCCAGACGGACAGGTCCGCGGAGATCCGTCTGTGTTCATTATGTAAAGCTGCGGGCTGCCACCGCGGTCTGAATTGAACACGATCTGTCGGCCATCGGGTGACATGGACGGAGAGGTGTCGATTGCAGGGTGAGTGGTCAGACGCCGCGACTGACGCGTACGCAGATCCATCACATAAAGATCGGAGTTTCCGCCATCGGCGCGAGAGAAAAGAACGCTCTGACCATCAGGTGAAAATCTCGGCGCAAACGTCATGCCCGAAAAATTGCCGAGCACTTCCTGGCGGCCGGTATTGATGTTGAACAGATAGACGCGGCCGCGATTGCCCTCATAGGACATGTAGGTGATTTCCTGGTCCGTAGTGGAAAACCGTGGGGTCAAAACTGTGTGCACACCAGACGTCAGTTCCTGATAATTAGCACCATCAGCGTCCATGATGGCCAGCTTCTTGACGCGTGCGGTCTTGGGTCCGCTCTCCGCGATGAAGACCATTCGTGTGTTCAGATAACCGTCTTCACCGGTCAGGCGGGTATAAATGCGATCCGCGATCTGGTGCGCGGTGACCCGCCAGTTGATCGGCGCAGTGACCCCGGCATATCCGGGCCGTCCGTCGAGACGGTAAAGCTCGTTTCCGAGGATGTTCCACAGCCGGGCAGACACGGCCAGACGGCCATCGTCCAGCGTTTCCACATGGCCCACAACCAGACCGTCTGCGCCGATGACACGCCAGTCTGCAAAGCGCGGCTCAGCATTGATATCAAGGTCGCGCTGAATGAACGCGGCTGGATCGGACAGGTCGAACAAGCCGGTCATTTCAAGATCGGCACGCAGAACCTCGGTGATCTGGGCGGCATACTCCGCCGCTTCTTGAGAATCAGAGGTGAATTCCGGCACGGCAATCGGATAGGGCTTGAACGTGCCGTCACCCACATTCACCACAATCTGGGCGCTTGCGGCCAAGAAAGGTTGGGCAGCGGCCATGGCCATCAAGGCCAGGGCGGCGCAGAGGTGTTTCAACATGGGCGGTCTCCTTGGTCGTCTCTTATTGTCTAAAGGCTGGGCCGATATTCAGCGTAACTTCGTCCCAATCGTCGTAGTTGTCCTGGGCTTCTTCAGGTAAGCGATAGGGCGCACAGGTGCGCACCGCGCGCAGGGCCCGGTCAATCGCGACGCCCATGGCGCGGTCTCCGATGGGCGGGCGGGCCGGGTTCACCAGTCTGGCATCTTCTTTCAGCGTACCGTCACGGTTCAACACGATGCGCACAGTCACATTCAACCGTTCCGGATTGGGCAGATCGTCGACATCGGTCCAACAGACAAACATCTGGGCCTGGATCATGGCTATGACCGAGGCGGTGTTGCCAGATTGGTCGCCCGCGCCGCGCCGGTCCTGGGTGGCGCCGGGCTGCTCATCCTCAAGCTCGGTGTCATCGGGCGGAGGCGGCGGAGACTTGGATTGATCGCGGGGTGTACGGTCAAACAGGTTCGACGCGTCCCCCAAAATGTTGTCGAGCGGATCGACTTCCGGTTCCGGCTCAAGGAGCGGACGATCCGGCTCTGGCTTGGGAGATGTGTCTTCTGGCTCGGGTTCAGGCTCTGGCTCTTCTTCCAGCGGCTCGTCGGGGATAATAACCGGCTCAGTGGTTTCAGCTTCTGGAACAATCTGTTCTGCAGCTAAAACGTCTTCTTCGACGATCGCTTCATCGGGGATCGAATCGACATCGTCGAGATAGTCTTCCAGCCGCGGCGGCTCTTCGGGCTCTTCAGGCACCTCACGCTCAATGCGTGGGGCGATGTTTGTCGTATCGGAAATCGTGACCAGTTCGATCGGCACGATTTCGACAGAGGCCGGTACGGGCCGACTAAGGCTGGGCAGCACGACATAACCTGCGCCGATCACCGCGGCGTGGAGTACAATGGAGGCAGGAAGTCCTCGGAACATGACGCCTTAGCGCCCCCGTGCCGAGGTCGGATCCGTCACGTATGCAATCCGGTTGAAACCGGTCCCGCTCACCGCGCTGGTGACGGCCATGACATCGCCATGGGTCGCGTCTTCGTCGGCGCGGATATAGATCAACTCCTCATATCCTTCGCCGGTAATCGCAACCAGACGCGGCCCAAGCTCTTCCAGGGTAACTTCGTTGCCTTCATTCAGGAAAATGCCGCCATCCATGGTAACAGTGATGGTCAAGGGCTGGTCCGTTCCAGCGGCCAGCTGGCCCGATTGGGTCTTCGGCAGGTTCACTTCTTCACCGCGTACCAGAAGCGGCGCAGAGATGATAAACACGATGAGAAGCACCAGCATCACATCGACAAAGGGCGTGACGTTGATCTCAGCGTTAAGTGCGCGTCGCCCGCGCGCCACTCGTCCGGTGCCTAGCTTCACGCCCATGGCTCTAGCGTCCTGCCGTTTCGCTGCCCCGGCGTGACAGTCTAACCAGCACGTCCTGGGCAAACGTGTCCAGCTGGTCGGCTAGCCGGTTCAGATCGGTGGAGAATTTATTGTAGAAAATTGTCGCCGGAATGGCCGCAACCAGGCCCAAGCCCGTCGCGAACAGGGCTTCTGCGATGGGGCCAGCGGTAGTTACCAGGCTGGCATCTCCCGCCTCTCCAATCTTCAGGAAGGCGTTCATAATGCCCCAAACCGTGCCAAATAGCCCAATAAACGGTGAGGCAGACGCCACCGTAGCGAGCACGCCGATCCCGCCGGACTGATTGTTCATCTCCCGATCGACCGCCGCACGCATGGATCGTTCGGCGCGTTCAACCATGGCGCGCGCTTCGGATTCGGAGGCAACACCGCGTCGCGCATCATTCCATTCTCGCGAGATGGACGAGAATACGCGGGCAGCAGGGTCTGTCCCCACGCCGGGTCGGGCTTCAACTTCGTCCAGACGACCAGACCAAAAGGCCTCTTCATACTGGGCCGACTTTTTCCGCACACTCGCGAGCGCGAACCACTTCTCTATGATAATGGCCCACGACCAGATGCTGGCAATCACCAGCACAAGCATCACGAACTGAACAACGATGTCGGCTTCAAAGAGCAGGCTGATCAGGGAAAAATCGGACCCGCCCGAAATTTCGGAAATCGCTCCAGTCGCGGCGGCAAGCTCTACTCCGGTCATAGGGTCCTCATTGGGTTTTTGGCACCTGGTCCAGGCTGACAAGTGCGTTGGCATAACCTGCCAAACGCATTCGTGATAACTATCTCGTCTCATCGCCGTGAATTCTGACCAAATCGCGGCAGAGGCGCTGAATTTTCTCAGTGCCGATGCGTAAAGGCGTTTCGTTAACGATGTGTGGGGATCAGTTAACCTCTGACGAGTGGGGACAATCTCTCGGTAATCTCCGGAAGCGGCCGGCGCGGTCGGCCATCCGCATGGATCTGTACCGCCGTGATTTCCCCAGCTGCGATGGTGGTTTCGCCGCGCAGACAAACTTGCGAGAACAAGATGCGCGCGCCCTTCGTGCCGCGATAGCTGGTCACAATCTCAAGCTCGTCATCAATTCGAGCCGCGGCTTTGTAGTCGACTTCAGCGCGCACCAGTGTGAAGGCGGCGGGATCTTCGCGCTCTAGCAACAGCGAATGGGAAACGCCGGCATCGCGGAGAAAATCGCTGCGTCCCCGCTCGAAAAATCTCAGATAATTGGCGTGATAAACCATTCCCGTGAAATCGGTGTCTTCGTAATAAACGCGGACGCGCAACCTATGGCGACCGTCGGAATCAAATGGCGGGTTTGGAAAAATCTTAGAGGCCATAAGCGCGCGTTAGCAAAACTGACCTACGCCGTCACCTGCGGGAGCGTTCTTCCCGCTTTTGTAACTTCGTGGCAGATGACTGATAAATGACGAAAGCTGGCATCGCTTTGATTGACTCCTGGCACTCGCCTGAACCGGTACCGAAGGGAAGCTTATTGATGGCTGAATTTCCGGATATGACCGGTCGCACGCTGCTCCAAGTCATACCGGAGCTGGACGCCGGAGGCGCAGAACGCACGGTACTCGAAATGGTGGAAGCCGTCGCAACAGCGGGTGGACACGCACTTGTCGTCAGCGAAGGCGGCCGCATGGTGGCTGATCTCGAAGCCCTGGGTGGACGGTTCATCCCGATGCGAGCGAAGTCGAAAAACCCGCTCACCATCCGCAAGAATGCCGCTGAGCTTGCGAAATTGATCACTGCTGAAAACATTGACCTGATCCATGCCAGGTCCCGCGCGCCTGCCTGGAGCGCCTATTGGGCGGCGCAGCGAACCGGCATCCCTTTCGTGACGACATATCACGGCGCCTACAGTGCACGAACATCCGCAAAACGACTTTACAACTCCGTGATGGCGCGAGGCCAGCGCGTGATCGCAAACTCTGAATGGACCGCCGCGCAGGTCATGAAAGAACATGACATCTCGCCGCCGCAACTGGTGACCATTCCGCGCGGCGTCGACCTTTTGGCTTTCGATCCTGAGCGTATTGGCGCCGATCGCATTCAGGCCTTGCGGCAAAGCTGGCAGCTACCAGATGATCGCGCCATCGTCTTGCTACCTGGTCGTTTGACGAGTTGGAAAGGCCAACTCCTGGCTCTGGACGCCCTCGCGGATCTGACGAATGCCGAACGTGACCGCTTGTTCCTGGTGATCGCCGGTGATGCCCAAGGGCGCACAGAATATGTCCAGTCCTTGCAAGACAAAATTACCGATCTTGGCCTGTCAGGTGTCGCCGCCCTCGTCCCGCACTGCCGTGACATGCCCGCCGCCTACCTCGCGGCCGGTATGGTTTTGTCCGCTTCAACCCGGCCTGAAGCCTTTGGCCGCGTGGCGGCAGAAGCGTCTGCGATGGGTTGTTTCGTAATCGCATCTGACCATGGCGGGGCGAGGGAAACGATCATCGATGGCGATACGGGAATTCGCTTCCATCCTGGCGACGCCAAAGCCTTGGCTGGGGCTTTCCGAACGGCCCTGTCGTTGCCCGAAGAGAGCCGGATCGCCATGGGCGAAGCTGGGCGCGCCTTCATTTCTGCCAACTATTCGAAGCACCAGTTACAGGCCAAGACTCTCGGCGTTTATGCGGACGTGTTAACCGGCATCGGAGCCCCCAGCGATGGCTAGGCCAGCCGCCGCCTCTCCGCTTCATCCGGCGAACCCGGGGGCGAAAGCGAGATCGGTCTGCGTGATCGTGCCGAAGGATGTACGAGAGTTTGTACTGAGCCTTGGCGCGATTGAAGCCATCGCAGCAATCTATCCGCGCGCGGAATTGCTGCTGGCGACCGAGGGTGAGCCGAACCGGCTGGCCGAAGCCTGTCCGTTTATCGACCGAACCGCGTCGTTGGAGCAAATTGACTTCAAGCAGGCCAGATTTGATGTTGTTTTCGACCTTGGCGATCCTGATGTTTCGAAAACGGCCTACAAACTCAGTTCCAGAAAGACCGTTTGGTGCGGGCATCAACAGGATGCCGCAATGGCGCTGGCGTCAGATGCCCCACGTGGGCGATTAGCCCGTTTGCGAAATCAGTTGAGCGTGGCGGGGGTGCCCTTCGCAGGAGAGCTGCCGACGCCCGACTTTGGATGGATCGCACCGCATTTCGACCATGCTCCACGACTGCAACCGGCCTATTTCGGTCTGAACGGGCCGTATGCCTTCATTGCCCTGGATGGCTCACCATCGTCAGCACCCGCCAGTTGGGAAGAAGAGAATTTTCTCAAACTGACAAAAACGGTAGCCAACATGGGGCT
>JBCCAA010000164.1:0-2355 GCA_039815055.1 Pseudomonadota bacterium | reverse complement strand
TTATCGATGACGGCAACGCTTGAATCTTTTCGTCAGGGCTTCCCTGATTTTCTGCTTATGACAGGCACAGCCGGGATCCTGCTCCTTATCGCGAGCACGATTTACATCCTGCTGACGCCATGGAAGGAACTGGCTTTGGTGCGAGGCGGTAATGGCGCTGCGGGTCTCGCGCTTGCCGGCGCGATCGCAGGGCTCGCCATACCAATTGCCTCCTGCTTAGCTTCAAGCCTGACCCTTGTGGATCTCCTCCTCTGGGGCAGCGTAGCCTTGTTGCTTCAACTTCTGACCTACCGCATCATCGACATGATTTTGCGGGACATTCCAGCGCGAATTCAAAACGACGAAGCCGGTGCGGCGATCGTCCTGATTGCGTCGAAGCTGTCGGTCGCCATGTTACTGGCAGCGGGTCTTTGGGACCCCAATTTAGGCCGGGTCTAAGAGGAGCACATTCGAGTGTTGAGATGGGTCCCCGACTGGGTCATTTACGCCTTAGTGCTCGGGGTTGTTCTATGGGCGATCTTTTCAGGTGGAACAGACGATGCGCCGCCGCCGCCGCCCGAAGCGATACAGGAAGAAGGGGCGATGCTCCCTCCACCTTCTGCATTCGATGAACGGGTCCTGGTGCAAGTCACCTCTCCTAAAAGCGGAATCGGGACGGCGTTTGCGATCAATGATCGCGGCCAATGGCTGACGGCACGACACGTCGTGGAGGGGTGTAATGATGTCGCTCTGCTTGTTGCCCCCGGCCAGTACGATCCCGCCAATAGTGTCGTCATCTCGGAAAAGTATGATCTCGCTTTGATCGAAACCGATACCAGCCCGAACCCAGCGACCCTCAACACGGAAAACGATCTCCGCATCGGGACATATGGCTTTCATGTTGGATATCCTCAGGGACGCCCCGGGGAAGCCGCCTCGCGCCTGCTCGCCCGGTCCAATCTGATTTCGCGCGGACGGCGCTCGAACAGTGAATCTGTATTGGCCTGGGCCGAAACAGGTCGCACACGCGGCCTTATGGGGTCCCTTGGCGGTTTGAGCGGCGGGCCTGTCTACGATGAAGAGGGTCAGGTGCGCGGCGTGATTGTCGCTGAGAGCGCGCGGCGCGGTCGCATCTATACAGCCGCTCCGGAAGCGGTCGCCGAGTTCATTAAAGCGTCAGGCGCTGAAACGATTGGCGAGCAACCCCGATCATTCTCGGCCAGCACGTATGGTCGCGAAGCCGACTATGCCCGGCGGAATTTGCAGGTCGTCAAAGTCGCCTGCAGTGTGGACGACTAAACCCATGACGTTCGCCGACCGCTTCGTTGCCGCCGTGCGCACTCACGGCCCGCTCTGCGTTGGCATAGATCCACATGCCGGTCGTATTCCGGTCCTGTTTGGCGGGGATACGCCGGAGGGGCTTGAGGCCTGGGGCCGCGCGATTATTGAAGCGGCAACCGGGCGGGTCGGCATCGTTAAACCGCAAGTCGGATTGTTCGAACGCCATGGTTGGGAAGGCATGCGCGCGTTCGCCGGGGTTTGCGCCGCTGCCAAGGACGCTGGGCTTCTAGTGCTCGCAGACGCGAAGCGCGGCGATATCGGCTCGACAGCGGAAGGGTATGCCGCTGCATATCTTGCGCAGGGGTCCCCCTTCGCGTGTGATGCGCTGACGGTGAATCCCTATATGGGCCTCGATACACTAGAGCCACACGTTCGGGTGGCGGAGCAGTCTGGGAAAGGCGTGATCGTGCTGGCGCGCACCAGCAATCCGGGAAGCGCCAATTATCAGGCGCGCGATCTCGAAGGCGCTCCGCTGTTCGCGCGCGTCGTAGAGAGCCTGGCACCGATGATTGAACGTCTAGAAGGCGCTTGTGGTTGGTCAGGCCTGATGCTTGTCACCGGAGCGACCGGCCCAGACGAAGCGCGGCAGCTTCGCCAACTCGCACCAAAAGCCTTATTCCTGGTTCCGGGCTATGGCGCACAAGGGGCTGGCGCAGCGGAGGCGGTCGCTGGATTCGTCAAAGGAGAAGGCGGTTGCGTCAACGCATCGCGGTCCGTGACCTTCCCCAAAGGCTCAGAAAGTGCCGGCTCCAAACAAGACTGGCAAACGCTTATCGAAAGCGCGATTGATGCCGCGCATTTGGATCTCAAAAACGCGCTCTAACCGTGCCCTTTGACGAGCAAGGTCAAATCCTCGGGCTCCCCGATCACAGCGACATGATCGCCCGGCTGCAGCACTTCCTTCGGAGCGGCGATGATAATATCGCCATCGCGTTCAATAATCGCGATCAGACAACTGCCTGGCAAATCGATCTCTGACAGCGGTCGCCCAACATAATCCTGAAGATCTCCCAAATCCGAAATCGGAGCGTGCAG
>JBCCAA010000168.1:0-2311 GCA_039815055.1 Pseudomonadota bacterium | reverse complement strand
TCACGGCTGAGCGGTACTGTCGGGGCCAGCAGTTTGTGAAACGTCTCGCGATCCTCAGCGGCCAGCGCCTCAAGCGCTTGTGCCGCGGCAGGTGCGATTGCCGCGAAGATGCCGAGCAGTGCATGACTGAAATCGGTACCGTCGCCCTCAATGAGCGCGGCGTAGTTGAAGTCGTCCCCGGTGTAGAGCCGCACCCCATCTGGCAACCGCACACGGAAAGCCTCTTCACGTGACTGTTCCAAAAGGCTGATCTTGATCCCATCGATCTTGGAGGCGTGGGCCTCGATCAGCTCGAGAACGGAGTGCGCGGCAGCGTCTAGATCGTCATGCCCCCAATACCCCCTCAGCTGGGGGTCGAACATATCCCCCAGCCAATGCAGGATAACCGGCGCGGCTGCGCTCTCGATCAGTCGCCCATAGACGCGGGCGTAAAATTCGGGACCCGAGCCATGGGCTGCCATCGCACGGCTGGCCATGATGATGACTTGCCCCCCGGCGGCCTCGATCGCCTCCATTTGTGTGGAGTAAGCGGCGACGAGCGCATCCTCGGTGGTCAAGGCGTCAATCGCGACGTGATCGGTCCCGGCACCACAGGCAACGCGCGGTTTCAAGGGATGGGTCTTGGCCTCGATCATCGTGCGTTCGATCAGTTCCTTGGCGGTAGCCCAATCGACACCCATGCCGCGTTGTGCGGTGTCCATCGCTTCGGCCAGACCAAGACCTTGATCCCAAAGATAGTGACGAAACCTGAGCGTGTTGTCCCAGTCAACGGCGGGGCGTCCCTGCCAAGGGTCGCG
Organism: Pseudomonadota bacterium; assembly: GCA_039815055.1. GTDB lineage: Bacteria > Pseudomonadota > Alphaproteobacteria > Caulobacterales > Hyphomonadaceae > UBA5336. The sequence continues at coordinate 1,514 of JBCCAA010000168.1, read as the reverse complement.
TTCGGTGATCGGATCCGAGACCACATGGGCGGCGGCAAAGACCTCCCTGCTGAAGGACCGGCGCGGTGCGCGCGGCGTGATGGGAGTTCCCGCAAGCCGGTAGGGTTCCAGCGTTCCGTCGTAGGTGGGCAGGGTGAGCATGGTCGGTGCCTCCGTTCTCACTCAGGCAATCGCCAAGTCAAAGACGAGGATGCCGTCGAGACCGCCAACAGCATTGGCAACCAACCGACTGCCGAGCTTCTGGTGATCGGGGTGATCCGCGTAGGTTGCCAGCGCATCCCAGCTTTCGAAATCCGCAACGAAACCATGCATGTAACCGCGCTCGATTTTCTCGGGACTTTCGCTTTTGCCAGACGTGATCGACAGCAGGCCGTCGATTTTGCCTTCCAGCGCATGCAGCTCGGCGAAGATGTCGCCGATCTCCTCCGCGCCAAGGCTGTCCTGGAACTTCACGAGAACGATGTGGCGGATCATATGGCTATCCCATTGTCTTGCCGGATCATGTCAGAAGCTTTCTCGCCAATCATGATGGCCGCGGCGTTTGTGTTGGAAGAAATGACGGTGGGCATGATCGATGCGTCAACCACGCGCAAACCGTCAATTCCGTTGAACCGCAGCCGCGCGTCGACGACTGCTCTGTCATCCGATCCCATGCGGCAGGTGCCTGCGCAGTGGTGAGATGTCTTTGAGTGTTCGCAGATAAAATCGAAGTAATCCTGGTCGGTCCTGACCCCGGGACCCGGTAGCCGTTCGGCCAGAATGAAGGGTTTCAGCGCCTCCTGAGACAGGATTTCCTGTGTCAGCTTCAGACCGCGAATGGACATCTCGCGGTCGCGTGGATCCTGCAGATAGTTCGGATCAATAAGGGGGGCCTTTGCCGGATCGCTGCTGTGCAGACGCACAGTTCCACGCGAACGTGGCCGCAGGTAGCAGGAATTCAACGTCACCCCTCCCTGGGGCATGGTCTGCACGCCTTTCTCGATCCCCGTTCCGAGGCCGAGATGGAATTGAATATCTGGAGAGCGGGCATCGGGATCAGCATACCAGAACCCACCTGTCTCAAAGAGACTGGAAGCCACCGGCCCCTTGCCCGTCAGTAGATACTGAAGGCCGGCAAATGCCGACAGGTGCGGTTTGGCGAAGCGGTCGTAGGTGTGTGGGCCAGACACCTCGCAAATACAATAAAGATCCAGATGATCCTGCAGGTTCTCCCCTACCTCGGGGTGATCGAGCACCACGTCGATCCCGGTGGCGCGCAGATGATCTGCGGGGCCAATGCCTGAAAGCTGTAGAAGGCGGGGAGAGCCAATGGCCCCGGATGAGAGCAGAACTTCAGCTTGGGCTGTGATCTGCGTGCCATCCATCAACTCCACACCCGTGGCGCGGCCGCTTTCGACAAGGATGCGGCGTACTTCTGCACCCAGACGGCGCGTCAGGTTGGGCCGTTTCAGATTTGGTGCGAGATACGCCATGGCGGCGGATGATCGGCGGGCGTTGCGCTGCGTGAGCTGGTA
>JBCCAA010000044.1:0-24426 GCA_039815055.1 Pseudomonadota bacterium | reverse complement strand
CGCCACGTCCGACGATGATATCGACGCCTACATCCGCGCGACCGGCGAGACGATCTATCACCCGGTCGGCACGGTTGCGATGGGCATTCAGGACACTGCGCCGCTGGACGGTGAGTTGCGCCTGCGCGGTGTGGACGGGCTACGTGTCATCGACGCCTCGGTCATGCCAACCCTCGTTGGGGGCAATACCAACGCCCCGACCATGATGATCGCGGAAAAGGCGGCCGATATGATTCTCGCCAAAGTACCAGCTTAAAAAACTTTCGATTCTGGCCAAAGTCGCTGCAAACCAAAACTTCTGCTAATCCCGGCTCGACACCAGCGTCAGATGAGACCGGCGCATGGGTCGCTGAGGCGTGCGCAGCTCTGTCACCGAGTGGCGCCAGATTGGACGCTCGCCAAGCATCGCTTCGCCGCCGAGCGGTTGGTAGTGGCCCAGAATGCGGCTGACACTTCCCTGTGAAGCGGGCAGGGGCGCGAGGGCAATTTCGACATCCAGCTGACGGCCGATCAGGGTCTCGCCCCGTGCGCGGATCAGGCCAGGGCCTTTTTCCGCGAGCACAGAGGTGATCACCGACTGAACCATGCCGCGGTCTGCACCGAGCCAAAGATCCAGGAAGTTCTCATCGCACATCTGTTTGCCGAGAAAACGGTTCAGAGACTGTCCTGATGTGCGGAAGATCCAATTGTCGGACTCCGCGCCGCGCAGAACAAAAATGTTATTGACCAATCCCGACGGGTCATCGCTGTCCAGTCCGGCTTGGGCCAGGACACCAGGTGCGGTGTCCATCCGCCGCCAGGCTTCCAGCATTGTACGCGTATTCGGATGCGCTGTCCGGTCCAGCATAGGGAAGAACTCCGCAGGGTTTCGCTCACTCGGGCACACCTCTTGGCGGGGTGCCTGGACAGCTGGTTCGCAAACCCTGCGCCAAAGCCGGTTTTCACACCTTTCCAGTTGAATCAAATCGTTAACGTGGCCATTCGCTCGCCCCCAACGCGAAAAACGGCATGGATGCTGCTTTTAAAGGGGGGACTTCACGAGGAGACCTCTCATGGCCGTGTCAACGCGGAACACATTGCTGGCTGGTCTGGCAGCCTTGTCTTTAATGGCCATTGGCGGCGTTGCCGTCGCTGGCGGTCCTATGGATGGCGGTTCGCCCTGCGGCGCCAGCGGGTGCGGTACGCCAGCAATGCCGACCACCCCCCCTGGGACCATGCCTGGCGGCTCGCCGGGCTGCTGCGGCAACCTGCCAAAGGGCACCAATATCATACTGCCAGGCGTCAGCGTCGCTGGTCCGAACATCGCTGTGGGTGGAACACATGTCGGTGTGAAGCAGGGCAACATCATGTTTGGCGGTTCGAACACGATCATCACCAACAATTCGGTCGTAGGCTCGTCCAGTGACGGAATGACATTTATTTCCGGTGGCGGCGCGTATTTCGCGCCACAAAGCGTGGCTGGTTCTTCTATTGCGGGCCTGACCGTGAACGGCGCGGAGGAGCGCTATACGGAAACAGTGACCGAGCGCGTGCCCGTGCGCGAAGAGATTTGCCCACCGCGTCTGGTGCAACGCACCTCGATCCGTCCGGTTCAGGCGGTTTGCCTGGATGATACCGGCACGCCGCATCCGGCTAGCCAGGTCTCCAACGCCCGTGAGATCGGCTCGGACTATAACGGTGAAATCTATCGCTGCGTCGCCGGCACCTCCATGCAGGTCACACTTGGCCGTGTGCATGAAGGACAGGCCGACTTCACCCAGGCGCAATCGTTCCAGTGCCAAAAAGGTGAGGCCCTAGTGCGCCGCGCCGATGGTGAACTGACCTGTGCCGCGCAAATCCCCCAGCGTGATTGCAATGAGCGCTCGCTGCTGCGCCAGCATGGACCGGGCATCAAGCTGATTGAATCCAAAGTCACCGAACAGACCTGTGTGCCGCAAACGGTCACGCGGATGCAGTCTGTCTCTCGCCAGGTCGAACGGGTTCGTCCCACCACCTCGACGGGCAACATCGTTCTGGATGGCGGCGTGGGCCAAGGCGTCTTCTAAGCTTTAGTAGAGAACGTATAGAGTGGCGGGCGGAGCGAAGGCTTCGCCCGTTTTCTATTTGGAGATCGCACGCAGGCTGATCAGGGCGCCAATCAACACAGCCGCTTCGAATGCCATGAACGGATAGAACTGGCTCGTTGGCCCGCCATGGAGCAACCAGGCGGCCGGCCGCGCGATCCAGTACCCGCCCATGTAAGCGACATTGAACCAGAGCGCCGGGCGCGTCATGCGCGGCGACACGGCGCCGGCCAGATTGAGCAGGGCCGCGCCGAGACTGACCCCGCCATAAATGCCGGCCATCTCAAATGCGCCGTTCGCGCCGCTGACGACCACGTCCATGCCCGACGTCATCCCGATCGGGTCGACAAGGCTCCAGCCACCAAAGGCGAAGAAGGCGAGCGCCACAAGAGCGAGAAAAATGCGTGTAATCATGGGGATACACCTAGGGCGATAAATGCAGACGCACAGGTCATTCAGGTGGCGCGGCTTCGATCCATACACCGCAGGATTTGAAGGCCGGGGTTCTGCTGCGCGGATCAACCGCTTGGCCTGTCAGCACATTGGCTTCGGGGTAATAGGCCATCACATTTCCTTTTGGCAGGTCGAAAACATGCGCGATCACACTCCGCATCTCGCCCGAGTCGGACCGGATGTTCACCGTGCCTCCGGGCCGCAGACCCAAAGCGTCGAAATCGTCCTGGCTGATGAGGACGCTCCAGCGTGTCGTCGTGCCGCGGTAGCTGTCTTTCTCCTCATAGATGATGGAATTGAACTGTCCTTCACTTCGAATCGTCGACAGCCGGAAAGGCGCCGTTGTCGCTGGCTCGGGCAGGGGGGTAACCTTGAACTGTGCGCGGCCTGATGATGTTTTGAATTCTGGCGCGTGCAACAGCCGATTGGAGATATGGAACTCGGCCTTGGCGTCGTCGATGGAGGCCAGCTTCTCCATGCCGGGCACGATTTCGGCGATCACCTCGCGCGTGCGGGCGTGGCGTTTGAAGGTAGCGAAGTCTATCGGGCTGTCGGGCAGAAGCCGGGTTGCAAGATCGGCAAGGATCACGCTTTCCGGTCTCACATTACCCAGTCGCGAAATGCCACCATCGCTGAGGCGCACGTAGTTGAACATGGATTCCTGTGTCGTTGGCTCCCATTCCTCATCGCGCGCGGTGACCGGCAGGATGATCAACTCGCCATCGTCCACACCGTTGACATGGCTGGTGTTCAGCGTGGTTGTCAGCGCGAGGCGAAAGCCGATCTTGTTGAGGGCAGCTTCGGCCCATTGGGTGTCTGGATTGGCCGCCAGGAGGTTTCCGCCCATCAGCAAGGCAGCATCGATCTTACCACGTCCGGCAGCCTGCACCGACGCTATGGTGTCTAGGCCCTTGGAATTCGGCAGGGTGATATTGAAAGCCGCTTCCATTTTGCTGATTACCTCATCGGCGAGGACCGGTTTAACGCCAATCGTGCCCACTCCCTGAACATTGGAATGGCCACGCAGTGGTAGCAGGCCGGCGCCCGGGCGACCAATCGCACCGCAAAGCAGGGCGAGCGCTGCGATGGCTTCGACGTTTTCACTACCGTTCTGATGGTGGGTAATGCCCATGCCCCACGCGAATACCGGAGAGGTCGCCGTGCTGTAGAGGCGCGATATCCGCGTAAGTTCGACCCGGGTGATGCCGCTCTGCGCTTCAATCGTGTCCCAACCCAGCGCATTGAGATCGGTTCGGTAGGCATCGAAGCCCTCGGTGTGTTGATCGATGAAACCACTGGCCTCGGCGCCGTCTTCCAGGATTGCTTTCGCCAAGCCCTTCAAGACTGCCATATCCCCACCAATTTTCGGCTGCAGATATTCGGATGCGATCTCACTACCGCCACGGATCAACGACTTTGGGCTTTTCGGCAGCGCGAATTTGACCAGGCCCGGCTCTTTCGCCGGATTGATCACGACCACCTGGCCGCCACGGTCCCGGCATGCTTTCAGTTGATGAATGAAGCGCGGATGATTGGAGGCTGGGTTCGCGCCAATGACGAAGATCAAATCCGCGCGCCCCAGATCAGCCAGTTCCACCGTGGCCGTGCCGGTGCCGATGGTCGCGTTCAGGCCGACACCGGTGGCCTGGTGACAGTAATACGAGCAATTGGTGACATTGTTGGTGCCATAGGCACGCGCAAGCAGCTGGAACAGGAACCCGGCCTCGTTCGAGGAGCGACCAGAGGAATAAAAGAAGGTCCGCTCCGGCGCCGCGGCACCAAACCGCTCTGCGGCGATACCCAACGCGGCGTCCCAGTCGATCGGCTGGAAATGGTCTACGCCTCGCGGTTTGTGTAGCGGGGTGTTCAGCCGCCCGATCTTTTCAAGCTCACGGGGCGAAAGATCCCGGAATTCCGCCAGACTGTGGGTGAAAAGTTCGTCTGGAATAGCCGGTTGGATATCGGTCGACTGGGCTTGCACGCTCTTGTTGCAAACAGAGGGGAACTCTCCGAGCTCGTTGACCATTCCGCCCTGCTGGCCACCCATGCCCAGGGCGCAGGCTTTGCACGTGTTGTGGGAGGTCAGCGCCTTTGACGCCTTCACCGGGCCAATCTGGCGAATGGCCTGCAGTGTATAGAGAATTTTCTTGGCGCCGCCGCCAATGGCTTGCGAACTCACCCCACTTGCCCCCGATGACGCAGCTTTGCGTCCGCCAGCACACACGCCATCATGGCTTCGGCCACAGGTACCGCGCGAATACCGACGCAGGGGTCGTGGCGGCCCTTGGTGCGCACATCCACCTCTTGCCCATCGCGTGTAATCGACTGCACGTCATTGAGAATGGAGGAGGTCGGCTTGATCGCCAGACGAAGGATGATGTCCTGCCCGGTGGAGATACCGCCTGCGACCCCGCCATTATTGTTCGATAGAAATCGCGGGCCATCGGCATCGCCAGCGCGCATCTGGTCGGCATTATCCTCGCCTGACAGACCAGCCGCCGCGAATCCGGCGCCGATTTCCACGCCCTTGGCGGCATTGATCGACATCATCGCACCGGCCAGTTCACCATCAAGTTTGCCATAGATGGGTGCGCCCCAACCGGCGGGCATGCCGCTGGCCTGCACTTCGACGATTGCACCGGCGCTGCTGCCGGATTTACGCACTTCATCCAGATAGGTTTCCCAGGCGCTCGCCGCGGCGGCATCCGGGCACCAGAACGGATTTTCTTGTGTCTCGGCCCAGTCCCAGGCCTCGCAGTTTATGGCGTGTGGGCCGATCTGAACCACCGCGCCGCGGATCGTGATGTCGTCTCCCAGCACCCGGCGTGCCACGGCGCCAGCGGCAACGCGCGATGCGGTCTCTCGCGCTGAACTGCGACCGCCGCCGCGATAGTCGCGCACGCCATATTTGGCATCATAGGTGTAATCGGCATGGCCGGGACGATAGCGGTCGCGGATCTCGCTATAGTCTTTCGAGCGCTGATCCACATTTTCAATCATCAAGCTGATCGGTGTGCCTGTCGTGACTGGCCCGCCGGTTCGATCATCCTCGAACACGCCAGACAGGATTTTAACCGCGTCGGGTTCCTTGCGCTGGGTGACAAAACGCGACGTGCCTGGCCGACGTTTGTCGAGAAAGCCTTGCACCCAGTCGGCATCCAGTGAAAGGCCGGGCGGGCAGCCATCGACAACGCATCCAAGCGCCGGCCCGTGGCTTTCACCCCAGGTCGTGACGCGGAACAAATGACCGAAAGTGTTGTGAGACATGTTCGGGTGCCTTCAAATCCTGTGGGAAGTGGGGGTATAGAAAAGCTGTCGCTCTGACAAACGCCGAAGGACAAGCCCCATGCCAACCGACGTGTCCGTGATCCCGCCCACGCCTTCGGCAGAGCAATTCGGCGCAGATGCCGATCGGCCGCTGATAGAGATGTCAAATGATCCGGTGATGCTGTTCAAAGCGTGGCTGGGCGAGGCGACCGTGGCAGAACCCAGCGATGCCAATGCCATGACGCTTGCCACGGTGGACGCGACGGGCTTTCCCGATGCGCGTATCGTTTTGCTCAAGGATGTCAGCTATTCCGGCTTCACCTTCTACACCAATTACTACAGTGCCAAGGCCCAGCAGTTGACGGCGAATGGCGCGGCGGCGCTGTTATTCCACTGGAAGAGCACCGAACGGCAGGTGCGGGTGCGCGGCGTCGTGAAATTGGTCGCCCCTGAAGAAGCCGACGCCTATTTCGCGGAACGCGCGCGCGACAGCCAGATCGGCGCCTGGGCCAGCGACCAGTCCCAACCATTGGTCACGCGCGAGGCGCTTCTCGGCAAAGTCGCAATGCTGAAGGACCTGCACAAACACGACCCGGCCATTGAGCGCCCGCCCCATTGGGGCGGCTATCGCCTGGTGCCCTCGACGATAGAGTTCTGGCAGTCCCAGGCGTTCCGATTGCACGACCGGCGGATCTACAGCGTGGATGCCGCGTCCAATCAATGGGTGCAGGCGCGGCTTAGCCCTTAGGCGAAAAGACGCGTCACCCATAGCTGACCACCTCATATTCGATGCCGTCGTGGTCGTGGAAATAGAACCGGCTGCCGGGGTCATAGGTCTGGTGGCTGTGGGTTTCGATGCCGGCGCCAAGCACGCGGGCCTCGGCATCCGCCAGATCATCGACCAGGATGCCGAGATGGTTGATCGCGCCCGCAGTCGTGTAACTTTCCGATTGACCGAGCGGTTTTGATGACCGGGCCGTGTAAAGCGCAACATAATGCGTTTCGGTGCCCACATGCACCGTCTTGCCGCCCCCCAGGGATGGGCCGGACCACCGGACATGCCATCCAAATAGTCTAACAAGCATATCGGCGGTCTTGTCAGGATCGGTAACGGTCAGGTTGACGTGTTCAAACAGGGCTTCAGACATATTCAGGGCCTCCTTTGGCGTCTGCGGCGCTGCCCCTTGCAGCGCTGGCCCTTCTCTTCTAATTCCTCAACCTAAGTTGAGGTCAAGGTGCAAAATGCCGAAATTGAGAAGTCTGCTGTCGATCGGGGATGTGGCCAGGCGCACCGGCGCGTCCGTGTCCGCGATCCGGTTCTATGAAGACAAGGGGCTGCTCACGTCAGAACGAAATTCGGGCGGACAAAGACGTTTTCAGCGCAGCGACCTTCGCAGACTGTCTTTCATTCTGGTGGCTCAGAAACTCGGATTGAGCCTGGCAGACATCCGATCGGCCCTGGAGACGCTGCCCGGCGCCCGCACGCCGACGAAGGCAGACTGGAGCCGGCTGAGCCGTGAGATGCGCGAGACGATTGATGCGCGCATCGGGATGCTCGAGCGCCTTCGCGACCGGTTGGATGGGTGTATCGGATGCGGCTGTCTCTCGCTTGATGTCTGCCAGCTCTACAACCCTGAAGATCAGGCCGCCGAGACCGGGGCGGGCGCGCGGTTTGTGTTTACATCTGTGCAGGTGCCTGAACGGGGATAAAGGCGACGCCTTTAAGCGCCGCCTTTCCCGTTCCATTTTTGACTGTGCCCCTGGCAGAGCCCTAGTTCAGGGAAGCGAACTGAACCGGGGTGATCGAGTCGCCGGTGCGGCGTTCGTAATACGCGACCAGGCGGGGCAAACGCGTTGCTGTGACGGCCCGGGCCAACAGGTCATCGCGGCATGCCGTACGCGCCCGGCGCTTATCCAGGCCCCTCAGCCCATGCCCTGCACCACGGCAAGCACGGGACGCTGTACGTTGGAAGTCGCCATAGATCTCTGAGGCGCTGTCGCTGGATGCATATGAGAATGAAATTGTGTGCGCGTTTGAAGACCCAGCCGCTGAAGCCGTCCCGGCGCAGGTCAGGGCAGCGAGAGCGAAGGTGAGGGCTTTGAACGTGGTTTTCATTGTGTACTCCATCGTTGGTTTCAGTTGAACGGCGTGTTTGCCGCCTCTCCCAACTGACAGGCGCGCCACTGACGGTCCTGATCATTGAATGATGGATGTCTTGTATTGATCTGATGAAATTATTATGCCTTGTAATAAATGGATAAAATACATTTCTGGATTGTCTGTTGATGATTTCTTTCTGGCCTTTGAGACCGATATTTGGGACGTTCGGGTGATCTGAAGGGACCAAATCAACGCCATGCTTCGTGAGCCGTTTTCCGTTTCGGGCATCCATGTGGAGCCCCAGCGAAATCTCCTGTTGCGATATGGAAAAGAGATCCCGCTCGAACCACGGATTATGGATGTGCTGACGACTCTGGCGGCGAGTCAGGGCGAGGTGCTTACTCGCGATCAGATCATCGAAGCGGTTTGGAACGTTGACCACGGCGGCGACGAAAGCCTTTCACGCGCCGTATCGATCTTGCGGAAGGCTTTCCGCGATCTCGGTATCGATTCCAGCTTGATTGAGACAATTCCCAAACGGGGATACCGGCTGGTGGCTGGCATTGATCGCGATGAGGTGGACAACAGGTCGGTCATATCGCCTTCGACAAACACGCCGACCCGTTCCTCTGAGCCGCCGTTCTGGCGCCGGATGCCAGTGATACTCGCGGTGGCTCTGATCCTTGTCGTGGTTGCGACCATCTCCACGATAGAAGGCGCTGACAAACGTTCATCCACCAGTGTCATTGGGCAACAAGATCCCGTGCTCGCCGTGTTGCCGTTCGACGCGCTTTCCAACGAGGCGGAGGATGCCTACTTTGCCCGTGGCATCGCCGAGGAGTTGCTAACAGCCTTCAGCACGGTGGCCGACATTGGTGTCATCGCGCGTACGTCCAGTTTTTCTGTTGGTGCCGATGAAGGGGACCCGGGTCGCATAGGAGAGCGCCTTGGCGCATCTCATCTCCTTGCTGGCACCGTGCAACAGGCAGGAAACTCTGTTCGGGTCACCGTCAGCCTCACGGAAACGGAGTCGGGTCTTCAGGTCTGGTCAGACACCTATCAAGACGATGCGAGCGATATCTTCGCCATGCAGAACGAAATCGTTCGACAGATCGCTCAAAGCCTTGAGATTCGACTTGGCGTTGGCCGCTACGCAGGTGTTTCAACGGCAAGCTCGGTCGATCCGGTGGCTCACGAATTTTATCTCCAGGGGCTCGATCACTTTGGCAATCGGATGCGCGTGAATGGCGCCTATCATGCCGCAGAGCAGGCTTATCGTAGTGCGGTCGAATATGATCCGGGCTTTGGTGAAGCCTGGGTTGGCATTGCCTTGGTCGGTATCTCAGGCGTCGGTGGTCCGTTGGCGCGAGATCGTGAAGCGTTCATGGCCGAGACGCGAATCGCGATTGATCGCGCACTGGAATTGCAACCGGACAGTCCAACGCTCAATAGCAGCCTGGTCATTTGGCATCTCAGCCAGGACATCGATCTGGACAAAGCACGATTGCACCTGGCGCGAGCGCAGGACGCAGCCCCGCGTTCCGTCATCACGCTTTATGCTGAAGCTGCGTATTACAGTTACTCAGGCGATGTTGAACAAGCCAATTCTGCCTACAAGCGCAGCCTGGCATTGGACCCGCTGAATTTGTCGGGGCAGATGGTGTATTCGATTTTCCTGAGCCAGGTCGGCCGCCATGAAGAGGCCTCCGATTTTTTTGAGACGTGCGCCGAAGCAAATTGCCTTCAGGAGGGGTTTCTCGCGTTCGGAATGACTGCCGCCATTCTTTCAGGCGATGACGCCCGGATGGCAGATTGGCAGCAGCGCTATGAACCGTTTGAAGCATCTTGGAAACAGGCGCCAGCGTCCAGTATCCCCAGACTTACACAAGTTATGCCCGCCTGGGTTTCGATAGCGCTTGATCGTCCTGAAAAAGATGATCAGATCAGCGAACTTATTGCGATTTTACAAGACGACCCGATCACCGATACATTCGGACTATGGGCGCCTGCTCTGGCCGAATACATCCCGGAAGACTTGTTTTTCGACCTGATGGAACTGGCCCATGCCCGCGGTGACCTGATTGGCGGCAATTTCGCGCTCTCGTCGCTCTACGACACCAATCCCTATCCTGACTGGGTCCTCAGTCACCCGCGTTACCGTGCGTTGTGGACGGATCCAGGGCTTGCGAGCTTGGAGGCAGCCAGACTATCAAACGCGTGGACAACAAGTCTGCCGACGGGGCGGGCAGATGGGCAATGATCAGTCGTTTTTGAGGGCGTAGCCAGCACTGCGTACGGTGCGGATCGGGTCTTCGCCACCGTTCTGGCGCAGGGCCTTGCGCAGGCGGCCCACATGCACGTCCACGGTGCGCGCTTCCACGTAAACGTCAGAGCCCCAGACGCTGTCGAGCAACTGCTCTCGCGAAAACACACGGCCGGGGTGCTGCATGAAATAGTCGAGCAGGCGAAATTCGGTCGGGCCGAGGTGAATTTGCTCGTCATTGCGCATCACGGTGTGGCCGGTCCGGTCGATGGTGATGTCGCCCACAGCCAGACGGTCTTCCATCAGGCCCGGGCGGATGCGGCGCATCACGGCGCGAACGCGCGCCATGAGTTCCGTCGTGGAAAACGGCTTGGTGACATAGTCGTCGGCGCCGGTATCGAGCCCGCGGATCCGGTCCGTTTCGTCGTTGCGTGCGGTCAGCATGATGATTGGCAGGTTTGCTGTGCCCTGGCGCGCGCGGACCCGTCGGCACACCTCAATCCCGGGCACCTTTGGCAACATCCAGTCGAGCAACAAAAGATCGGGCACGCGCTCTTCGATCATCATCAAAGCCTCTTCGCCATCCATTGCCATGGCGGCTTCATAGTCCTCGTTTTCGAGATTGTACTTCAACAACTCAAGTACAGCTGAATCGTCTTCTGCGACCAGAATGTAGGGTTTCAAGGTCTGTGTTCCCCGTTTCTCGGTGGTTTCCCCAGTCATCCTTCGAGCAGTGGCGCTTTCGGCCGGGCACTGGAGCTCAGATAACGTCCTGTTATCTGATAATGTACGATTTCCGCAATGTTCGTGCAGTGGTCACCGATCCGTTCAAGGTTTTTGACGATGAACATAAGGTGCGCGCCAGCCCCGATCATGCGCGGATCCTGCATCATGTAGGTCAGCACTTCCCGGAACAGGGAGTTGTAGTGCTGGTCGATATCCTCGTCGCCAAACCAGACTTGCAGGGCCAGTTTCTCATCGCCCTGACCATAGGCATCCAAAACGCTGTGGAGCTGCGCGACAACGCCTTCACCCATCCGCTCAATGCCTTTCAGGGCGCTGGCCACGTCAGACGAGATCGTCAGATGATTGACCCGTTTGGCGATGTTCTTGGACAAGTCGCCGACCCGTTCCAGCTCTGACGACACTTTCAGGGCCGCGATCACAGAACGCAAATCAGATGCCATGGGCTGGCGCAACGCGAGCAACCGCACGATGCGGCGTTCTACGTCTTCTTCAATCTCATCGACTTCATCGTCGCGCGCGGCCGTTTCCTCGGCCAGGTCGACATCGCCGGACACCACGGCGCGGGCCGCATCAGCAATCATCGATTCCGAAATGCCGCCCATGCGCAAGACGTCTGCCGACAATCTGTCAAGCTCTTCTGAAAATGCTGAGACGATGTGATTTGCCATGGCACCTTATTACCCGAATCGCCCGGTGATGTAATCCTGCGTTCGATCATCAGACGGGTTTGTGAACACCGTTTCGGTTTCGCCAAACTCGATCAGTTTACCCAAGTGAAAGAAGGCGGTTTTCTGGGAAACGCGGGCCGCCTGCTGCATCGAGTGGGTGATGATCACGATGCAATAGCGCTCGCGCAATTCATCAATCAGCTCTTCGATCTTTGCCGTGGCGATGGGATCCAGAGCTGAGCAGGGCTCGTCCATCAGGATGACTTCAGGGCTGACGGCGATGGCGCGGGCAATGCAAAGCCGCTGTTGCTGGCCGCCCGACAGGCCGGTGCCCGGCGATGGGAGACGGTCCTTGACCTCCTCCCACAGCCCGGCGCGGGTCAGGCTGGTCTCGACGATCTCGTCAAGCTCTTCCTTGGATTGGGCAAGGCCGTGGATGCGCGGGCCGTATGCGATGTTGTCAAAGATCGATTTCGGAAACGGATTGGGCTTCTGGAACACCATTCCGACTTGTGAGCGCAGCAGCACCGGGTCGACGTGTTCAGAGTTCACATTCTCCCCATCGATGACAATGCGGCCCTCGACGCGGGCGCTCTCAATTGTGTCGTTCATCCGGTTGATACAGCGCAGAAACGTCGACTTGCCACACCCGGATGGGCCGATGAACGCGGTCACGGCGCGGGCCGGAATGTCCATGCTGATGTCGAAGATGGCCTGTTTGTCGTCATAGAACACGTCGATGTTCTCACAGCGTACTTTAGCCGCCTCGGGGTCGGTCTGCGCAATGGCAGCGGGGGCTTCGGTCATTGAGGTCATCCTACCATCTCCGTTCAAATCGCCGCCTGAGCAACACGGCCACGGCATTCATCATCACCATAAACGTCAACAGCACCACAATCGCTGCTGCTGTGTTGGGCTCCCACGCCCGCTCAGCGCCTGTGGACCATTTGAACACCAGAACCGGCAGGGCGGTGGCCTCATCGGCGGGGCCGGCGGGCACTTCGGCAACGAAGGCAACCATGCCGATCAAAAGTAGCGGCGCCGTCTCGCCCAGGGCGCGGGCCATGCCGATGATTGCGCCGGTCAGAATACCGGGCGCGGCCAGAGGCAAGACATGGTGGAACACTGCCTGGGTTCGCGACGCTCCGACACCCAGCGCGGCATCGCGGATGGACGGCGGCACGGCGCGCAGGGCCGCGCGCGAGGCGATGATGATCGTTGGCAGGGTCAAAAGGCCCAGCACCAATCCGCCGACAAGTGGCGCCGATCGCGGAAACCCGAACACGTTCAGGAATACCGCTGCGCCTAGAAGGCCGAACACGATGGAAGGTACGGCGGCAAGATTGTTGATGTTCACTTCAATAATCCCGGTCAGGCGAGATTTGGGCGCGAACTCTTCGAGATAGATGGCCGCGCCCACACCCACCGGAATGGCGATGGAAGCGGTCACCAGCATCGTAAACACTGAGCCGACAATGGCAGCCAGCACGCCGGCAATCTCAGGATAAGTGCTGTCGGCATTGGTCAGTAGCGCCCAGTTCAACCCGCGTTGGATGCGGCCCTGATCCTTCAGCGACAGGGTCCATGCGATCTGATGATCGGTCATGTTTCGCTCTGTTTCCGGCAGACCAAGGATGCGCACGGTCGGCACCGCGCCGCGAAAATCTTCGGCGCGTCCTGCATATAGCTGCGCCGTCAACCGGCCGGGCGTGACATCCTCCAGCTTGGCGACGGCCGGTCCGGCCTGGACCAACGTTGACAGGCCGCGGTCTTGAGCGCCGGCGTCCTCAAGCGCGGTGATCAGCTGTTGAAGGCTGGCTTCGGTAGTGAGCGCGAACCGCGTCGCGCCAGCTGGGCTGGCCTCCAGCGGATCGATCGCGGCAACCGCGCTGAGGCGCATGCGCTGTTCGTCCATGACCGCGCCCTTGAGATATAGGTCGAGGTCATCTGACAGGACGGCGCGGTAAGTGACAGTCTCGCCGAGGCGACCGGGATTGTCGGCGGTTTGGCGCGCCATGGGAATGGTCGCCAGCCGTGTCACCAGGCCATAAAGCTCTGTCTCAAGCGCACGGCTCTGACTCGCCGCAGGGAAGGCCTCAAGCAAGTCTTCGCGCACCAGTTCGTAGAAGCCCGAGACATTCTCGGCGATGGCCTCGGTGTCGCCCGGCCCGTTCGGTGCCACCGTTTCCGGGGCCAGCGTCAGATCGAAAGAGACTTTGTGGTTGCTAAACGCCGATATGGCCTGGCTGCCGATCGACACCACCAGAAGCGCGAGAAAACCCAGCGCGATGGCAATGGAAATCTGTCCATACAGCTTGAACCGCCGCTCGGCGCGGTAGCGCTGCTTCAGGCGCCTGGTTGCACGTTCGGTGCGCGTGGTAGACACGGTCTCAGTCATACTTTTCCCGGAACCGATTTACGACGCGCATGGCGATCAGGTTGAAAAACAGGGTCAGTACGAACAGGCTGAAACCCAGGGCAAAGGCTGACAGCGTTTTCGGGCTGTCAAACTCGCTGTCGCCGGTGAGCAGTGCCACGATCTGTACGGTGATGGTGGTAATTTCAGATGTTGGGTCGGCGGTCAGTTGCGGGCGTTGACCGGCCGCCATGACAACGATCATGGTCTCGCCAATGGCGCGCGAAACAGCCAGCAGCAGCGCGGCGATCACGCCGGGCAGTGCGGCGGGCATCACAACCTGTTTCACCGTCTCAGACTTTGTGGCGCCCATCGCGAATGCGCCATCGCGCAAGGTTTGTGGCACGGCGTTGATCACATCATCAGACAGCGATGACACGAACGGAATGATCATCACGCCCATGACGAGGCCGGCGGCCAGGGCGTTCTTGTCAGAGCCTGAAAACGTGCCGTCCGGAATGAAGGGCAAGGCGTTCAGCCAACCGGAAAAATCCTGGATCAAGGGCGCGACCACCAGGATGGCGAAGAAGCCGTAGACGACGGTTGGAATGCCTGCGAGCACTTCCAGAAGTGGCTTGATCCAGGCGCGAGAGCGCGGGCTGGCGTATTCAGACAGATAGATCGCCGAGTATAGCCCAATGGGCGCGGCCACGCACATGGCGATCAGGGAAATGACGAACGTGCCGAAGAAGAGCGGGACTGCGCCGAAATCAACTTCCGTCTGGGCGTTCCATTCCAAGCCGAACAGGAAGCTGAACACCGGAATCTGGGAGAAAAAGCGCAGCGACTCAAAAAACAGCGACACGACAATGCCGAGCGTCGTGGCAATCGCGATCCCGGCGCAGATAAAGAGCAGCCATTGCAGCCCATTTTCCACCTGTTTGCGGGCGCGAAAGTCTGACGAAATTTTCCGACGGGCAAAGGCAAATCCGGCCAGGCCTGCGACCAGGGCCAATCCCAGGCCTGCCGCTTTAACCGCGCCGGTGAGTGTGAGGAACCGCTGTGTGATGGCGGCAAAAACCGGCTCTCCAGACCAGCTTGCCGGGTCCAGACTGGAGGCTTCGCGTACACGATCGAGATATTGAGACAGCGCATTTGGGTCGAGGCTCGCAAATCCGTCGGGCAAGTCACCCGTCAAAAGGGACCGTGTGACCCCCGACCCGAAAATCGCATAGGCGATCAGCGTGATCGCAGCCGGCACCACCGTCCACATGGCCAGGTAGTAGCCATGGTAGTTGGGTTGCGAGTTGAGGCCCTTCGCGCCCCGAAACTGAGCCGCCGCTGTGCGCCCCGACAAGAACGACAGGCAGCCGCCAGCAACCAGCACGGCGAAGGCGAGCCAGCCCATTGGCAGGTGTGCAAATGCTTGAAGCATTTCTCGCCCCATCAAACCTGGCTCTCTCCTAGGCGCGCACGCTGACAGTTGTGTGACAGCGCGCTATGACCCGCCCGGGCTAAATTGTCACCCCACGGATGATATTGCCGCCCGCCGCAGCCGGTCATTGATCGCCTCGCCCAATCCTGTCTCTGGAATGGGGGCAATGGCGATCCGGTCATGGGTGCGCTCCAGCAGACGAAGCAGGGGAAACAGGGTCGCTGCAGCCTCTTTCAGGTCACCGTTCTGGGAGAGGGAATACTGCGCGGCCATCGGGCCAAAACCGACAAATACCTCATTCAGTTCAGGGCCCTCGGCGTTGAGGCGCAACTGGGCTCGTGGCGCATAATGGCGCTCCATCATGCCGGGCGAGGCGGGAGCACTGCCATTGCCGGTGGCTGGCGCATGCAGCGGTTCACCAAGGAACCGTTCGATGGCGTCGCGCGGCACACCGCCCGGGCGCAGTAGTGTGGTGTGCGGCCCAACGCAGGACACAACAGTCGATTCAATGCCGATCGGGCTGCGGCCGCCATCAAGAACAAGATCGACCTTGTCACCAAGTTCTTCAGCCACGTCCTGGGCAGTGACGGGGCTAAGCCGGCCGGACATGTTTGCCGACGGCGCCACGAGGGGCCGGCCGACCAGTGAGATCAGATCATGGGCAACCGAATGGCTGGGATGGCGCATGGCAACGGTGTCGAGGCCAGCGCGCGCAAGATCACAGACCCCACAGGCCGGGGTGACAGGCACCACCAGGGTCAGCGCGCCGGGCCAGTAAAACCCTGCAAGATAAGGGGCGTTGCCCGTCAGCTCGCCCTGCAGGGCCGCCATTTGCGGACTGTTCACATGGGCAATCAGCGGATTGAATTGCGGGCGTTGCTTGATCTCATACAGACGCGCGACAGCATCTGCATTTGAGGCATCGGCGGCCAGGCCGTAAACCGTCTCGGTCGGCATCGCCACGACGCCGCCTTGCCGTAAAATCGAGGCAGCGGCCCGGATCGCCTCCGGCGTAGCTCTTTTGATATTTGCACCCATAGGTTCAGGTGACGCAGGTGCGATAGCCGGTCAACCGGAGATGCGGGTTGCATTCACGGTGATGTCCACCGCGACTTCATTATCCAGCCAGTCAAAGCCCGGATCATCGGACATGCCGAGCTGCAAGGTCTCGCGTAGCAGTTCCACCGATGCTGTCATCGCGGCCTTGTCTCCATCGATCTCCAGATCGAAGTCCAGCGGCACGGTGATCTCAGACTCTTTCACGCGGATCGTCGCTGTGGCGGTGTAGTCGGTTGTCTCGCCTGCGGAGAAGTCACTGACGGAAATGGCAATTGTGGGATGGGTTTCCACGTCGAAGAAATCACGGCCACGCGCCGATTGATTGTAGCCGGTGCTGCCGGTGTCGATGGTCGCGGCCGTGACCGCCACCTCGACCTGGCTGGCGGCAAGATCGTCCGGGAAGAAGGCGATTTCCGCGCTCCAGTCGCCAAAGTCACCGCCATAGGCACTGCCATTGTACACGCCGGCAAAGGCGATGGACGAGGTCTCTGCCTCGACCTGCCAGTTGGCGCCGGTGACGGCATCAGCTGCGCTTGACGGGCCAGAGCTGATGGTTTGCGCCAGGACCGGCAGGCCCGTGATGGCGATGAAGGCCATTGCAGCGCCGCCAAATGAGATCGCGGCGCCGCGCGCGGCAGCGCCGGGACCAGAGGTTTTTCCAAAAAGGCCTGGGATCATACGCTTCAAGACACCTTCTTCGTCACTCAATTCGTGTTTCACCGCGCCCGCCACATGCAGGCCGACCAGGCCGATGGTGAGCCAGGCGAGCTTGCTGTGGACGAACTCGATTGCACTATGGGCGCTATCATTGGTCAGGAAACCCACAAATGGCAGGTCTGGCCATGGGATCAGGCCATAGATCACCGTTGGAATGTCGAACTGGGTCGCGGTGGATACGTAAAGCCAGCCGGTTAGCGGCATTGCGATCATCAGGCCGTAAAAGCCCAGATGCACCGCATGGGAAGCGGTCTTTTCCAGTGCCTTCATATCGCTGGGTAGCGGCGGCGGCGGGTTCATGATCCGCCAGGCCACCCGCGCAATCGTCAGCGTCAGGATCGTGATGCCGACCGACTTATGGAACTGATACAGCGCATACTGCAGAGGGTGGCCATCCGGCAGGTCCGTCATGAACCAGCCTCCGAAGATCAGGCCGATCATTGCCAGGGCGATGGCCCAGTGCAGGCCGATTGCAACGCCGTGGTAGCGTGCTGACCGCGGCTGTGTGCTGGTTTCGGTATCGCTGATGCTGGCCATGGTGCGACGTCTCGGTTGCCTGAAACGGATGCGCACCGGCAAGATTGCCCTTGCCGGTGCGCGCTGGATTTATTCGTCCTGCAGGAACTCGCCCGAGAACTCGATGGTCACGGCGTCGGAGATGTTCGGAATGGCTGCGGTCATGCCGAAGTCGGACCGGTTGATCGTCGTGGTCGCGTTGAAGCCAATCAGGTCGCGCTCGCCGAACCATGGCGCATTGGCATTGCCATTATAGGTCACGTCCAGGGTCACGGGCTGGCTGACGCCCAGAAAGGACAGATCGCCGGTCACGGTGCCAGTGTCTGCGCCGGTCAGGGCCACATTGGTCGACGTGAACATGATTTCCGGGAAGTTGTCGGCGTTTAGCCAGCGCTCATTGCGGGCCATGTCTTCAGCCCAGGTCTCAAAACCGCTATCGGCATGGCCGGCTTTGTAGTCGCCGGGATAATTAACGATCAGGCTGGCCGGATTAACAGTGGCGATCAGGGTTGATGCGGTCGGATCAGCGCTATCAAAGACCAGTTCAGCGCCGAAATCGCCAAACTGAACCGTATAGTCGGAAATGCCGCCGCTATGGCCGACTTTCCATGTCAGGAAGGCGTGGGTGCGTTCCAGGCTGTAGGCGCCGGAATTGACTTCAGACAGGTCCACCAGTTCGGCCTGAACCGCTTCAACGGTTTCCAGTGCCGCCTCAGGCGCCTCGGTGTCCTGGGTTTCCGCGGTCCCGCAGGCGGCCAAGAGCAGGGCCGCTGCCGTCGTCGCAAAAAGAGCGTTGCGTTTCATTGTATCAGTCCTCGTTTTGATGGGGTGAGTGGGTTATTCGGCGCTCAAAAACTCGCCGGAAAATGTGATCGTGACTTCGTCCGACACAAATTGCGTCAAGGCGTCCATGCCGAAATCGGAGCGGTTGAAGGTGCCGGTTGCGGTAAAGCCAACCCGGCGTTTGCCACCATCCAGCGGGCTGCTGGCCGTGCCATTGTACGTCACATCGAGCGTGACGGGCTTTGTGATACCGCGCAGGTTCAGGTCGCCGGTGACGGCGCCCATAAACTCGCCTGACCGCTCAGCCGACGTGGATACAAAAGTGATGGATGGAAAATCTTCGCCGTCGAGATAGCGGCCCGAGGTCGACAATTCAGCTTCCCAATCGGCTTTTTTCTCGTCATCGGGATATTGGGTGTCGAGCCCCATTGGGTCGATCTGGACAGAGATTTTCGAGTTTTCGGGCGTCTCGGAATCAAAATCGAGCTGGGCATCAAACTCTGTCAGGTCGATGGAATAGGCTGAAATGCCAAAATGCATCACCTGCGCTGTCAGGAAAGCGTGGGTGGGGTCGAGGGTGAAATTCGACGTTTCAATGGGCGCCAGGCTCTGTTGCGTCGAAACGCAGCCCGTCAAAGCCACCAGGCCCAGTGCGGCGGAGATGAAACCTTTACGTGTCTTGATCATTCTGGATTCCCTCATGGAGTGTGCCGTTGCGTCATCAGGTAGCGCATCCTTTTATGAACGCCAGTGATGGCCTACTCTTTTTCGCGAATATGACATATGCACCAAGGACAACGAAACGATGACCTATTCGGCCCCCGTCAGCGAAATCGATTTCCTGCTCCGCAAGGTTGCCGGCCTGGACGAACTGGCCGCTGAAGCAGGATTTGCAGCGGCCTTCCCGAACTATGACAGCGAACTGGTCCATCCGATCCTGGAAGAGGCAGGCAAACTGGCGGGCGAGATCCTGGCGCCGATCAATGCCAGCGGGGACCAGGCGGGCTCGACGCTAGGTGACGCGGGTGTCGTCGCCGCGCCGGGTTTCAAGGACGCTTATGGTTCTTACCTGGACGCCGGCTGGATGGGGCTCGGCTTTCCCGAAGCCTATGGCGGCCAGGGTTTGCCAAAGGGCCTCGCACTGGCAGTCATGGAGATGATCCATGGGGCCAACATGTCCTTCGGGCTGGCGCCGATGTTGTCCTTTGGGGCGGTTGAAGCCTTGTTGGAGCATGGCACACCGCAACAGCAGGACATGTATCTGCCGAAACTGGTCAGCGGTGAATGGACCGGCACCATGAATCTCACCGAGCCTCAGGCAGGATCCGATGTCGGCGCGCTCAAGGCCAGGGCCGTGCCCAATGGCGATGGCAGCTACGCGATCACGGGCCAGAAGATCTACATTACCTGGGGCGATCACGACCTCACGGAAAACATTATCCACCTGGTGCTCGCCCGCGTGCCAGATGCGCCAGAAGGCTCGCGCGGCGTATCGCTGTTTCTGGTGCCCAAGGTGATCGTGGGCGAGGATGGCGGCCTCGGCGACGCAAATGCCGTAAAGTGCATTGGCCTTGAGAAGAAAGTCGGCATCCATGCCAGCCCCACCTGCGTGATGGAATACACGCAAGCGACCGGTTGGCTGATCGGTGAGGAGAACAAGGGCCTGGCCCACATGTTCACGATGATGAACTCTGCGCGCGTCAATGTCGGGCTGGAAGGGGTTGGCGTGGGCGAGGCCGCCTATCAGACCGCATTCGCCTATGCCCAGGAACGCAAACAGGGCGCTGCAGCGGGTGTCTCTGGGCCCGCACCGATCCTGCACCATGCCGATGTGCGCCGCACCCTGACCACCATGCGCGCCAGAGTGATGGCCGCTCGCGCGATCTGTTATGCCACCGGGATTGCCGCAGACCGCGCCAGGATCGGCGAAGATGAAGATGCGCGCGCCGCCGCCAAGGCGCGCGAAGACCTGCTCACGCCCATCGCGAAAGCCTGGTCGACAGATATGGGGGTGGATGTCGCCAGTATGGGTGTCCAGATCCATGGCGGCATGGGCTTCATGGATGAAACCCTCGCGGCCCAACTCTATCGTGATGCCCGGATCGGGCCGATTTATGAAGGAACGAATGGCATCCAGGCGATTGATTTGATCGGGCGGAAAGTCTTTCGCGATGGCGGTACGGCCATGGGAGCGATGATCGCAGACATCCGTGACACGGCGCGCGATGCCCGTTCCACCAATGAATCCGCGCTTGTTCACGTGGCAGAGCGCCTTGACGTTGCGACAGACGCGCTTCAGTCGGCCACCGATTGGATCGTCGAGACGATGGGCGCAGACCGTGAAACCGCGCTGGCCGGCGCGACGGCCTATCTTGCACTGGCCGGTGACGTGATTGGCGGACACTTCCTGACCCGCGGCGCCGTACTGTCTCGCAATGAAACCACCGCGACGCGCAGTGTGATGGCGGCTCTTGCGAGCTATTATGCCGACACCGCGTTGGCAGAGGCGCCGGGACAGGTCGCAGCCGTCACGAAAAGCGGAAAACACGTTCTGGAGGGCAGCGAGGCCCTTTTCGCCCTGACATAGGGCGAAAACGCTGAGATGGTGTCTGGACTTTATTAACCCGGCCAGTCCAAGTTGGGGCTCATGGAGTTCGACGCCAATCTTGATGTGCTGATGGCCGCGCTTGAGCCGCCGCCCGGCTATGAGCGGCAGATCGAGGAACCTCCACACCCCACCGGTGACTTCGCATTCCGGATGGATATCGATCTGGTGGCGCCCACCGCGGGCACGCAGATCGACCATCTGGAGCGCAAGCCGCTGTACACCAGCGGCGAGGTGCCCATCACCGGTCGGCTCGACACGATGATGAGCCAGCGACTGGTCTCTGCGGAAGAGACACTCGGCGGCGCCGTCACCGAAGCGATCCCGGATCTCACCGTTCATCCGATTTCTGCGGTTGGCCGGATCACGGCAGTGTTTTCCGGTCGCGTGCGATATTGTACCGGCACCGTGGTCGCAGAACGCGTGGTCCTGACTGCCGCCCATTGTGTTTTCGCCAAAACAAACGCGCTGGTCGGCGAGGGTCAGTTTGCTGACTGGATCTTGTTCCAGCCGCAATACATGGCCGGCGCGGCGCCGGGGAAATGGTCCGGCGAAGCGGTGTATATGCCGCGCGGGTGGTCTGATCCCCAGGATGGAGACAGTGCAGGCCTCTATGATGTGGCGATGGTCCGCCTCGATGCGCCGATTGCCCACTTTACCGGCACCGCTGGCGTATTGGCCAACACAACGCCTGAAGGCCCGTTCACCAGTCTCGGATATCCTCGAAAGCCAACCGATGATTTTGCGTTCGATGGACGGTTTTTGTTCGCCACCACAGGCGAGCGCCTAATTGACCCGTCACCGGGTGTTGTGAAGGCCGAGAACGGCCTGACGGAGGGCTCGTCTGGTGGGCCCTGGTTCACAACGGAGACTGGAGAAATGCTTGTGGCGGGAATCAATTCCACCAAGCCCGTGCGATCTGACAATGAGACCTGGTCGCCCATGTTCGGAGAAGCCTTCCAGCGGCTCCTTGCGCGTGTTCTGGCGGACATGACGGGGGTTTAGCTTGGTGTATTGTCCGGGGCGCCGCGGAATTTGTACTTCGCGCATGCAAAAAACTGGACTTTGGACCTGCGATTGTGCATAGCCGGTGGCGCACCGCTTGCAGCTTCAGGGCTTTAAGGTGCAGGTGTGAGCACCCATATACTTATTGCAGGCGGGGGCCCGCTTTGCGTTGATGAAACAACAGGACGGAGTGACAGGGTCATGTATCTTCACATGTTGAAAGCGAAATTGCATTCAGCACGCGTGACCCAGTGCGACCTTCACTATGAAGGCTCTGTCAGTATCGACCAGGATTTGCTCGATGCGGCCGGTATTCTTCCGCATGAGCGTGTGGATATCTGGAATGTCACCAATGGTGCGCGGATTTCGACCTATGCGCTGGAAGCCCCGCGCGGATCGAAGACGATTGGTGTGAACGGCGCTGCGGCCCGCCACTTTGCCGCTGGCGACACGGTGATCATTGCGGCGTTCGCCGAGGTTGAAGCCGAAATGGCCCGCCAGCACGCCCCGACTGTCGTCCTGCTGGACGAGCAAAACAGCATCAAGCTGCCGAACTAGAGCATATCCTGCTCAAACTATTCCAACACAACGCGCCGATATTCCGTGTCTCGTTCCGCTGCGAGGAGATCCTGCACGGTTTCATTTGCGTATCCGAACTCTAACAGTGCGCGGCCGGCAAGTTGAAGCCCGGCTTCAATGGCGTCCGGGATCACATAGTTGGCGCCCGCATCGCGAAGGCGCTGGGCGTGGTCGGCGTCCTGCGCCCGGGCCAGGATGATCAGGTCACTGCGCAACGTGCGCGCTGAGCGTACCATGTGTTCAGCCGCTGCCGCGCTGTCGACGGTGACGATGAACAGCACGGCTCGTTCCAGCCCGGCAATCTCCAGGATCTCAGGTCGTGACGCATCACCGACAAACACGGCCTGGCCCTCACTGCGCGCATCCAGAACGCGTTTCACATCCATATCCAGGGCAATGATCTCTGCATCTTCGGCCGAGAGAATATCGGCAAACGTCTGGCCCACACGGCCATAACCGGCAATCACGATATGCCCATCATGGTCACCCTTTGTGAGTGCCGGACCGGTTGGCGCCAGCTCTTTGTCCAGCCGCTCGCTCGCAAACCGACCCAGGCGGGAAATGAACGGGATCGCCACCATGGACAGACCAGCAATGGCCGCCACCGGCGCCGCCTGTGAAGGCGTAAGCACCGCGCCGGCTGTGCCCGCTGCCAGCACGACGAACGCAAACTCACCCGCCGTGGACAACAGACTGGCCGTTTCCACCGCGTCCGGCGTTTTCACGGCAAAGACGCGGCAGGCGGCAAATGCAATCGCGAACTTCACCACCAAAAGAACAACCAAACCCAGAAGGATGGTTTCAATAGAGGAAGCCACTTCCACAAGGTTCAGGCCCATGCCGACGGTGAGGAAGAACAGGCCAAGCAACAGACCTTTAAACGGCTCCAGGTCTACCTCGGTCTGGTGTTTGAACTCGGTTTCACCCAGCAGGATGCCGGCCAGAAAGGCACCCAGCGCCAGCGAAAGCCCGGCACTGGCGGTCAACGCTGCAGCGCCCACCACCGTCAGCAGTGTCAACGCCATCAGAAAGTCGCGCCCGCCCGCATCGGCGGCCAGGCGAAACACCCGCGCCAGTACGAACCGCCCAACAAGCACGATCAGCAACACCGCCAGCAGCCCCTGAACCAGCGCTTCGCCGATCACCGTAACAATGCTGCTATCGCCGTCCATGGCCAGAAATCCAACCAGGATCAGGATCGGGGCGACCAGTATATCCTGGAACAGCAGAACCGCGAGCGATGTGCGCCCTACCGGCGTTGCCGCGCGCCGTGATTCCTGCATCAGCTGCATCACAACTGCGGTCGACGACAGCGCCAAGGCCAGGCCGATGGTGATCGCTGCGGTCAGAGGCAAACCGAACGCCAGACAGATCAGCGTCAGGGCAAGGGCCGACAGTCCCGCCTGCGTGCCACCGGCCCCAAACACCGCCCGCCGCATCGCCCAGAGCCGCTCAAACGACATTTCCAGGCCCAGAAGGAAGAGCAGGAACAGAACGCCAAGCTCAGCGAAGATGCCCGCGGCGGCGGGCTCTGAGATCGTGATCCATTCCAGCCAGGGAGCCTCGGCGGTGAACCGGCCAAAGCCATAGGGCCCAAGCGCCAGACCAGCCAGAATGAAGCCAACCACCGCTGGCAGGCGCAGCGCCTTGAACACCGGCACGACAATGCCAGCGGCAAACAGGAACACAATTGCGTCCTTGATCAGCACCTCATTGCCATGGGCAGCTTCGGCAGCCATGTGCGGTCCCCGGTTAAACACTTGGTCTCTTGTCCTATGGGCGTGCCTGCGCGCTGCGCAATCTGTATTT
>JBCCAA010000039.1:0-28574 GCA_039815055.1 Pseudomonadota bacterium | reverse complement strand
TCTTGAAGGAAGGTGCTCGCGTAATGCTGGTGCGCAACGATCCTGAAGGGCGCTGGGTGAATGGCTCGCTCGCCACGGTGGAAGGGTTTGGCGAAGACAGCGTGGTCGTGAAGGTCAATGGCCGGGTCTATGAGATCGAGATCGCCGCCTGGGAAAAGTACCGCTCCGATGTTGATAGCGAGACCGGCAAGGTCAAACGCGAGGTGGTTGGAACCTTCAAACAGGTGCCCCTGCGGCTTGCCTACGCTGTGACCATCCACAAGGCCCAGGGGCTGACCCTGGAAAACGTGTTCATCGATTTCGATCGGGGCATGTTTGCCCATGGCCAGGCCTATGTGGCCTTTTCCCGCGCGCGCAGCCTTGAAGGCCTCGAAATTTCACGGTCATTGCGGTCCAGCGATCTGGTGATCGACCGGCGGGCCTTCGACTTCGGCGCCTTGGAAACCGTGGAGGACACAGACGCGTATCTGCTGGCGCGGTTCACCAAGCCGGATGATCAGCTGGTTTGAGGCCCGCGCATGCAATGCAAACTTAATCCAGTGCGGCCAGGTATTCGATCAGGCTGTCGCGGTCTGATCTGTTCTCAAGACCGCTGAACGCCATGAACGTGCCCTCGACAACTGATTGGGGTGAACTGAGAAACGCGTCGAGGCGTGCTTGTGTCCACACGCCCGATCGCTCGCCATAGGCTGTCAGAGCAGGCGAATAGTTTGAGTATGACGGATCGCTGGCAATCTCCCGCCCGACAATGCCTGACAAATTGGGCGCAATCGCAAATTGGGAGCCAGCATTGTGGCATAGCGCGCACTGGGCAAAGAGTTGGCGACCACGCTCTATCGAGCTTGTCGCGGGCGAGGCCGCTTCGCTTGCAGTATATCTGGTCTTCAGTCCCACCAATTGGTTAGCCTGGACATCGGCAAGTGAGTTGCGAACGCCCAGCATGGCTTGAGCTTGGGCCCAGGTCATCTCTGCTTCGATCTCGCCAACCTTCGCGCCAAGTTCAGCGATCTTGTTCGCATTGAGGGCCTCGCCAGACAGAGCACGCTCATACTCCCTCATCAAAGCTGCACGTGCGGCCAGAAAGTCCTGGAATTTCTCGGCATTTTGGGTTGCGGCTGCGTCTAGAGTTGCTTGCTGATCCGGCGTTAATACGTCCAGCACATCATTGGCCACGCCGCCCCGGGTCACCCCGTGATTGGAGTCCACCCTCAGGCTGACAAAACCAAAGTGCTGGCTGGGTTTACCGACGACTTCGAAATCATTGTACTCGCTGGAACCGGTCGTCCAGCTGAGAAACCGCGCTGAAAGATTGACCAGTGTGGTTTTGTCGTCTTGCGACAGCCGAATGTTGGGCTTGGGCAGGTCGACCATGTGGCCCTGGCCGGAAATATAGAGGGCGCGAATGGCGGCTAATGCGCCGGCCTGCTCTGTGGTCAAGGTCTGAGCGACCGTGCCGAACCGGCGGGCGATCACCAGCCCAAGCTCTGCTTCACTGGAGCCATATATGCGCCCCAGCTCCAAAAAGTCTTCGAACGCCACCGACTCCTCAATCAAGAGGCCTTCGAGTGCGCGGTTAATCTTGATTCGCGCCGCATGTGTTTCATCCAGCGCGTCGGCGTGATCATCAACGAGCGCAGTCAATTCGCGGCGCTGGTCTTCATCAAGGACGGCAAGCGCGTCCATCGCAACCGCGCTTCGTGACAGGCTCTGTCCACTGGCGACGCGCAGTCCAACAAAGCCGAAATAGTTCGCGACGCGGCCTATCGAAATATAATCGTTGCTGGCGGAGTTGCCGGTCAGCCATGTCAGCGTCCGTGAGGCAATTGCAGCCTTCAATTGCCGCTCATCAACTTGTTCCGTCGTGATGTCGCGGACAGGGGTGAGAGGCTCCTCGCTGAATACGGTTGCTGGAGATGATGCCAGCACGGTGAAAGCTAGGCAAGTGCGCCATGTAGCAAGTCTGGACGCCATATGTCGATGTTCTCCGCCAGTGCATCTATTCTAATGCTTACGTTTAACATGACAGTCGCGCTGCCACCTAATCGGCCGGGACGAACTGGGCGTGGCGAGGTCTAGGCCAGCCCGTCAAAGTCTCCGCGCAGGCGTCGGTCCTGGTCGGTAATAATGGTCTCCAGCGCGCGGATGCGGGCGCGCAGCTCTTCGACGCTTTCACCATTCTGGCGCTGGCCACGGCTGGCTTGGGCAAGGCGCGTCACGCAGACCGCCAAGCTTACGAGAATCACCATAAGTATGACAAAAAATGGGCTCATAATTCCTCCTTTTCCTTCTTCAATTAAATGCTGTCTCAGCCGAGCCGCGAAATCTCTTCGCGCAGGCTGCTGTCCTTGTCGGTCGCAAGGCGCTCGAGTGTCGCAACACGCGATTTCAGCTCGCGGACTTCCGCTTTCAACCGGTCGACTTCGACCGAGTCTTCAGCGTTTGTGCCCTGCTCCTGGCGCAGCTTGATCCAGTTGTTCACCACACCGGCGCCCACGGCGATCAGCACGATGAAAACGACCATAGTGAACGGGCTATTGATATCGAACATGTATTCCCCTCGCAAATTATCGTTAAACGATATGTAGGTATGCTTGACCGTCTGAACAAGCATTCATGCGAAGAATTTTTGTCGGAGTTTAGCTGCCTGTCGAGCCAATTAGTCGAGATAACCCGCGATGCTGTCGGCGATTCGGTCAACGTCGTTCTTGAAATCTGGATCGTGTCGAAGTCGCAGCCCGTTGCGCCTCGCAATGCCGCGAATGTCTTCGGGAAGTTCGATTGACGCTGGCATATGTGTGTCGGCGATAAGCAATGGGATTACAGGCACGCCCTTTTTTAGAAGCGCAGAAACCTCCAGACGAACCATATCGTGCTCGTGGTCGATTCGCCTGTCATTTGATCCGTCTTCCCCACCGGTTAACCAGTCTGGACCGATGAGCACGAGCCCGACTTTCGTGCTCTTGATGCTCTCTGATATCATGTCGACAAAATCGAGCCCAAAGTTCACGCCATCAACGTCTCGGAAAATTTTATCGCTCCCAAATTTGTCCTTTAACCTGTCGTATAAGCGCCCGCAGATAGCCTGGCTGTCGGAGCGGCGATAAGAGATGAAAATGCTTGGCCCAATATCCACGGACTGAGCAACTTTTGGAGTGTCGCTTCCATCGGTGTTGTCTGGGTTTTTACGCCAACGCGCTCTGCTCGCCGCGAAGACGATGATCGCTGCAATTACCAACATTAAAATTGGATTCAACAAAGGTTCTTGAACCGGGGCAGACGCCAATGCCGTCGGGGCGATGACAGCCAAAAGGACAACAACTATGGATCCACGCATGACGCACCTACACATTTTTGACTGGCGTAGTTTTAGTTTATCAGTCTATCCCGTCGAGCCAAAACCGCCTTCACCGCGGTCGGTTTCCGGCAGGTGATCAACCTGCGACCAGGCCAATTGAGTTACTGGCGCCAGCACCAATTGGGCGATGCGTTCGCCGCGTGTGATCTCGAACGGCGAGTCGCCCAGGTTGATCAGAATGACCTTCACTTCACCGCGATAGTCGCTGTCGATGGTGCCCGGCGTGTTCAGGCATGTGATGCCGTGGCGCGCGGCCAGACCTGAGCGTGGGCGGACCTGAATCTCGTAGCCTTGCGGAATTGCGACGCTCAACCCGGTCTCAATGAGGGCGCGTTTGCCCGGCTCCAGCGTGACCGGCGCATCGTCTGCGACCGCCGCTCTAACGTCCAGGCCGGCAGACCCCGCGGTTTCATAGGCAGGAAGGTCCAGGCCTTCGAAATGGGGCAGTGGGCGAACGGCAACTTGGACGGGCATGGTCATAAGGTAGCGATGGCCGGGCACTGCGATTCGGTCAAGCCGGTTGCGCGGCGCCAAATGGGAAGCTGTCATGCCCGTTCAGACGCGCCCAGAGAGGGTCGCCAAAGCTGAAGTGCCACCACTCGTTGGGATGGGGGGCAAACCCCTCCTCCATCATGACCCAGTGCAACAGCCGCCGGCTTGCACGGGCTTCGACATCGCTGAACGAGGTTTCGTCGATGCCGCGTTCAAAATGGTCGATGTGGGACCGCTCATGGGCGTCGTCGAACTGGGTACCCATCCACAGCGGTTGGCCCGTATCAATCCAGCGCAGCGTGAGATCGACCGCGCCGCCGGTTGAGTGAGGGGAGGGCGTAGATGCATCTTCGCTCGGCGTAGCCCAGTATTGAGTGACCCGGGCGGCAGTCTCTTCTTCCGTGTCGCCGGGATAAAGATCAGATAAAAACTGCGGCATCCATTGATCGTGGAAAAAAGCCTGCACCGCCGCCGGACGCCAGGCGTCGAATACAAACAGTTCCAGGCCAACGGGGACACACCGCGCATTCACCCGGCAAAGCTTATCCGCTACGGACCGGCGTGCCATAAGCGTTTCTGGCGCGCCTGGAACGGACACAAAATAAGGTGCGGTTTGAGCGAGCGCATATGCGGGCGCGCCCGAGATGCCCAATTCAGACAGATTCACAAGCGGTGAATTGAATAGCTCATGGCCTGGGTCTGCCCGAATGGACTTGTACGTCGCTTTAGCCGTTTTCAACTGCTGGCTGGCAGTGATGGGTCGGTCGCGCAGGGGGGCGAGATCGCCAAAAATAGAACTCATACGCTACACAGTAGCCGACTTGCGGTGCTTCGCCAAAGCCTCCCAGCGGATATAGAGATCATCATAGTCATTGGGCGGCATTTTGCGCATAGCATGGATGAGCGGCTCATACTTTTCCCAGAGCGCCACATTCACATTCACCAGCTTATAGACGATTTCCGCGCGCAAGAGACCCGCTTCGACGCAGGATCCGACAAACTCGTAGAACGCAAAGACGGGGCGTCGTTCCTGCCAGAATTGGGATGCCATGAGCGCCTGGCGGTCCGGGTATTCACTGATGATGTTCGCATCCACCGGCTCGGCGGTGAGTTTTCGATAGACTGGATAAACCTCACCCCAGCGCTGATCGATCTCGAGAAACACAGACGCTTCGGTGGAGCGTTCCGCGATCTCGATCTGGCGTTCAGCGTGGCGGGCGGCAAATAGCGACGCCAGCGATGATACGGCGGCGGCAACGGTGGCGACGGTCGATAGACCGATGGTGATGGTTGTGAGCAAGTGAGGTTCCCCCAGGTGTGGTCAACGGCCTTGGCGTGAGTGCGCTGTCGCCGTACATCCGATTTAGCGTTTTTTTCGGCGCTGTGAACGGGGCATTTCGATGACACGACCACCGTCCATCACCGTGAACGAGTTGAACGCTCTGCCCGCAATTTCACATGGCTTCTTTGGCCGTGCGGGCGGGATTTCGACCGGTCTCTATAAAAGTCTCAACGCAGCGCCGCAGAGCCATGACGCGGTGGAATCTGTGCGAGAAAACCGGCAGCGTGTCGCCGATGCAATCGGTGCGGTGGCCATGGTGTCGGCTAACCAGGTGCACGGGACGAATGTTGTGACCGTTGTCGCGCCGTGGACGGAAGATCATCAACCCAATGGCGATGGACTGGTGACCGATCAACCCGGCATCGCCTTGTGCATTCTCACGGCAGACTGTGTGCCTGTGCTGTTTGCCGATGAGACAAAGCCGATTGTCGGCGCCGCCCATGCGGGATGGAAAGGCGCGCTCGGAGGGGTTTGTGAGGCGACTCTTGCGGCCATGGTCGCGCTGGGGTCGCGCCCGGAAGATATCATTGCCGCGACAGGGCCGTCGATCCAGCATGAAAGCTATGAGGTCGGTCCTGAATTCGCTGCGCGGTTTCTCGCCGATGACCCGGAAAATGACATGTACTTTCGGCCGGGCAAAGCTGATCGCCTGCACTTTGACCTGACGCGCTACATACACCGGCGTCTGAGACGGACCGGGATCGGCCATGTCGCGCGCATTTATCACGATACCTTTAGTGGCGAGATGTATTTCTCCAATCGTCGCCGAACCCATCACGGCGAGCCTGACTATGGCCGGAATGCCTCAGTCATCACGATAAACCAATGAGAGCTGAGGAATCCCCGCCCCAAGGATTGCAGACTCGAAATGTTTAAGACAGAGACGTGAAAGCGCCAGCCCAGCCGACACCCGGAGCCCGAAGTCCGCGATGAAACTGCTTTCCTGCACCGCCAACCTGCCCCTTGCCGAAGCCATTGCCGACTATCTGGATGTGCCCCTGACCGAGCGCCGCATCGAGCGGTTCTCAGACAATGAGGTCTTCATTCGGATCAATGAGAATGTGCGCGGCGAGGATGTCTATGTGATCCAGTCCACCAGCTACCCGGCCAACGACACGCTGATGGAACTGTTGATCTGCCTGGACGCGCTCAAGCGGGCCTCAGCGGCGCGGATCACCGCCGTCATACCGTATTATGGCTATGCCCGTCAGGACCGGAAAACCGATGGACGCACACCGATTTCGGCCAAGCTTGTGGCCAATCTGATCGTCGCTGCGGGGGCGGATCGCGTCCTGACCATGGATCTCCATGCCGGCCAAATTCAGGGCTTTTTCGATGTGCCAACCGATAATCTCATCGCCGCGCCGGTGATCGAAGAGGACATTCGCCGTCGCTACAAGCTGAAATCGCTGATGATCGTGTCGCCCGATGTGGGCGGTGTGGTGCGCGCCCGCTCATTGGCAAATCGCCTTGGGGCTGACCTTGCCATCGTGGATAAACGGCGCCCGAAGGCGGGTGTGTCTGAAGTGATGAACATCATTGGCGATGTCAGCGGCCGCAATTGCATTCTGGTGGACGATATCTGCGACAGCGGCGGCACCTTGCGCGGCGCGGCGACGGCGCTGAAGGAACAGGGCGCCACCGGCGTTGCCGCCTATGTCACCCATGGCGTTTTCTCGAAAAACGCGGTTCAGAATTTTGAGGGCTCGGATCTGGACGAAATCGTTGCGTGCGACACCATCCGCCATGGCGATGAAGACACCAAGTCCAAGAAGCTCCGCGTCCTGTCCGTGGCGCCATTGCTCGGCGAAGCCATCCGCCGCATCGCCAATGCTGAAAGCGTCTCGAAATTGTTCGATTAGGGGTCTCAGGTCAAGATCAGCAAAACGAAAAATGGTGCCATCCTCCCCCACCAGCGGGGGAGGTGCCCGAAGGGCGGAGGGGGCTTGCCCCTATCCGGCTCCGGGCTCGCAGGTGCTGGAACCCCTTAGTTCTCAGGCCGTTTCTGGACCAGTTCCACGCGGCGGTTCTTGTCCCGGCCCGCTTCGCTTTCATTGGTGAAGATCGGCGCAAGGGGGCCGGCGCCATGGGGCTCGATCCGGTCGCGGTCGATGTTGTAATCATCAGCCAGGGCATTCACCACCGCGCGGGCGCGATCGCCCGACAGGCTGTAATTGTAGCTGAACGTGCCGACCGCATCGGTGTGGCCAACCACGAAGAAGGTCTGATCCGGATTGGCATTCAGGTAGGTTGCAATGTTCGATAGTGCCGCATCCGATTGCGGCAACAGGTCAGCGCTGTCGAAATCAAACACGATGCCGTCCAGCACAACGCGACCATATTCGGCCATGTCACTGCCCATGGCTTCAGCGTCCACGATCACAAGTCCGGTTTCGGCCGCTTCCACTTCGATAATGTCGATGAGGGCACCAATATAGTTGGCCGAATGCTGCTCAACCGTGATGACGACATAAGCGGTGCCGGCCGCGCGGTCTTTCTTTGCGATGATCGAGCCAGCGCCGCCACTGGTCGATGTTCCGGCAAACAGCGTGTTCACGGGCGCGTTCTGTTCGGAAATCGGATTGGCCGCGTAGGCGGCAGCGATCCAGCTGTTGGACCCGATATCGGCGCCGCGCCGGTCAGTCGAAAAGCCCTTCGCCAAAATTTCGAAATCCTGAGTTTCGAGCGCCTCCAGATAGTTGAGATAGATCTCAGAATAGGTCCGCTCTTCGCCCTCGAGCGTGTAGAAGGTGCGCGTGACCCGGCCTTCGGTCTCAATCCAGTCACCGATCGTGCGGTAGCCGGTGACCGGGCCGACCGCGACTTCATAGGGCATGTAGTTTTCGATCTTCTGCCAGGCGATATCCTGACCTGGATAGCGCTCGATCATCGGGTGTTCCTGCACACCGTCCACATCCTCAGCGTTGGCAGGCAGGGCGAAAGTGGCCATGGAAATGGCGGCCGAAAGAAGGATAGTGCGCAATCTCATTGGTGTGTCCCCTTGTGGTTTATGGTCTGATAACTAGCGGAAAACGGCGTTCTTGTCGCCGATCCTTATACACTTGGAATCGCAGGGGGCGGATGAAGCTGCTAGACTTTTGCGATGGCTGATTCCCTGCGCCCCCGCCCCGAAATCCGAAGACTGCCGCCCGACGCGATCAACCGCATTGCGGCAGGCGAAGTCGTGGAGCGTCCGGCCGCCGCGGTGAAGGAGCTGGTCGAAAATGCGTTGGATGCCGGTGCACGCCATATTGCGATCACCATTGAGGGTGGCGGTCTGAAACGGCTTGTCATTGAAGATGATGGCTGCGGGATGGACGAGGCTGAACTCCTCATCGCGCTGGAGCGGCATGCCACATCAAAGCTCGCGCCCGGTGCAGATGGCCGGATCGATCTTCTGAACATCCACACGATGGGCTTTCGCGGCGAAGCGCTGCCATCCATCGGATCGGTGTCGCGCCTTACGATCACCTCGCGCGCGCCGGGCTGTGACACCGCTGAAGTGTTTGTGGAGGCCGGCCGGATCGAGGGTCCAAAACCGGCGCCATGGGCCGGGAGAGGAGACACGGGGACCCGGATTGAAGTGCGCGATATCTTCTACGCGACACCAGCGCGGCTGAAATTCATGAAGTCTGAGCGCGCCGAAACCATGGCAGTCACGGACGTGGTCAAACGCCTATCCATGGCGCGTGCCGACGTGTCGTTCACGCTCGAAAGCAACGGTCGAAGCGTGTTTCGCCATAGCGCTGAAGCCGGTGATCCGGCGGATGCGCGGCTGGCCCGGCTCGGCGCAATCATGGGCCGGGATTTTCGCGAGAATGCCATTTCCATCGAAGCTGAGCGAGACGGCGTGACCATCTCCGGCTTTGCGGGTTTGCCGACACTGAACCGCGGCAACGCGCAGATGCAGTTCCTGTTCGTCAATGGACGTCCGGTGAAGGACAGGATGCTGAACGGGGTCATCCGCGCGGCTTATCAGGATTTTCTTGCGCGTGACCGCCACCCCATGGCGGCGCTGTTCGTCGATCTTGATGCCGAATGGGTCGACGTGAATGTCCACCCGGCCAAGACAGAAGTGCGGTTTCGCGATCCCGGCAATGTACGCGGCCTCATCATTGGGGCGCTGCGCCATTCCTTGGCGGCTGCCGGGCACCGCGCCAGCACGACCGTATCGGGCGAAGCACTGGGCAAGATCCAGAGCGAACCGGTGCAGGCTGATGTGTTTGCGCGCTCGTCTCTATGGGCCGCGCCTCGGATGGCATCCGTCTCTCCCGGTCCGACCCGACACCTCCATGAAAGGGCGACCGGTTTCGGTGAGGTCCCGGCTCAGGCCCGAGAAGACGGAGCGCCTACGGCCCGGGTTGAGCCCACACCTCAAACCCCTCCACCGGAGGACTATCCGCTTGGCGTGGCACGTGCCCAACTGCACGAAACCTATGTTGTTGCGCAGACCACGGACGGCATCGTCATCGTGGATCAACATGCCGCCCATGAACGTCTGGTCTATGAGGAGATGAAGCGCCAGATGGCTATGGGCGGCGTAAAACGCCAGGCGTTGCTCATTCCAGACGTTGTGGAGCTGACGGAAGACGAAGCGGCCCGCGTGCTTGAGCGCGCGGGCGAGCTGGCCGACCTTGGACTGGAAATTGAGCCCTTTGGCGCCGGTGCGATCTGCGTGCGCGCAACGCCCGCGCTGTTTGGTGAGATGGATGCGGCAGGACTGATCCGGGATCTGGCAGATGACTTTGCCGAGTACCAGGCCGGGCTGGCCCTGAAAGAGCGCTTTGAAGAGGTGATGGGCAACATGGCTTGCCGCGGCAGTGTGCGAGCAGGTCGGCGCCTCAACGCAGATGAGATGAACGCGCTTCTTCGTCAGATGGAAGCCACGCCCCATTCTGGCCAGTGCAACCATGGGCGCCCCACCTATGTAGAGCTGAAACTCGCCGATGTGGAACGCCTGTTTGGTCGGCGGTGACGCTGCTCATGATTGCGGATTCGGCTCGCCCGTCTCGGAAATCACAAGCAGATGGCCAAATGTATATGGGTCTGATCGCTCCAGCGAAATGTCTATCTCGCTTGCGACGCCGCCCACCGCGTCTAGCGCATGTGGTGAAATGCGCAGCTGAAGTTCGCCCATCGGCAGGCCATCCAGATAGACATACCCGTCATACTCACTGTCAGCGCGCGCCAGGATACGCCCCGTCGCGTCAAGCGCTTCGACTGTCACGCCCGCAACGGGAACACGGGTTTCGCCCCGCTCCAGCAAGACCGTTGCCTCGGCTTCACCGGTAAGCGTCAGCGGCACATTGATGTCCAGCACTTGCCCCGGCCGAACCGTTATCGCGAGCCCTGGCTCGGTGGGCTGTAGGAACGGATCGTCGAGCGAGCCAAGTGACAGTTCGATGTTCATCGGTCGATGTGGTTCAACACCGGTCAGAACAACAGTTCCATCGGGCCCGGTTTCATTGCGCCGGATCGATTGGTCGAGGATGAAGCCCGCGCCCTCAATGGTGGCATCGCTGTCCATCAAGTGGCCATCTTCATCAATGTCATCATAAACAGTCGCACGTACTGCCCCGCTGCGCGTCAGGCCCGTCGGCGCAGTTCGGTATATGCCGCGGCGAGTGTCGAAGAAGAGGGCCGTGGAAAGTCGCAACCCAGACGTCCAGGCGCCACTATCATCCATGCCACCCGTCGCAGACAGGGTGAAATCGCCAAACGTATGTGCATAGCTCACACTCGACTGTGTGCGCTGGGACTGCATATCACGCGACAGGCTGAGCTGAGCGAAGCCACCCCGGTCGAGACGCTTTTGAAGTGTAACGTCCACGGAATTGACACTGGCTGCCGGGGCGGCGTCATAGTCGACGCTGGCGCGCAATCTCAGCCCGTCTAGCTGCCGCGAGACCGCGAAACGACCGCCAAGGGCCGTGTTGGCCACACCTGTCTTGCTGGTCGTGTGATCGAGGCTTGCCAGATGTGTCCAGCGCCAGGCCGAAATCGACGATGCCACCCGGGCAGCCAGGCTGGTGCGTTGCCCGCCGTCCGGCGTGTCTTCCCAGTCCAACTTTGCCTGTAGCGGCAGACCCCAGTCGGTCACGGGGAGGACCGTATCATAGCGAAGTTGCAGTGACTGACGGCGCGTCTGGGCAGATCCCGTGTCATCATTCAGATCGCCGCCAAGCCAGAAATACCTTGCTTCGAAAGAAGAGCGGTCCTCAAACTGGTGCGCGACGCCACTTTCCAGCGCTGGAGACTTTTGCGTGCCATCGCCGATGCGAATAACGCCATGGGTGGAGCCTCGCGCGGCGGACATGCTGGCGGTGGCGGCGAGTTCGCCATCGCCAGAGGCGCGCACATCCACCCGTGTCGATAAGCCTTGGTTCAAGCCGATATTGACGCTGGCGGCCGCCACAGCCTGCTGGTCCCCCAGCGCTTGGCCGTCCACCGCGACGCCTTCCTGAAGCAGTGCGAATTGATACTGCACATCGTTCTCCGGGCGCATTTCGCTGCCGGCAAAGAACTTTACTTCGCGTGTCTCAACCTCGCCGAACGGGCCGTAGAGATTCACCGTGAAGCGATTGTAGCCCGGCAGGATTTCAACGTCCTTGAACACATACTCACCCTGGGAATCGGATTCGGTGATATAGTCGAGAAGTTGGCTTTCGCGGTAGAGCTCGGCGTCCCACCCCTCCGGAAGGGGGCCACGAATCTCGGTCATATCGAACACTTCTGCGGTGTAGGTGGGCGTGTTGGTGATCATTAGTCCGCGACCGTTCTGGCTGCGGCTCATCAGGGGCTGGTCCAGACCAGAGACGTCGCCCAGGCGCGCTTGCCGCGGCGCCCAGCTACCGGGACCCGGGTCAAACACGCGGTCCAGAGTCATTCGCAGGCCCGTGCCACCGCTTGCGCCATCGACCGTGCGTAGCCGTGCCGTGGCCCAAAGCACGTCGCCAGACACATCAAGCGTGGATTTTGTTGTCAGCGCGCCGACGCTATTGGTGCGTAGGTCAACGCTGATGTCTGCGGTCGGCCATGACAACCAACGATAGGGGTTTTCGATATCGCGATAGTCTGGCTGAACGCGTCCTGGTGATTGGTCTAACAATGCACGCAAGGCGTCGCGCTCAAGCCTTGCTTCCAGCGGCAGCAGCTCACGTGGCTCCATCCGCACCAGCATATTTCCGGGGTCATAGGTGAAGTTGATGGGCAAGAGGCGCGACCAGGCCGTCTCGGTCAGGCACCATCCATCGGGCGATGGAAAGATCTGACCTTCAAGGTCCATGGGAAGGTCTTGCCGCAACGTTGCCGTTGCCGCCGTGAAGTCGATACGAAGCGTACGATCGGGCGAAACGAACCAGCCCTGGGCTGTGTCTTCTTCAAGCACCACCGGTGCTTCCAAGACCTCCAGCAAGCCCTTTGCGACAAGGCACAAGCCTTCAGGGCGTTCATAGGCTGTAATCGTGTCGCGCAGTTTCAGCCCGCCAAGTCGCAAACCGACAAAGCGCACATCATCCTCGCCCGGGCGGTCATCGGCGCTGGAATCGACCCCTGTGTCTTCGCCAAACAGGATGGCGAAAGGGTCACTTTGCGCCGCCGCTTGCAACGGACAGGTAGACAGGGCCAGCACTATCAACAGCCGGGAAAACTGGCGCAACACTGGCCCTGCTCCTCACTCGGCCGTCCCTCAATTTACGGCCGTGGTGATTTCAGCGATTGTGCCCGGGCGCCCCGGATCTGATGAGATGTAAGAGATACGGATGGTCTGCCCCGTCAGCCGGTCGGCGATCTCCGTCGGCATGGGCAGATAAACGTCGCGCTCTGTGTTGGGCGTGTAGATCGCAATGCCGCGCGCGAAATACACCGGCTCGTCCTGGCCTTCCACGAAGATCTGGATGTCACCATAAGTAGATCGGTTGCCGTCCCGGGTCAGCCTTGTCACCAGCAGGGTTTCCCCCACTTCATCGCTAGGCGCGGTTGCCGCCGACAGGATTTCCACATTCGCTTCAAGGTCGCCGACCCTTACGATCACCGGGATGGTGAGCGAGCGGATGGCAATCAGTTCGATGGATATGTCTTGACCTGAATTGTCCGTCGCTTCCGAGAGCGTGCGCCCGGCGCTGGTCGGCGCGCCCATGATGCGAAGGTGAGAGCGGTATTCGCCCGGCTGCAGCCCTGCCGTTTGGGCAGACACGCGGATCACTTGCCGTCCACCCGCTTCGAGAACAGCGCGGCGCGGGGCATAGCGCACCAGCTCATCGGCGAAGAACTCACCATCCAGCGTGGTATCGATGGTATCGAGCGACCCGTTTAACAGCATTCGCCGGTTTTCCAGGCTGATCCGATAAGCGCCCTGCTCGGCTCCCTTGTTGACGAGCACCAATTCGGCCGAGCGCTCGCCGTTTTCCAGCACAAGCCGTGTTGGCGCGATCAGCAACTCAGCTGTTGCGGCCGGTGCAGCGATCGCGGTGATACCGCAGAGCAGGACGAGTTTCAGGGTACGGAACATGAGGGGTATTCCTTCGTGGTGGAGGTTTACTGGTATTCGACGGTAAGGGTGAAGGTGCCGGTGTATGTGCCCGGTTGTTGGTTTGGATTGACGTGGAGGATGGCGCCCAGATTGAATCGGGCGATCCCGGACGATCGGAGTTTTTGCCAGCCGCGCCATTCGGTTTCATTGCCGCTGCCGGCCCCGAAAAACGTGTCCACAAGCATATTGTTGTTTGAGCCGTTCTGGATCCAGACCTGGCCTGGATCGGCAATTGTGTAATAACGGTTGGGCTCGCCGATAACTTTGAAACGGGCACGGTTGCCAGGTTCAAGGCAGGTCAGTTCGGAAGAGCAGATGCTTTGGAAATTCTGGCCACGGTGCACTTTCACCGTGCCTGCAAGCGTGAGGCTTGGGGCGATAACGCCGAAGTCGAGATCCTGGCGCTTGGCTATACTGAGCCCGTTGATCACGATCGCGCCGGTGTTGCCTTCAAACTCCGGGTCAGCCGATCCGCCCGCATAGTCGGGATCTGACTGCGCCATTGCGGCGAGCGGGAACAGCGTTGCCGTAAGTGCAACGCCTACAAGGATGAGCGGTCTCATGTCGCGCGCTCCAAAAGCATGAATTCAGAAAGGGGGTGCGCAGGAGGAGAGGCCGGGCCGGGGAGACGACCTGATGGGGGAGTTGGTTCCCCTCCTGCGCGAGGCGATGGGCGACTACTGGTATTCGACCGTTACGGCGAACGTGCCGGTGTACTCACCTGTGGCCTGGTTGGCAGACACGGCCAGCGATCCGCCAACGGTGAAGTTGTCCTGGCCGGACACAAGCGTTCCGCTGGTTTTTGAGCCGGCGAAACTGTCGATTGTCATGTTGGCGCCTGCACCGTTCGAAATCTGAACCGAAGTTGGCAGAGAGATCGTGTAGGACGCATCGGCTTCACCGGTGACGTCGAATGCGGCTGCCGTGTGATCGTCGGTCAGGCAGGTCAAAGCCGTGGCGCAGGTCTTGCCGCCAGCTGGGGAAACAACAACGCTGCCGCCTTCGGTCAGGCTTGGTGCAATCGTGCCGAAGTAAAGCGCCGTAGCGTTTGTGATCTGCAGAGGTGCGATGATGTCGGCACCAGCATTGGAGTCCACGCTTGCAGCATAAGCTGAGGCAGACAAGAGTGCAGCAACGGCTGCAGCGGAAAAGAGTTTCTTCATGGTATCATCTCCGATGGATTGGTTATAAGCGACGTCTTTCTGGGCGCCGAAGACAACTTCTAGTGGAAAACTCTCAAGACACTTCGAATCGATCAGTTTAAATTTTATGCAATTACTATCACAGGTAGAAATTTGACGGTGTGGCAACTATAAAACTTTGTTTTTAAAGGAATTCCGATCGGTCGGGGGTTCAGTTGCGAATGCATAAAAGTCTGCGAGACGGCTAAATCGCAGGGATTTGGCTGGCGCGCTCCACACGGATTTCGGTTTTCTTAAGCTGGCTGACCGGCAGTTTTACTCAGGTGAACCCGGTTTCCCCGCATGATAGAGGGGACTGATCGGGTTGCGTGCTCAGGCTGTGGGCGTTTTAGGCCCCAAGTTTGATACGCTCGCAGGGTCCGGTGTTTTCGGTGTATAGCGGCAGTAGTCTGCGATCCCGCAGTGCCAACATTCCGGTTTGCGTGCTTTGCAGGTGTAGCGGCCATGCAGGATCAGCCAATGATGGGCGCCTGGCTTGAAGTCATCCGGCGTGACGCGCTCAAGGCTTTGTTCCACTTCGTCGGGGTCTTTGCCCGGCGCCAGGCCAGTGCGGTTGGACACGCGGAAGATATGGGTATCCACCGCGATGGTCGGCTGACCGAAGGCCTCGTTCAGAACCACGTTTGCGGTTTTGCGGCCAACGCCGGGCAATCGGACGAGTTCATCGCGAGTTTGAGGAACTTCGCCATTAAACTCATCCAGGATCATCTGGCTTAGGGCGATCACGTTCTTGGCTTTGTTGCGCCAAAGGCCGATCGTCTTGATATGTTGCTCAACACCGTCAAGGCCGAGCGCAAGCATCTTTTCCGGTGAGTCTGCAATCTTGAACAGTTTCGCGGTCGCTTTGTTCACACCGACATCTGTCGCCTGGGCCGATAGCGCGACGGCGACGACCAGCGTGTATGGGTTTACAAAGTCCAGTTCTGTGCGCGGGTCAGGTCGTTCTTTCGAAAGGATCTCATACAGCGCAAACGCCTTGTCGCGTGCCATGGTGCGCGGTGCGCGTTTTCGCTTGCGTTTGATTGCCGGTTTCTGGTCAGCCATGCCTTCGGTTTAGCCTGCTTGCACTCTTGGGCAAGGCTGCGGCGATTCTAGCGTTGCCGCGCTGGGCTTGGCGCCTACAGTTTTTACAATGAACGATACAAGACCTGCCATCATCTATCTCGATGCCGTTCTGACGCCGAACGCTTCTTTGAGTCCGCGTGGCTATGCCATCGTAACCGGGCTGATAAAGGCGGGCATAGCGTTCAGCGCATTGATGATGGTACTTGCACTGTTCAGCCTGTTCAATCGAAACGCGTTCCCGATCTCGCTGCCGGTGTTCGGATTCTTCGGGCTGGATATTGCAGCGCTTTGGGTTGCCCTGCGTCATATACGCAAACAAGGCGCACAGGAAACGCGCATACGGATCACCGCAGATTGTGTGTCCCTGGCGCATCGCGACGGTAACGGGGCGGAAAGACTTGCTGAATTGCCGACGGCGTTTGCACGAGTCGAGCTCGATGAGCCTGTCGGGCCAGCAAGCTGGTTGCGGATTGAGCATGGCCAGACCGCGTACATCATAGGGCGGTTTTTAACGCCGCGAGAGCGCAAAACGCTCGCCGACAAACTGCGCACTGCGCTGTTGAATGCAAAGGCGGAACGATACCCGATTTAAAAATGACGCCGGCGTCATAGTTTTTTCATCCGCGTTGTGCTACGACAACCTCCAGAGACCAAAAGTCCGATCGATCTGGAGGATGACATGGCTGACACAGCGACACTCAACCACCCGGCTCTGCGGCGCCCGGATGTGGCACCGCGCGAGAAACTGCATGAGAATTTCCATGTCATGGGTGAACCGATCGCGCCCGCCAGCGAGATTGATCTCGAAACGATAGACTTCATTGATCCCGAACTTTGGCGCCGGGATGCCTACTGGGATCGTTTCGCTCGCCTTCGCGCTGAAGATCCGGTGCACCACACATCATCAAGCATGATTGGGCCGTATTGGAACGTCACGTCCTACAATGAAATCATGGCGGTCGACACCAATCACAAGGACTTTTCCTCGTCCTGGGAGCAGGGGGGCATCACGCTATGGGACATGGACGAAGACTTCCAACTGCCGATGTTCATCGCCATGGACCCGCCCAAGCACGACATCCAGCGCAAGACGGTTCAACCGGCAGTATCGCCGCCCAATCTCAAACTGTTTGAACCGCTGATCCGCGAGCGCACCCAGAACTTGCTCGACAGCCTGCCCGTCGGTGAGCCTTTCGACTGGGTGGATATGGTTTCAGTCGAGCTGACGACCATGATGCTGGCAACCTTGTTTGACTTCCCGTTCGGGGATCGCCGCAAGCTGACACGGTGGTCCGACGTTGTGACGAACCGCGAAAACCCAGACATTTGTCCCGGTGGAATGGACCAGTGGCGCGCCGAGATGATGGAATGCCTCGGATTTTTCCAGAATCTCTGGAACGAACGCCTCGAGAAGCCGAAGTCCAACGATCTTGTGTCTCTGTTGGTGCATGGTGAAGCAACGCGCGACATGCCGCCGATGGAGTTTCTCGGAAACATCATTCTGCTAATCGTTGGCGGCAACGATACAACCCGAAATTCCATGACCGGATCGGTTTACGGTCTCAACAAGTTTCCTGATCAGTTTGAGATCCTGAAAGCCAACCCTGACTTGATCCCAAACATGGTGTCAGAAAT
Source organism: Pseudomonadota bacterium (assembly GCA_039815055.1). Taxonomy (GTDB): domain Bacteria; phylum Pseudomonadota; class Alphaproteobacteria; order Caulobacterales; family Hyphomonadaceae; genus UBA5336. Next base: position 10,953 of record JBCCAA010000039.1, on the reverse strand, counting down.
CATCCGCTGGCAGACACCGCTTGCCCACATGCGCCGGACCGCGCTCCGTGACGTGGAACTGGGTGGCAAGACCATCAAGAAAGGCGAGAAAGTTGCCATGTGGTATGTTTCGGGCAACCGGGATGAAACAAAGTTCGAACGCCCCGATGACATCTGGATAGAGCGTCCGAACGTTCGCAACCACCTGTCATTTGGCTTTGGTATTCACCGGTGCGTCGGCAATCGCCTGGCTGAGCAGCAGCTACGGATCCTCTGGGAAGAATTGCTGGCACGTTTCAGCCACATAGAGGTGATGGACGAGCCATCCTTGCTGCCGAATGCCTTTGTGAAGGGCTATACGTGGATGCCCGTGGTGCTGCACGCCAAATAGCGCTTACACAAGATCAAGCGATTTCAGTGGGCGTCCCAGGGCCCCCGACACCATGGCAGCCAGAAAAGCTGGTGCTGGCGGCACGCGCGAAAGCGGTGCGGCGATATAATCTCGCAACGGCGGCAGAGCCCGACTGTTGGATTGATAAACAGGTGTGAACAGCCAACTCATGGTTTGATACAGCCTCACATGCCATCGACGCATGGACAGAAAGGCGCGGTGGATATCACCGATTTCACTTGATGCCTCAACGGCTTTCGCCAGCGCAAAAGCGTCCAGCAAGGCCATGTTGGCGCCCTGTCCGAGTTGAGGCGACGTTGCGTGCCAAGCATCTCCGATATGGACAAGTCTGCCTAACACGGGCCGCGAATGTGTCCTGTGGCGATAGCGCGCAAACGTCAGATCGCCATGATCCAGTCTTTCAACAATGCCTGCGCTTTCGGGCCAAAGCCGCCGGGCGTCATCCCGCCATTTGGAAATATTCTGGCTGCGCCAAGCCGCCTCGCCGGAGCCCTCGATCGACCAGAAGTAAGTCGCCGTAAGCGGCGCCCCTTCCTTGGGGGTCCCCGATGGCATTAGCCCAGACATTTGCCGGGCCGCATAATAGCGTTGTTCCAGATCCGTGTTCGAGAACTCGCCGCCCGCGGGCCATTCTACAGTCGCCCATAGAGCGCCGAACGGCAGATCTGATTTAGGCGTGCTCGACAGGGGTGAATTTGCGCCGAGGCAATCGATGATTAGATCAAACGGGCCGAGTTGCCGACCATCGCTGGTCTCAAACGTTCCTAACCGTCCGTCCGCGCTGGCAATCTCTACCCCGCCAGTAAAACTGACGCCCGCTGCCTGCGCAGCGCGATACAGCAGGTCAAAAATTGCGGACCGCTGGATGGCGGCGGCGAACAGCGTTTTGCGAAGGGCAGAAAACCTGACGTCCAGTACGATCCTGCCGGAAGGCTCCGCGCGACCGTAAAGTCGATCGATCCGAGAACTGCGCGCTTCGGCCTGTTGTCTCAGACCCATCTCCCCCAGCACTGCCAATCCGGTTTCCTGCAGCATCAGTCCGGAACCCACTGGTGCGGCTTTTAAAAACTGGTCGAAGATTTCGATCCGGTGCCCAGCTCGCGCAAGCAGGGTGGCCAGTGACAAGCCACCAATGCCCGCACCAGCGATTGCGATGTCCATGGGCGCCTCCAGATCTTTGATCAGCAGACCGTGTTTCGCGGCCAATCGCAATTGAGCGAATTGACCGGCATGGCGCAGGTCAACCCGCGCGCAAGCGGGCGGCGGCTTCGCAAGCCAGCCTGGCGCGATCTGTGATGCCGGCCCAGTCTTCCGCGTCCAGGTGTTCTGGCTTGGCAATCCAGGTGCCGCCTACAGCATAGACGTTCTTCAGGGTGAGATAGTCGCCCATGTTTTCCATTGTGACGCCGCCGGTTGGCATGAAGGACAGGTCCGGGATCGGACCGCCGAACGCCTTGATCATCGGTGCGCCGCCCACCAGCGAAGCCGGGAACAATTTCACGCGGGAGATGCCAGCATTGCGCGCAGCGATCGCTTCGCCAGCTGTCGCCACACCCGGCAGCGGTGGAACCGGGCACTTGGATAGTGCCGCAAGCAAACCGGCATCAAATCCGGGCGACACTATAAAATCTGAGCCAGCATCCAATGCGGCCGTCAGATCATTTTCGTCAAGGATGGTGCCAGCGCCCACCACCATTCCGGGCGCTGAGTCTTTGAAAACCTGAATTGCCGGCAGCCCGGCTTCGGTGCGCAGCGTGATTTCGCTTACGGTAACGCCACCTGCCGCCAAAGCCTTGGCGAGGGGCTCGGCTTGACGGATGTCAGGAATGGCCAGAACGGGCACGACCGGACAACGGCTTAAACCTGCGTCCAATTTGTTGAAATCCATGAAGGCCTCCCGACACATGTACTTTTGCACGTCATATCGGGCGCCGAGCGCCCTCACAACGCTTCAATTGGCAATGGCGCTATTCGTTTTCGGGTAAAGTACCATGGGCGCGCTATTCCAAGTCGGGCAGCTCTAGACGGTCGTCGACTGGGTCAGATATGCGCAGTGGGGTATCACCGTTGCGCTCGACCTTGTGTACATTCGAGTTGAATTGCGTGATGACGCCATTGCTGTTTATAGCTCTAACCCTGCAGAAGCTGTCGAGCTTCAGCATCGCTTTAGCGGAGTTGCGCCTGCATGGCCGAATTTATTCCTGTCTCCCCGTTTAATCTGGTGATCTTTGGCGGCACTGGAGATCTGACCCAGCGCAAATTGTTGCCGGCTTTGTTTCACCGGTTTTTGGATGGTCAGATCCCTCAAGAGAGCCGGTTGGTCGGATCCGCTCGGACCGAAATGACGGCGCGCCAATACAAAGCGTTCGCGAAGGAAGCGTGTGAGGCAGCGACCGATCCGCACACGTGGGACAAGGCGCAATGGGACGCGTTTGCCAAGCTGCTCGATTATCAGACCCTGGACGCCACCGCTGAAGACGCCGACTGGCCGGGACTCGCGAAAAAGCTGAATGCTGATCTGGAAGTCAGCGTCTACTATCTCGCCACGGCACCGCGGCTTTATGTTGATATCGCCTCAGCACTCAGTCGGGCTGATCTGGTCACGCCGGGTGCGCGCCTGGTGCTGGAAAAGCCGATCGGGACTGATCTGGCGTCGGCCCAGGCCATCAATGATGGCGTGTGCGCCCATTTCGATGAGCAGCAAGTCTACCGGATTGATCACTATCTCGGCAAAGAGACCGTGCAAAATTTGATGGTGCTGCGCTTTGCCAACCGGCTTATGGAGCCGGTCTGGAACCGCACCTCGATTGACCATGTGCAGATTACGGTTGCTGAGGATCTTGGGCTTGAAGGCCGTGCAGGCTATTATGACCGCTCTGGCGCCCTGCGCGATATGGTTCAGAACCACTTGCTGCAGCTGTTGTGTCTGGTGGCCATGGAGCCGCCTGCCAGTCTGGATGGCGACGAAATACGGACCGAAAAGATCAAGGTGCTGAAGGCGCTTCGTCGGTTCACATCAGAAACCGCCAAACGCCTGACGGTTCGCGGTCAGTATGGTGCCGGGCTTGTGAAAGGCCAGCCGGCAAAAGGCTATCTCGAAGAGTTGGACGAGGACGGTGGAAGCTCGACGGAAACCTTCGTCGCCATGAAGACCGAGATCGACAATTGGCGCTGGGCTGGCGTGCCGTTTTACTTGCGCACCGGCAAGCGGATGGCCGAGCGCCATTCCGACATTGTCCTGGCATTCAAGCCGGTGCCCCATTCGATCTTTGGTGATGCGGAAACCCCGGCCAACCGATTGGTCATCCGACTGCAGCCAGACGAGGGCGTTCGTCTGTTTCTACAAATCAAGGAGCCTGGGCCGGGCGGATTGCGGATCAAATCCCTGCCATTGAATTTGTCATATGCTGACAATTTCGCCGTGCGTTATCCCGACGCCTATGAGCGGTTGTTGATGGATGTCGTGCGCGGCAACCTCGCCCTGTTCATGCGCCGCGATGAAGTCGAAGCCGCCTGGGCCTGGGTCGATGATCTGATCGCGGCATGGGAGCAAACAGCGACCGGACCGGAAAGTTACGCCGCAGGCAGCGATGGCCCCGTTGCGTCAGCTGTTTTGATGGATCGAGATGGCCGGTCCTGGTGGAACGCCTGATGGCCCAGTTGAAAGCCTTTGAGGCACGCGACGACGCGGCCAACCACGTGGCGACCTTGATGACGGGCGCATTGGCCCAGCAACTGGCCTCGAATGGGTCTGCAAGCCTTTTATTGTCTGGCGGCTCGAGTCCGGGGCCGGTGTTCGACCGGTTGTCGACCACTGATATCGACTGGGCAAACGTGTCAGTTGGCCTGGTTGATGAGCGTTGGGTGCCCGAAGAGGACCCGCGCTCCAATGCTGCTCTGGTGCGCAAGTCGTTGCTACAAGGCAAGGCCGCTTCGGCTGCATTTACACCGATGTACACCACCGCGTCCGGCACATTGGCGGAGGCGGCCCCCGGCGTGGACGCTGCCTACGTGCCGCTTTGCGATGGTGCGCCAGTTGTTCTGCTCGGGATGGGCCCAGATGGACACACGGCAAGCTGGTTTCCTGGCGCGTCTGGTCTGGACGCTGCGATGGATCCAGATGGCGATGTCTTTGTCTCTGCAATTGATGCCACCGGCGCTGCTGTGGCGGGCGATATGCCTCACCGTATGACCATCACGGCGCGCACGCTTTTGGGTGCGGGTCTGATTGTGTTGTATATTACAGGACAGGAAAAGCGGTCCGTGCTGGACGCGCGGGATGCGAATTTGCCGATCCACTTTGCTGAGCGTTTGCTTGGCGATCGATTGATGAAGGTTTGGGCGCCATGACCACACTGCATCCCAAGGTTGCCGATGTTCTGGCGAGGATCGAAGATCGATCCCGCGACAGTCGCGCGGCCTATCTGGACCTTATCCGGGGTCGTAAGCCCGACGGTTTTGCCCGCAAAAAGCTGACCGAGGGCAATCAGGCGCACGCGTCAGCGGGTTGCGCGGTCATCGATAAAGCCCAATTGCTTGGCGCCGAATGGGCCAATATCGGCATTATCACGTCCTATAATGACATGTTGTCGGCCCACCAACCCTTTGAGGCCTATCCCGAAATCATTCGGCAGGCCGCGCGGGATGTGAACGCCACGGCGCAAGTCGCGGGCGGCGTTCCAGCCATGTGCGATGGCGTTACCCAGGGCCAGGCCGGCATGGAGCTGTCGCTGTTCTCCCGCGACGTAATCGCGCTCGCCTCGGCTGTCTCGCTGAGCCATGACGCCTATGATGCCGCTATCCATCTGGGGGTGTGTGACAAGATCATTCCCGGGCTCGTGATTGCCGCCCTGCGCTTTGGTTGGTTGCCACACGTGTTCGCGCCCGCCGGGCCCATGCCGTCTGGCCTGCCAAACCCGGAAAAAGCGCGCATCCGCCAGGAGTTCGCCCAGGGCAAGGTCGGCCGCGATGTGTTGCTGAAGGCTGAGTCCGACAGCTATCACAGCCCCGGCACCTGCACGTTTTATGGCACGGCCAATTCCAACCAGATGTTGATGGAAGTGATGGGCCTTCACATTCCCGGCGCGGCCTTCGTCAACCCCGGCACGCCACTGCGCGACGCGCTGACCCGTGCCGCCACGCACACCGCTGCGGCCCTCACCATCAAAGGCGATTACACGCCTATGGGTGAGATCATTGATGCGCGTTCGGTGGTCAATGGCATGGTCGGCCTGATGGCCACCGGCGGTTCAACCAACCACGCCTTGCACATTCCGGCTATGGCGGCAGCAGCGGGTGTACAGGTCACACTGGAAGACTTCGCCGATCTTTCGGCTGTTACACCATTGATGTGCAGGATCTATCCAAATGGCATCGCAGACGTGAACCATTTCCACGCCGCGGGCGGTATGGGCTTTTTGGTGCGCGAGTTGGTCAATGCCGGTCTGATGATCGGTGATGCCCGGGGCATTTCGGGGCCCATCTCATCCTACAGCCGCGAGCCGTATCTGGATGGCGATACGCTGTCTTGGCGTGAAGCGCCGAGTGAAAGCGGCGACCTCGACGTCTTGCGGCCGGCGTCAGATCCCTTCCAGGCCGATGGCGGCTTGCGTCTGATGGATGGCCCGTTGGGCCGCGGGGTTTGTAAGGTGTCCGCCGTCAACCCAGATCATCGTTTTGTGGAAGCACCTGCGCTTGTGTTCGACACACAGGAAGCCTTGAAGGAAGCTTATCAGGCCGGACAGCTGGAGCGCGATTTCATCGCCGTGGTGCGCTTCCAGGGCCCGTCGGCCAACGGCATGCCGGAGCTGCATTCCTTGTCACCGGTGCTTGGCGCACTCCAGGACCAGGGTCACAAAGTGGCTCTGGTTACGGATGGGCGCATGTCCGGCGCGTCGGGCAAAGTGCCCTCCGCGATACATGTTGGCCCGGAAGCGGCGCGTGGCGGTCCGCTGGCGCGTGTGCAAGACGGCGATATCATCACTGTTGATTGCGAGAATGGCGCTCTGGGACTGCATGTTGATGAGCGCGAATTTGAAGGCCGCACGCCGGTCCCGTTCCGTCCGAACCAGTCTCATTCAGGCCTCGGGCGTGAGATGTTCGGCGCGTTCCGTGCCGGCGCGACCCATACCGAAACCGGCGCCAGCTTGTTCGACTTTTTCATGCCATCAGGTGCCGCGTGAGCGAAATTGTACTTGTAGGTGATGTGGGTGGCACAAGCTGCCGGTTTGCTCTCGCGCGTCGCGGCGACCACGGCATCGTGCTTGAACATGTGAAGAAATATTCTGAGCCAAAGAACGATCAGGGACGCGTCGACACGCCCCTGTTTCCGAATTTTGAAGACACGCTTGCCGACTACCTGTCCGGTCATGGTATCGCTGGCGACAGTTTGCGCGCGTTGTTCGCTTTGGCCGGTCCGCCAGAGGATGACGGGTCTGTCCTGATGACCAATCGGTCGTTCTGGCCACGGATTGTGCCGGGAACGCTGGCGGCCCGTTTTGGCTTAACGAGCGTGACGTTGGTCAACGACTTCGCGGCCATGGCCCGCGCCATACCGGAAATGTCGTCTGAGGATATGGTTGAGATCTTGCCGGGCAAGCCCCGTCGCGGTGCCCCCTTTGTGGTGACGGGACCCGGAACCGGGTTTGGCATCGCAACGTTGGTTCAAACTCCGGCCGGCCGGTGGATCCCGATCACGGGGCAGGGCGGACATGCCGCCTATGCGGCCCATACCGTGCGCGAAGCTGAGCTGGCTGAGGCGCTTATGAAAGCGCACGGTTATGTCTCAACCGAAATGGTTGTGTCCGGGATCTGGCTAAAGCCGGTGTTTGATATTCTGAGTGATTTTCACGGCGTGCCGCGGCGCGATATCAGGGCACCAGAAATCTTGGCGGGTGCCGATGAAGGCGATCCGGTCTGCGTCGAGACCTGCCTGTTGCGCGCGCGCGGCATCATGGGCGCTGCGGGCGATGTGGTTTTGATCAATGGCGGACAGGGCGGCGTTGTTCTGACCGGCGGCGTGGCTGAACGCATGCCGGCTTGGCTGAAACATTCGGAAGCCGTTGCGCGCTTCCGCTCACGTGGATCAGAGACCCCGTTCATGGCGGATGTGCCGGTCAGCGTTTTGATGAACCCTGAGGCGCCGTTGATTGGCGCGGCAGCTTTGGTGTTTGACCAGGCCTAAGCCGCGAGTGGCAAATCTGTGCTCGCCCAAAGGGGGCTGAGGCCTGCTTCCAGATCTTCTGCAATGGCCCGGCGTTCTTCCGGTGAGGCTGTCTCACATGTGAGAACCGTGTCTCCGCCATAGCTGGCCGCATCGGCCTGGGCCCAAAGCGGCTGAATATCGTCTTCACGCCCACGCACTTCACAGATACGGATGACCCGCCAACACGCCCCGGACGGCGCTGCGAACAAAGCGACTCCAGCCCGCCTGATCCAATCAGAACCGTTTTCCACAGTCTCGAAAGGATAGACTCGCCCGGACTGTCCCCGGAAGCTCACTGGACGCTGCATGTTCTTTCTCCGTTCTGTTCCTGTTTTATATACCTGTTTTGTTCTTTCGCAAGAAGTTTATCGTTAACAACGTGTTAACGGGCATATTCCCCCACTAGGCGAGTAAGGTGTTGCGTCCTGACGGTGAGCCCGTTGCGAAACAGCTTTCGGGCTCCCATCTCTATGTACAAGGCGCTGCTGCTGAGCGGGGCGCCCGATACATTTCCGGCTCTGTGACCGACCTTGCAGAGCTTCAATCTGCCTTTTGAAGGGGATGAGCCATGAATTTGGACACTTATACCGAACGCGCGCGCGCGATCCTGCAGAGCGCCCAGACCGCAGCCCTCGCTGCCGGACACCAAACTCTAACGCCCGAACACATATTGAAGGCGATGCTGGATGATCGCGACCAGCTTGCGGTAAATCTCATCCGTGCAGGTGGTGGCCGGCCAGAGCTGGCTGCCCAGGGTGTCGACAGCGCGATGGCAAAGATGGCGCGCGTCACCGGCGGCGACGGACAACTCCGCCTCGACCAGAAGGGCGCGCAGCTGTTTGCCAGCGCCGAAGCGGCCGCCAAGAAAGCAGGCGACAGCTTTGTTACCGTGGAACGACTGCTCCTGGCGATAGCGGGACAATCCGGGACGGCGTCGGCACAAACTCTGAAAGATGCCGGTGTGACGCCCAAAGCACTGGAGACTGCGATTGCCCAACTGCGCCAGGGCCGCACCGCCGACAGTGCAACGGCTGAGGAAGGCTATGAGGCGTTGAAGAAGTATGCGCGGGACCTGACCCAGGATGCCCGCGACGGCAAGCTCGATCCGGTGATTGGCCGAGACGAAGAAATCCGCCGCGCCATCCAGGTGCTCTCGCGCCGGTCCAAGAACAATCCGGTACTGATTGGCGAACCCGGCGTCGGCAAGACTGCCATTGTCGAAGGCCTTGCCCTTCGTATCGTTGATGGTGACGTGCCTGAAAGTCTCAAAGACAAGCGCCTCATGGCGTTGGATATGGGCGCGCTGATTGCGGGCGCGAAGTTCCGCGGCGAGTTTGAAGAACGCCTGAAAGCAGTACTCAACGAGGTCGAGCAGGCCGAAGGCGGGATCGTGCTTTTCATTGATGAGATGCACACGCTGGTCGGCGCCGGCAAAACAGATGGTGCGATGGATGCTTCCAACCTGCTCAAACCGGCACTGGCCAGAGGCGAGCTTCATTGCGTGGGCGCCACCACGCTGGACGAGTATCGCAAATATGTCGAAGGCGATGCGGCCTTGGCGCGCCGGTTCCTGCCGGTCTACATTGAAGAACCGACGGTTGAGGACACGATCTCCATTCTGCGTGGTCTCAAAGGGCGGTATGAAGCCCACCATGGCGTGCGGGTCGCTGACAGCGCGATTGTTTCTGCCGCCACCCTCTCGAACCGTTACATCACCGATCGGTTTTTGCCTGACAAGGCCATTGATTTGATGGATGAGGCGGCCGCGAGGCTTCGGATGCAGGTCGATTCAAAACCCGAAGAACTCGATGAGATTGACCGGCGCCTTTTGCAGCTGAGAATTGAGTCTGAAGCCCTGAAGAAAGAAACCGATGATGCCTCGAAAGAGCGTTTTGGCGCGCTGGAAGGCGAAATTGCGGATCTGCAGACGAAGTCGGATGAGCTGACCACCACATGGGCAGCCGAAAAGAACAAATTGAAGGGTGCAGCCAGCGCCAAAGACGCATTGGCGCGCGCTGAAACCGAATTGGCAGAGGCACAGCGGACCGGTGACCTCACCAAGGCGTCGGAACTGAAGTACGCCACGATACCCGCTCTGGAGAAGCAGATCGTGGATGCAGAAGGTGTTGGCGACGGCGATGATAGCGGCCTGGTGTCCGAAGTTGTGCGCCCGGAACATGTCGCTGCTGTTGTATCGAAATGGACCGGCATTCCCGTCGATAAAATGATGGAGGGCGAGCGTGAGAAACTCCTGGATATGGAGCAGGCCTTGCGGGCCCGCGTTGTTGGCCAGGATGAAGCGCTTTCTGCGGTTTCAAACGCGGTTCGCCGCGCACGCGCGGGACTTCAAGATCCTAATCGGCCAATTGGCTCCTTCCTCTTCGTTGGTCCCACAGGTGTGGGCAAAACGGAGCTTACCAAGGCCCTGGCCGAGTTCCTGTTTGACGATGATAGCGCCGTGCTCCGTCTTGACATGTCCGAGTTCCAGGAAAAGCACTCGGTTGCTCGCCTGATAGGCGCGCCGCCTGGCTATGTCGGCTATGATCAGGGCGGTGTGCTCACCGAAGCGGTCCGACGCAGGCCCTACCAGGTGGTTTTGTTCGATGAGGTGGAAAAGGCCCATCCCGATCTCTTCAACACCTTGTTGCAGGTTCTCGATGATGGCCGCCTGACCGATGGACAGGGCCGCACGGTAGACTTCAAGAACACACTTATCATCATGACATCGAACCTCGGGTCAGACGCCATTGCCAGCGGGGAGGAAGGTGTACTGAGCGAAGTGGTGCGCGAGCAGGTGATGGAGGCAATTCGGCTTCACTTCCGCCCGGAATTCATCAATCGGATCGATGAAACTGTGTTCTTCTCCCGGCTTGGCCGTGGCGAGATTGACCATATCGTCGACATTCAGATGGGTCGCCTTGATCAGCTTCTGGCGGAGCGGAAGCTAGCAGTGGAGTTGTCAGAAGCGGCGCGAATCTGGCTGGCCGAGCGCGGCTATGACCCGATCTATGGTGCGCGGCCGTTGAAGCGGGTGATCCAGAAGGAGCTTCAAGACCCGCTGGCACGCCTGATCCTGGAAGGTCGCATAAAGGATGGTGAGACGATTACTGTAGACGTCGAGGCCAACCAGCTTTCGATTAACGGTGTCCCGAACGGCTTTGCCAAGGGCGCTGCGGCGCTGAACTAAGCTTTGCGTTTCAAGGTAGGGGCCTCACTGTTCAGCGGTGGCCTTCTACAGTCAAACCAGGTTGTGAAACCCCGGGAATGGAAGCCTCGAGCCAGGCGCGCAGCAGCATGTTCTGCGCGGCCTCCATGCGGTACGCGGCAGAGGCGCGCATATCCGACATGGGCTCAAAAT
>JBCCAA010000051.1:0-19441 GCA_039815055.1 Pseudomonadota bacterium | reverse complement strand
GCGCCTTCAGGAACGTCACGCGCTGGCCATCTGGCGAATACTTCACCGCGCGAGGGCTTGGTCCAGACAGATTGGGCGAGGCATAAAGCCGTTCGATGGTCAGGTCTGAAGTTTCGGTCAAATCACTCTCCGATTGGGAGGCTGCTGGCGCAGCGCACGCTGCCAACAGGCAGGCAACACCGGCGAAAACGGCACGGATCATTCGCTGGCCTCGGTGGGTTCGGCCTCGAACGCCATCAGGAAGTCACGCCCGACCGACAGCACCTGACCCTCAATTTCATCGTCATCAAGTTCGCCGGAAATGAGGTATTCGCCAGACCCATCGGTCGTAACCACGGTGAACAACACCTCGTCGTCGAAGATAATGGCCCGCCCCTTCAGGAAGGGGCTTCCGTAAAAGCTGCCAGTCAAAACGCTATCGTCCACGGCGGTGACCGTCATTTGCGTACTGCTGGGGGGCGCATCGGCAGAAAAATACAGCGACACATCCCATGCGCCGATCAGGTCTTCGACGACCATTTCGGGCTCGTCTTGCGCCTCAGCGTTCGGCAAGGCGACGCAGGCAGATAAAAGAGCTAGCGGGGCAATCAGCGCGGTGCGGATATCCATGGCCTAGGAGTTGCGCGCGGGCTGCCCCACGTCAAGGCGTGTTCTCGCGTAAGACTGGGTCGGCGGCAGCACAGCAGCTCATCGACCGGAATCCCTGCCGCAATGGGAGCTGTGATCTATTGGAGGAAAGGCAGGCTTCCGCCTGCCAGAACATATCCAGCAGCTATCCCGCCCAGGAGCGAGGCAGTGACCGAGCATATGATATCAGCCACAGACACCAGAACTCCAAACAACACACCACGCCAGATGCGGGCACCTAGAGCCATCTGGGTGGCAAGCCCCCGAATGATTGTAACGACGCTTACGATCAGTGCCAGGACAGACCCGGTCACCGTCGCCACCAGGAAGAAATCGACACTCAACAAAGGTGTCATCGACATTGAGATCACCGACAACACAACAGACGGGATGACCGCAGCAAAATACAGTCGCAACCGCACCACCATCTTTGTGCCCTTGCCCCAGATGCGCGTGACCAGCGCCATCAGAAAATGGACAAATATGTAGGCAAACGGAAACACCAGTGCGAACGCCGTGAAGTAGACTTTTGCCACCGAAATCGGGTCTTCAATTTCAAAGTCCCGCTGGGCCCCCAGCGTTTCAAGCTGGCTCAGAATGGACTGGAACATGGTCGAGTTTTCGGCTGCCCAAAACACACGCAGAACAAGCATCAGGGCGATCAGAGACATCACCAGACGCAGTGAGGGCGTATAGCGGTCGAGCCAATGGCGGCTTCGACCGGCATCCAGCACGACAGCGGGGCGGACAAACATGTCTTTCACGGTAGAAAGCCCGCGCACGCTGAGGCCGAATATATCTTCGATCAAGGCGTCCCAACCGGGTTGGTCAGACATGTCTTCAGGGCGGCGCGCGGCCTTTGCCGCTTCAATCTCGTTGTCTGGCACGGACTCCCCTCCATGTTGCTCACAGTCAAGACTGCCCGGCTTTGCGTGGATGGTGCAAGTCTGGCGCTTGATCTGGCATCGTGCCAGTGCCATGTCTCGCCGCCAGAATTGACCACTCTCCCAAAGGATCCGCGCCCATGGCCACGCAGTATGTCTACCACATGCAAGGGGTTTCAAAGACCTATCCGGGCGGCAAGAAGGTGTTTGAGAATATCCACCTGTCCTTCATGCCTGACGCCAAAATCGGCGTGGTGGGCGTGAACGGCGCGGGGAAATCCACCCTGCTCAAAATCATGGCCGGCGTGGAAAACGACTATAATGGAGAAGCCTGGGCCGCCGACGGAATCAAGGTCGGCTACCTGCCCCAGGAACCGAAGCTAGACCCCGACAAGAATGTGATCGAAAACATCGAATCGGTGGTTCCGGAAAAGAAACTGCTTGAAGACTTCAACACGATCTCCACCCAACTTGGCGAAGACTATTCCGACGAGTTGATGGAGAAGATGACGGCGCTGCAGGAGCAGATCGACGCCGCCGATGCCTGGGACATCGACAGCAAGATCCAGATGGCGATGGACGCCCTGCGCTGCCCCGATGACTTTGCCGATGTGACCTCGCTATCGGGCGGTGAGCTGCGCCGCGTGGCGATCTGTCAGTTGCTGCTGTCAAAGCCGGACATGATCTTGATGGACGAGCCGACCAACCACCTGGATGCCGAAACGGTGGCATGGTTGCAGAACTATCTGATCAACTTCCCGGGCTGTGTGATCCTCGTCACCCACGATCGCTACTTCCTTGACGATATTACAGGCTGGATCCTGGAGTTGGACCGCGGATCTGGCGTACCCTACCAGGGCAATTACTCCGACTGGCTGGAGCAAAAAGCCAAGCGCATGGCCCAGGAAAGCCGCTCGGAAAGCAACAAACAGCGCGCGCTGGAACGGGAACTGGAATGGGTGCGCGCTGGCGCCAAGGCCCGGCAGGCCAAATCCAAGGCTCGTATTCAGAAATATGAGGAAATGGCGAGCCAGGCCGAGAAGGAAAAAGTCTCCACGGCCCAGATCCGCATCCCCCCGGGCCCCCGCCTCGGCAACCTCGTTCTGGAAACGGAAAAGCTGCGCAAGGGCTTTGGCAACAATCTACTGATTGAGGATCTGACCTTCACCTTGCCTCCCGGCGGCATTGTTGGTGTGATCGGCCCCAACGGCGCGGGCAAATCCACCCTGTTCAAAATGATTCTGGAGCAGGAGCAGCCCGATTCCGGCACCCTTCGCCTCGGCGAGACGGTGAAACTTGGCTATGTCGACCAGAGCCGCGACACCCTCACCGCCACAAACAATGTCTGGCAGGAAATTTCCGAAGGTCTCGACGTGCTGGACCTTGGCGGCGTGGAAGTGAACTCTCGCGCCTATGTGTCGGCCTTCAACTTCAAGAAATCAGACCAGCAAAAGCCCGTCGGCAAGCTGTCGGGCGGTGAACGCAACCGCGTGCACCTGGCCAAGATGCTGCGTCGCGGCGGCAACCTGTTGCTGCTGGACGAGCCAACCAACGATCTCGACGTGGAAACGCTACAGGCGCTGGAAGAAGGCCTGGAGGGCTTTCCCGGTTGCGCCGTGGTGATTTCCCACGATCGCTGGTTCCTGGACCGTATGGCCACCCACATCCTGGCCTTTGAAGGCGACAGCCACGTCGAATGGTTCGAAGGCGATTTCTCATCCTATCTGGAAGACAAGAAACGCCGCCTCGGCGAAGACGCCGTCGAGCCAAAGCGGGTAAAGTTCAAGAAGCTTACGCGGGGGTAGTGATAAACGCCCCCACCCTCCTCATCGATGCCGATGCGTGTCCGGTGAAAGACGAGTGCTACCGGGTGGCGCAGCGCTATGGACTTGATGTACGCGTGGTGGCGAATGCGTTTCTGCGCGTGCCGGTGAGTGAGACGGTGAAGCTCATTGTCGTGTCCGACGGGTTTGATGCCGCCGATGACTGGATCGCCGAGCAGGCCGATGCGCGCTCTATCGTCATCACGGCGGACATTCTGCTGGCCGAGCGGTGCCTGAACGCCGGTGCGCGCGTCCTGGCGCCGACCGGCAAACCGTTTACTGCGGCCTCCATCGGCAGCGCCATCGCGACCCGCGCAATCATGCAGGATCTGCGCGACACGGTGGTCGGCGGACTGACGGGTGGCCCGCCCCCGTTCAGCAAAACCGATCGGTCGAATTTCCTACAAGCTCTCGACCGCGAAGTGGTCGCGCTTGTAAAACGCTAAGTGATTGGGGCAATTGGCTGTTCGGCAGTGGCTTTGGCCTCACCACGCGCCGCCTTGAAGCCCTGACCGAACCCCCACGCGCAGATTTCGATCACCGCGCGCGCCATCAAGGTGATGATGATCCCGAAAATCGTGCTCTCATTCACCAGAGTTCGATACAGGATCAGGCCCTGATCATCGAGCAGGGGCGGAGTGTAGATCATATCGTAGAAGGTCTGGATCCCATCCTGCAGCGCGCGAATTGCGCCGGGAATGAAGGCAAACGCCAACACCATCATGACAATGACCAGAACAAAGCTCAACGCCAGTTTGGTCGACGACCGAAACAGCGATCCGCCCAGGCTCATCAACATCTCATCACCTCATTCTCTCATCAGCCTGCCCCGAAAGGACATCATTTTCCCAGCCCATTAAACCAAACACCATGACAAGTGCATGTCGGCAAACTAGTTTCTGCACCAGGGTGTTGAGGCCGAGAGGGCGAACATGATGAAAAATAGCGTGGCAGGATTGGCCGCAGCGTTGGTGCTTGCGGCTTGTGGCGGAACGGGACCAGCAGATATGACGACACCAGAGGTAGCCGCCGAGCCGAGCCTGCTTGTGGATAGTTGGCCGGCTAAAACACTCCCGGAATTGTCTGATGCCCTGGCCGCTGGAGAGGTGACATCGGTGGAGTTGACCCAGGCCTATCTCGATCGGATCGCGCTGGTTGACCCCCACCTGAACGCCATTCTGGCCTTGAATGCTGGCGCGATGACAGCCGCCGAAGCCAGTGATGCACGCCGGTCCGCTGGCGAGGCGCTCGGTCCACTCGACGGCCTGCCGATCCTGCTCAAAGACAATATCGAGACCGCCGATGAGGGCCTTCCCACAACAGCCGGCGCGCTGGCGCTGCGCGAGAATGTGACCGACCGCGACAGCCCTCTGGTGGCGGGCCTTCGCGATTCCGGGGCGATCATTCTCGGCAAGACCAATCTCAGCCAGTGGGCCAACTTCCGATCAGAAGACTCCATAAGCGGCTGGTCTGCCCTGGGCGGCCAGGTGCGCAACCCGCATGTTCTCGACCGAAGCCCGTGCGGATCCTCTTCGGGTTCCGGTGCGGCGGCGGCGGCCAGTTTGGCAGCAGGCACTGTCGGCACCGAGACCAATGGATCGGTGATTTGCCCGTCGAACGTGAACGGCGTTGTTGGAATCAAACCCACGGTTGGGCTGGTCAGCCAGCAGCATATCGTGCCGATTTCCCACAGCCAGGACACCGCTGGCCCCATGACCAAAACCGTCCGCGGCGGCGCCATGATGCTGTCTGCGATGGCGACATCAGACGACACCGATTTCAGCGCCGGCCTTTCGGCTGACGCCTTGTCGGGCCAGCGTATAGGCGTGCTGCGCTTTGCTGAAGGCAGCAATAACGATATCAAGGCCGCCTTCGCCGAGGCCCTGGCAACCTTGGAAGCCCAGGGCGCGGAGCTTGTGGACATCGATAGCTTTTCTCCAGATGTCGAAGGGTTCTGGGCCAAGTCGAGAAACGTGCTCGACACCGAGTTCAAAGCCGATCTGAACATCTACCTCGAAGGCTCACCCGCCGACTTGCCCGTTCGATCACTGGACGCGCTGATCGCCTACAATCTCGACCATGCCGACATCGAACTGCCGCTGTTCGACCAATCGATATTCGACCAGGCCAATGGCACCGCCGGGCTAGATGATCCGGAATACCTTGAAGGCCTGGCAGATGTGCAGCGTGCCACCGGCGAAATGGGCATTGATGTCCTGCTGGCCGACAACACTGTGGTCGCAATCGTGGCCCCCTCTGGCCCGGTGGCCTCTCACATCGATCCGGTGAATGGCGATGTCTGGCCATCCTGGGCCGGAGCGGGATATCTCGCTGCGATTGCAGGCTATCCGAACGTGACGGTCCCGATGGGCGACGTGCATGGTGTGCCGATCGGCATCTCTTTCATGGCCAGCGCCAATCAGGATGCCACGGTGATTGAACTCGCTTACGCCTACGAGCAGGCCAGCGGAAAGCGCATTGATCCTCAATTCCTCCCAAGCGACGAAGAGCGCCCAGAAATCAAAGCGGCCATGTCTCCTTTGGAGCGCTAGATCTAGAGCTCAGACACGTCGCAGCCACGCGCTTCGAGAATTGGTCTCATCTCACGATAGGCCGCTGGTGTGCGCATGAGCGGGATGCGCGGGTGCAGGTGATGCACGAGGTGAAACTGCATGCCCATGGACGCGACATTGCCAAACATGGCGCGGAACCCCCGCGTATTGCCATAGCGCGTGGTATCAGTTGCGGGATGGTGCGGCGCCCAGCTGAGATAGTACTGGATGTAGGTCAGCGCGACATGGCGCGGCAGCCACCAGATCAGCGCCGCTTCAAGGGCAAAGCCGTTCCAGGCCAACACGAAGAGGATGGTATAGTGCGCCCCCTGGTGAAGCACGCCGTCGAGCAAGACCTCGGGGCGGCCAATTCGCACCATCGTGCGACGCATAACATTGTTGCCACCCCTGGCACGCGGCTGGCGGTTCTCGATGGAGCGCCAGATGGCGTGCAGTGGACCGCTTGCCGCCGCCGTATGGTCTGGATCGAGATCGGGATCGTTGCAGTGTTTGTGGTGCTCAATGTGAACCAGCCGCGCAATTCGGTAGGGCAAAACCAGCGGCAGAAGCGACACATGCCCCACCAGTTCATTCAGCCAGTGCAGTTTCTCGCCGGGCCGGGCAATGATGTTGTGAATCGCCTCATGGCTCGGCAGGTACGACAGCGAAATCGATACGCAGGCGATCAGGAAACCCGCCCAAAGCGGCAATCCCGCGATAATCACCAGCGGCCAAAGCGACAGCCAAACAGCGAAATTCACTAAGCCCCAGGCCACAACAAACCAGGGGAAGTGGCCCATATGCCTGCTGGCAACGTCCTGCTCGGCTTTAAACAGGTCCGCTTCGGTGAGAGGTTGGTGCATCATATCCAGCGTCCCCTGAACTGGGCGACCAGCCCATACGCGCAACCCAAGAACAAACCGACAGCAAGAGGCGTCAGGCCCCAGGGCAAGGTCACATCCACAGCCCGAAGGATCTGGGCCATTAGTGGCGCCAGAAATCCCAGTCCGAACAAGAGCGGGCCCACCATGAAGATCGATTTCACGAGCTGAAACATCACCTACGACCATCGCCGATAAAGGTGAGCATTCGGTCAATACGGATGGAAAATTCGCTGCCAAATCAGGGTTAATAGACGTGTTCTTGCGCCTATAGATCTTTCACGTCACAGCCGCGCGCTTCGAGAATGGGTTTCATGTCCCAATAAGCCGGCCCAGTGCGCATCAGGGGAATACGCGGATGAAGATGGTGGACTATGTGATACTGCATCCCCATCGACCCGATATTGCCCAAAATCGCCCGGAAGCTGCGCGTATTTCCATAGCGTTCGGTCATGTCGCCCGGGTGGTGGGGCGCCCAGCTGAGATAGTACTGGATGTAGGTCAGCGCGATGTGGCGCGGCAGCCACCAGATCAGTGCCGCTTCAATAGCATACCCACTCCAGGCCAGCGCAATCAGGATGGTGTAGAATACGATCTGGTAGATCACCGAATCCAGGATCACATCCGTCCGCCCGATCCGCTGCAGGCATGCGGCGTAAGCATTGTAGGCTGCGTCCGCGCGCGGCTGGCGGTTCTGGATCGAGCGCCAAACCGCATGCAGCGGACCGCGTGCGCGGGTCGATACATCCGGATCAAGTTCGTCATGGTTGCAGTTCTTGTGGTGCTCAAGATGGGTCAGTCGCGCCGCCCGAAACGGCAGAACCATGGGGATGATCGACATATGGCCAACCAGCTCGTTGAGCCACCTCAGGCGTGAGCCGGGCCGGGCGATAATGTCGTGTTGGGCTTCATGGCTCGGCAAATAGCTGAGTGAGATATTGAGCGTTGCAATCAGAAAAGCGGCCCAAAGCGGAAAGCCCGTAAAGAACACCAGCGGCCAGAGCACCAGCCACGTGCCGAAATTCACGAACGCCCAGGCAACTGAAAACCATGGGAAGCGATCAAGGTGCTGGCGCGCGATTTCGCGTTCGGCACGCAGCAGCTCGGTGTTGCTCATCTGGCTGAAGTCGCGCGCGCTCATACCCAGCGTCCCCGGATCTGCGCGAGAAGGCCATACATCCCGCCAAACACCAGACCGATTGTGAGCGGTGATACACCCAAGGGCGGCGTCCAGTTCGTTGTGGAAATGACCTGCGCCGACAAAGGCGCCAGAAAGCCAATCCCGAACAGAAGCGGCCCGAAACGGAAGATCATTTTGACAAATGTGAGCATATCAATGCCCTCCTGACAAAAAGATGACACAGGCGTCAACTTTTGTCGAGAGGGGGCACTATTCGCCTACCGCATGCAACGCCTGACCATGTTTGCGCAACCATTTGCGGTGGTGGTGCCAGTCGGGGCACACGCGGCTCACATGGGCCCAGAACCGGTCGGAATGGTTCATTTCCAACAGGTGGGCGCATTCATGGGCGGCAACATAGTCAAGGATTTCCGGCGGCGCGCAGACCAACCGCCAGGAGAATGACAACCGCCCATCCGATGTGCATGATCCCCAGCGAGAGCGGGTATCTTTCACCGAAATCCGTTTGGCCGATACGCCAAGCGCTTCGGTGTGGCGCTCAACGGCATCGCCGAGATCGGATGTCGCCGCTTTCTTGAGATACCGCGTCACCCGGGCGCCAAAGGTTTCTTCCGCACCGGGCGCAGACAAGGTTAGCGTGCCATCATCGGCGGCTACTAATCTTGCCACCCGGCCCGGCCCGTCCAAGGACAAGACACAATCCTCGCCGCGTAAGGGAATGAGCGCACCCGGTTCGAACGGACGTGTGTCGGGCAATTGGGCCAGTCGCGCGGCGATCCAGTCGGCCCGTTCAGCGGCAAAGGCCGCTGCGGCCGCAAGATCACGCTGGCGCGGGGCAACCGCCACGGCCTCTCTGTTCTTTTCGTCAATCCGAAGGATCAACCGCCGCGCACGGGGGTTCACCTCCAGTCGAATACCAACTTTGCGTCCACTGCGCGCAGTCACTGCCATTTTCTGGCCATTCTCGGCGAACATGTTAAACCCGGAATCGCTTAGATGGGTGAGTCTAGGGCACTTTCACCCCAGAGGGGAACTGAATCTCATGAAGAAACTTATGATTGGTGCAGCGGCAATCGCCTTGCTGACGGCCTGCGGCGAGTCGGCGGACGAAGCCGTCGAAGAAACCGTTGTTGATGTGGCAGAAGCCGGAGAGCTAGCCGCCGCGTCTGCCGAGGATGCTTTTGCAGAGCTTGGCAACATCGTACTGCGCCGAGGCAACGCCGCCAGCGCAAGTGAGGCCCTGGCCGCGATGTCACTGGACACAAGCGGCGCCGGCCGTCTCAGCTTTGCAAGCTCTGACACAGACGATGACGGCGCGTCTTTCGTTGACGTCGAAATCACAGTGCCGGATGAAGACGGATCCATCATGATCGGCGAATTGGTGCTCGATGGCCTCGACATGGTCGACGGCCAGGCCAGCTTTTCGAAACTGTCGCTGAACAACATCCAAATGGTTCCAGGCGATGAAGCAGCCGCCGACGACGGAACGCTGAATGTCGGCAACATCGAACTGTTGAACCCAAGTCCTGAATTGGCCTCATGGGTCGCCAGCCTGATGGGCGAAGGCGAGCCGGCAGACTTCCCGGAAGGCGATGCTGTCAGCTTCGACAAGTGGAGCCTGAGCGATCTCAATTTCGCAATGGATGATGGCGCCGACACCGCCGACTTCAACATCGCCAGCATAGAGCTGGGTAATGTCGCCGAACAGACCATGGCTGTTGCCCGGATCTCGGACATCTCCCTGACAGGGTCGAGCGAGGGCGAAGGCCCGTTCACCATGTCGCTCGGCAGCATGACCACCACCGGCGCCGACCTGGCCTTCCTGGATGTGGTGCGCGAAAACTTCGATGATGAAGATGAGCTCGCCTCCGCACTTATGGAGCTGTCATCGGAAAACCCGGTTGATCCGGGCTATGACAGCTTCTCGCTGGATACGTTCAATCTGAACTTCGACGGCGTGGCGGTAGACGTGCCAAGTCTCGACATCAACATAACCCGCAATGATGATGGCGTTCCGATCGCAAACCGCACCTTGCCTTTCACAATGTCGCTCAGTGCAGATGCCGACGCCGGAGAAGCGGGTAGCGAACTGGCTGGCGCGCTTGGCATGGTGGGTTATGAAACCGTCGAAATCAGCGGTGAAGGCCAATCAGCCTACGATCCGGACACCGACAAACTCTCCTTCGACACCGACAACAACTACCTGACCGTTGCTGACGGCTTCACGATGCAGTTTGGCGGCGAAGTTGAAGGCTATAGCGCACTGTCCGGTTTGGACTTTGCGGCCATGGCCGACGGTGGCGAGCCCGATGCGGACTTGATGGAGGAGGCCCTTTCAGAACTCATCCTGCACGATTTCACCTTGGTTCTTGACGATGATTCCATGGTGGACCGCGTTTTCAACCTGGTAGCAGCTCAAACCGGCGACGATCCATCCGCTCTTCGCCAGCAAGCAGTGGCCATGACGTCCATGGCACCGATGATGGCAGCCGGCAGCGGTGTTGACGTCAACATCCTCACGGAGGCCTCGGGCGCCATTGCCGAGTTCCTGCAAACCCCTGGTACGCTGACGATCAGTTTGAACCCGAGCGAGCCGATCAGCGCAGCGACGTTCGCCGATATGGAAGACCCAAGCGCGATCACGAAAGACTTTCTTGGCCTTTCGATCACGCACGAATAACCCATTCAAAACGGGTTAGAATCTACGGCGCGCACCTGCCTGGCGGGTGCGCGCTTTGCGTTTGAGGGTTACGGCGTCATAAGGGCGGCATGAAACTCGCTTTTTTTGGAGACGTGGTCGGACAAGCTGGTCGGAACGCGGTGACGGACCGACTTCCGGAACTGCGCAATCGGCTCGAACTCGATTTCGTTGTGGTCAATGCTGAAAATGCCGCTGGCGGCTTCGGCCTCACAGCCGCTATCGCTGAACAGCTGTTCGATGCCGGGGCAGATTGCCTGACCCTTGGCGATCATGCATGGGACCAGCGCGAAATGCTGACCCATATCGACCGTGACCCGCGTATCCTGCGTCCCCTGAACTATCCCGACAGTGCATCCGCTCCGGGGCGCGGCGCCAATCTCTTCGCCCTGCCGGATGGCCGCCAGGTTGGCGTTGTCCAGATTATCGGCAATGTCTTCATGCGTCAGGCCATGGAGAACCCTTTCGAAGTGTGCGAACGCGCCCTGGAAGAGCTGGCGCTCGGGCGCATGAGTGACGCCCTGATTGTGGATATGCATTGCGAAGCCACATCGGAAAAAATGGCGATGGGTCACCATTGCGATGGACGCGCCAGCCTCGTGGTCGGCTCCCATACCCATGTACCGACCGCCGATGCCATGGTTTTGGCGGGCGGCACGGGCTACCAGAGTGATGCTGGCATGTGCGGCGACTATGACAGCGTGATTGGCATGCGGAAGGACATCTCCGTATACAGATTTTCATCCCAGCTTCCCGGCGACCGCTACCAACCCGCCGTTGGGGAAGGCACACTTGCCGGTGTATTTGTCGAAACCGACGACGCAACGGGCCTGGCCAAACGGATAGAGATGATCCGTATCGGCGGCCGGCTCGCCGAAGCTGTTCCTGCGGCCTAGCGTTTCATGGCTTGAACGACCAACGCTAATCCTCCACCAGACGGCCATAAAGATCTGGTCGACGGTCACGGAAAAAGCCCCAGGCTGCTCGAACAGTTCTGATGGCTTCAAGGTCAAAGCTCGCACATATGATGCCCGCCGTGTCTCGCCCCGTTTCAGCGACGATATCGCCAGCCTCATTCGCGATAAAACTGGTGCCATAGAAAGCTTGCCCTTCTTCGTCTCCTATACGGTTGGCCGCCACCACGGGGATCGTATTGGACACGGCGTGGCCGACCATGGCCCGGCGCCAACGCGCCGCAGTATCAAGACTGGGATCTTGGGGTTCAGCGCCAATCGCGGTGGGATAGGCCAGAATGTCAGCTCCCATCAACGCCATGGCCCGGGCGGCTTCTGGGAACCACTGATCCCAGCAAATGCCGACACCAAGGCGCCCTTTTGAGGTCTCCCAAACCTTGAACCCCTTCGAACCCGGTCGGAAGTAGAACTTCTCCTGATAGCCGGGACCATCGGGAATATGGCTCTTGCGATACACGCCGAGAGGCCCGCCCGCACCGTCAATCACGACGACGGAGTTATAATAGTGGGGGCCATCGCGCTCGAAGATCGACGCAGTGACGACCACATCAAGCTCACCGGCGAGCGGGCTCAATTTGGTGACCAACGGATGTTCCCGCCAGGGCGCGGCGAGCTCGAACAGCGCTTCGTCCTGTGTTTTGCAGAAGTACCGGCCAGACGACAGCTCCGGCAAAATGATCACATCCGCTCCCTGCCCCGCAGCAGCGCGCACATAGCTTGCGGACTCGCCATCGGGATCGGGCGATAAACCCGGCGCAAATTGCACGGCTGCAACGTTGATCTGGTCAATCATGTGGGCGCTCCTCTCCGGGCCGCTGGCACGTGGCACGTCATGCAATGGAAACTGCCACCGCCTGCAAGGATGTTTCGGGACGGAAGTGACACAACACGCCGGCCCGGCAAGAGATCTGCCAGAATTGCGCAGGCTGCTTGCGCCGTGTGCGGATCAAATTCCGGAACAAGGCAAAGCCCATTGGTGAGAACGAAATTGGCATGGCTGGCCGGCAGCACCGCATCTTCGTCAAACACGGGAAGCGGCGCAGGCACAACAGTCACGCTCAACCCCGCCGCGCGTAACCCGTCTTCGACGGCCCTCAGCCGCGCACGTTGGGGATCGCCCGGTTCGCTCGCCCGCTGGCAGACCACATGTCCCGGCGCGATGAAACGGGCGACATTGTCGATATGACCATCGGTGTGATCATTCATGAGCCCCTCATCAAGCCAGATCACCTCACGGGCGCCGAGCCCCCGTTCAAGCGCAATTTCGGCGTCTGATATGCTCCACTTCGCATTGCGATTGGTATTCAACAGACAAGACCGTGTGGTGAGCACGCGGCCCGTGCCATCGCCGTCCACCGCGCCGCCTTCCAAAATGAAGCCGTGCCGTCGCGCCTGGATGCGTTCTTCATCGGCAATAGCGCTGGCCGTCTCGCGGTCACCCGGCATGTCATATTTGCCGCCCCAGCCATTGAAATCGAACAGGTTGGCCTGCATCGAGGCACCTGCGCTGGTGATCACCGGGCCGGTGTCACGCAGCCAGATGTCCCCGGTCGGGATTCGCCTCAGATCTGCCGCCTGATCGAGCATCGCACGAGAAGACGATTGCGCCGCCGCGCTGCCAACAGCCAAACGAACCGGCACATGGACCGACAGGGTGCGTATAACGGCTGTGATTTCGCGTTGAGCCGGTTCGAAGGCCGTCCCCCATTCCTGCGGCAGGCGTGGCCAGCCCGCCCAAAGGGCCGAGTGCGGCGCCCATTCGGCGGGCCAGATTTGGGTATGAGAAGCCATGTCCGCCCAGTCGCATGAGCACGGGCTGCAATCAATAAAAAGAGCAGCGCCCAATCAGGGCGCCGCTCGAATCCAATCACTCTATTGAGGTCGATACTGGCCCGAACACGCGTCCGAGCCAGCCCGTTTTATCCGAGCCTAGAACTCGTAACGCACACCAAAACGCATTTCCCAGAGCGAGGCATCGCCGACACGGGACAGTTCCTGAGTTGGCGGGAAGCCCGGCTCTTCGAGAACGCCCCAATCATCATTGATGAGGTTGGTAAGGTTATCGATGATGATGAAGGCCGAAGAGCGATCGGATGGACGGATGCCCGGGAATTCCTGCTCGATGCGCAGGTCAACCTTCGTCCACCAATCACTTTCTTCACTGTTGCGCTCCCCACCGGGCAGCAGGACTTCAACTTCGTTGAAGAAGCCAAAATCAGCATCGCCGCCGGTGATGGAGAATGGCAGGCCTGAACGGGACGTGGCGAAGGCCGAGACCGTGGTGAAGTAGTCGCCAAAGAAGGCTCGCTCATAATTCGCCAGGGCCGTGAAGCGGTGCTTGATGTTGTAGTCCGACGTTGCAAGCGTTTGAGCCTGCGGGTCAAACGCTGCACGGTTGTTGTAGCTCGAGAAAGCCACAGCGCTGGTCATCGGCTGAATTTCTTTAGCATCATTGTAGGCGTACCCAAACGACCAGTCGAAGCCATTGTCATAGTCCTTGGCCACGCTGATGGACGCCGTGGTCGAACGGTTGCCCTTGTCAGCGTTCGTCAGGACGAAAGCGCCCTCACGCACACTGTCATATTCCGGGTATCCGTTGGCGTCGGTCCCAATTTGCTCAAGGTCAGCTCGCAAGATGATGGCTGAGTCCTGACCTTGCGAAAACAATAGGTCAGCATTCACCACATATTCGCCGCCCAGGAAGTTATCAATGGCAAGGCTTGGAACCCAGGTCGCACCGATGGAGAACTTCCACTCAGACGGGATCTTGAAATCTGGATCGAGGTAGTTGATTTCGAAGTTCGACCCATCGCCAGCTGCAACCGCATCTACAAGACCTTGCGGGATACACCAGCCAGCACCCTGCACAGGGACGTCGGCTTCGCAGAGGCCGTACTGTACGCTTGGATCAAGGATAGACGTCGCATCAGCGGCGAGCGCTTCCTCAATGGTCTGGGTGGCCGGGTCGTAGTCAACAATGTCTTCACCAACTTCGATACCAATCTGGCGACCGGCTGCACCGAACTGAAGCACGTTGTTATTGTTGTAATTGTTGGAAATCCAGACGTTTGGATCACCGCCAGAATACAGGCCAATTCCGCCGCGGACGGTCAGATTGTCCTGGGCATCATAGGTGAACGCGAAACGTGGCTGAAGCAGGCCTTCGCCATCCAATGTTCCATTGTTGGAGAAACCATAATCGGCCAGGAAGTCCAGGTTGGTTTCCGGTTCATCATCGGTCGTCCACAGGTCATAGCGCAGACCGGCGAGCAAGGTGAGCTTTTCGTTCGCCTGGAACTCGTCCTGAATGAAGAACGTGTCGATGGCATAACCCCAGACCGCAGCAGCATCGTCCGGGTTTAGCGACGGTGCATTGTTGTAGTCGACGTTTTCTGCGTAGCCGAGACGGAATGCATCAATGGCCGAAACCGTTTCCAAGACAGGCACTTCGCCGCGATCGATACGGCCGTCACCATCGGCGTCCACCCACTGGTCACGGTCAACGAGAGAGATTCTTTCAAAATCAATTTCGGTTTGATTGTTCGGCACGAACACGTTGAAGATATCGAGTTCTTCGCGTTCCCAGCCAAAGCTGATGGCGTGTTCGTCCAGCTGATAGAAGCCCTTCGCCGCGATCTGGAAGATCTCATAGCTCAGCTGGTTGCGTGAACGGGAGTCGTCACCGCCGATGTAGACATCCACATCGCCCGTTTCGATGGTGATCTCACCAAAATCGGTGCCACCAACAGAAATCTGGCGGTTGTCCAGTTCGACCTGACCGACGCGGAATTCAGTCGAGAAGTTTGGCGTCCAGTCAGAATAAAGAACGCCGACGAGCTGGTTCAGTTCAGCGCCGCGCTCATAAAGGTGGTTGGACAGTTCAAACTCATCCGGGTCGCCATCGGACTCAGAGATGTTGAAGCCATCATTGTAGTTATAGGTCAGGGCCGCACGGTGCTGGTTGTTGATGCTCCAATCCAGCTTAACCAGGAGCTTCTCGTCTTCATTATCGGCGCTGGAAGGCACTTCACCCGGATCGTACTGATAGACAGTGCGGGCAATGTCGAGGATCTCGTCCAGCTCTGCCTGGGTGAGGGCAACCTCGTCGACAGCGCCCGAACCAATGACACCACGATCAAATGTGTTGGTGCCTTCAAGCTTTTCGTAAGCCACGGAGAAGAACAGCTTGTCCTGGATGATCGGACCAGAAATCTGCGCGCCGTAACGTGTTTCTTCAAACGGTGTCAGCTGGATAGAGTCACCTTCCAGCGAGTCGCCGCTGAAATCATCGGACGTGTAGTCGTAGAACAGCGAGCCATGGAACGTATTCGTGCCCGATTTCGTCACCGCGTTGATATTACAGGCCGTGAAGCCGCCATACTCCACATCAAACGGAGCCAGTTCGATGGCAACCTGCTCAATGGCGTCGAACGGGAAAGGCTGACGCTCGGTTGGATACCCGTTCGAGTTCAGGCCGAAACCGTCATTCAGTCGCACGCCATCAAGGGTCAGCGAGTTGAAGCGGGGGTTCTTACCGCCACACTGCACCGGGTTGATATCGCCTTGGCTCTCGTCAACGTAGACGCGTGGGTCGATTCGCAGGACATCAACGATGCTACGGTTGATCGCCGGGGCCGACTGAAGCGTTTCAAGGTTGAACGATGCGTTTGGTCCGATGGCCACCTGAGCGACATCGGCAGCAGAGGCCGTAACAACCACAGTATCGAGCGTGCGCGCGGCATCTTCCGTGAGAGAGAAGTTCAGAGACGACGCATCGCCGAGAGACAGAGCAAGTCCTTCGATGGTCTGTGGCTGAAATTCAGCGCTGTCGACCATGACAGTGTAGGCGCCGCCTACCGGAAGACCACGGAAGCTGAAGAAGCCGCCGTCTGTGGTAGTGGTTTGACGCGCCAGGCCCGTGGCAGGATCCATGACCGTGACGGTGGCCCCGCCGATTGGCGAACCGGCTTCGGTGGCAACCTGACCGCGGATGCCTGACGTGGTCGTCTGAGCGTGGGCCGGTTGGACAATAGCTACAGTTGCAAGAGCGGAGAGTGCGGCTCCACCTGCAAATTTCCAGTTGATCATTCGTTTTCCCCTCGAAATGAACACCTACGCAATCGGGATTCGGTCGCGTGTGAGCCACCATCTAGGCGTACAACGCGACGGATCGATAAAAGATTTGTTAACCTTTTGCGACAGAACGGTGACAGTTTTGCGACATGATGAGAAAGCGACGATTGTCATCAAATTCCTGGCATGCAACCGCCATACCTGTAGTGATCTCTACACAACAAAGCGACACGCTTATTTATAGTCTTCCAACCCGTTAGCAGGAAAGGTCGCCACCTTTCAGCAAGTTCGAAAACTCTATAGGACAAGCTGTTCCGGTTATCCTACAGAGTAGACATGTCTGCGCCCCTCATTGACCCCGAAACAACTTATCTGCGTCCGGTTCTACTGGTGCTTGGCGGATTGCTGGCACTGCGGATCGCCGTCATTGGGTTCAGCAGCGCTGAGCTCTATGCCGATGAGGCCCAATATTGGCGTTGGAGCCGCGAGCTCGCCTGGGGATATTACTCCAAACCCCCAATGATTGCTTGGGTCATTGGCACAATGACAGGTGTATTCGGCAACAGCGAATTCGCCATTCGACTGGCCGCGCCGATCCTGCATGCGATTGCCGCGCTGTCCATGTATGGGCTTGGCCGGGCAATGTACGGTGCCAGGATCGGTTTGCTGGCAGCTCTGGCCTATTCGCTGATGCCCGGCGTCACGCTTTCAGCGACGTTGATTTCAACCGACGGTGTGCTGTTGCCATTCTGGTGCTCAGCGCTGTTTTTACTTTGGCGCCTGAGACAGGGAGATGCCGGATGGCTGGGCGCGGTTGGGCTTGGGCTGTGCATCGGCGCGGCCTTTCTGTCGAAATACGCAACGCTCTACCTGTTCATCGGCCTTGGTCTGACAGCCGCGTTTGACGGGGATACACGCCGCGCCATTTTGTCGATTAAAGGCGTTGCGGCCTTGTTGATCGCAGCCGCTATGATCACGCCGCACCTGCTTTGGAATGCAGCCAATGATTTCGCCACCGTGGGACACACGGTCGACAATGCCAACCTTGGCGGAGATCTGATTAATCCCGAAAATCTCGTCAAATTCCTGTCCGACCAGATGGGCGTGTTCGGCCCAATCAGCTTTCTCGCGCTGATTGGCGGCATTGTGACATTCGTTGTCCGCAAACGCGGCGAGATCGACCGGCGCGACTTATGGCTGCTGGCCTTCATCGTGCCGGTCATCGTGATCATTGCAGGCCAGTCGGTGCTATCGCGCGCCCATGCCAATTGGGCCGCCACGGCCTATCCCGCGGCCAGTGTGCTGGTGTCGGCCTGGCTGGTGCGGGCGATGCCCAATCGCTGGCTTTGGTTGATCATTGCCGGCGTCACGTTCGCAGCATTTTTCACGATCCCGGATATGGCGCTTTGGGCGAAAGCCGGCGTGGGCGCCATATTTGGCCTGACGATTGCCTGTACGGGCGCGCTCAACAATTGGCGCCCATCTGGCCTGCTCTGGACCAGTATCGGCCTGCATGGCGCTTTGGCCGCGGTGCTCTCACTCTTCCTGGTGCTCAGCCCGTCCATCACCACCGCGCTTGGACTCGACAATGCGTTTAAACGTGTTCGCGGGTGGGAAGCCACCGCCGAGATGGTGGCCCAACGGGCCGCGGCCGAGAACGCCACAGCGATTCTGGTGGATGAGCGTGAAGTCTGGCACGGGCTGGACTATTATCTGCGCGCCCATGAGCACCCGCCACTGCTGGATTGGCGACGTTACGGCGGGCCGAAGAGCTTTTCTGAAAATCGCCCCCTGACCGATGATCTGGACGGCCGTGTCCTGGTCGTCAGTTACCGCGCTGGCGAGCGGCCACGGATGCGCGCTGATTTCGAGATGTTCGAAGGCGCTGGCGACCTGGAAATCGCTCTGGGCGAGCGCAGCAATGGTTGCCCGATCACCCGCCGCCTCGCGCTCTATATCGCCCAAGACTACAATGAACAGACCCGCGACCAGGCCTGGGAAGACCAGTATCAGGGCCTTTCAGAACGCCCCAACCCACCCTGCCCTGCGCGCGAGTAGAGCAATACTGCTAAATGAGAGCCGGTTGGGGTATGGCGAACGCGAACTGAGCGGCCTTATTTGGGGCAAGTTCAAGCCGATCACCGGCCTCGCGCTTTGGCTTTAAACCACACTTAGACCGGCGCGATTTGCGTGACCGGACGTCAGTGAAGAATTTCCCCCTGTTAAAAGCACTTAAACAAAGCTTCGTATGGTAACCTTGCTCAGCCATCGTCAGGTCTGGGCGGCCGATCTGCGCGACCTCCGATGAACTCGGCTGACACTGTGCCTTTGAAACAGCGTGGGAAGAACGGAAAGGTATTGGTCGCGAAATAGGCGTATTGCCCGTTCAGCATTCCGCCATTGCACTCGTCCAGCGTGCCGGAGCCTTGGACAAATTCGTAATCCTGCACATAAGTTCCGTCATGTGGGCCACCTGGTCCACTTTCGCGCTCGCCGCTTTTCAAGCGCCAGGATGGCTGTGCGTCGTCACCTACATAGTGGATTTCGAAACCATCGCCTGCATAGCCGAAAAGCGTACCATCAAGCGCATCAACGACCGCTGTAGGGATGCCGTGATAGTGGTACAGACCGCTGCCATCAACATGCGCGTTCTGGGCGTCCATGATGAGCCCGCCCATGCCTTCCACATTCCATCCCGAAGACGTATCGCGGGAGTAACCACGCTCGGAAGAGGCATCATAGTACTCGGCTGTGCCGGGACGAAGAGGGATGCCAGTCAGTGTAATGC
>JBCCAA010000008.1:0-67291 GCA_039815055.1 Pseudomonadota bacterium | reverse complement strand
CTTCCAGAAAAGCCAGAAAGAGAACGCTGGAGCTGATAAGGCCGTGAAGACTGGCTGCCATCCTCAAGACCGTCGTCATCGGGCCGGAGTCGGCGAGAGCCTGTCCTAGGAGATGTATCGGGACACCAGTGAGGATCAGGATGCCCACCACAATCAAGGGCCACGTTTCATGACCCGCATCCGGTCGAAACACCGCCCGCGCAAACAGCCAGGAAAACCCGCAAGACGCTGTGCCAGCGATGCTCAGGACAACTGCCAGGGGACCAAGCCCCAGTATCGTTGAGGTGAGATAGCAAGTGGTCGATATCCAGAATGCAATGGCGGCGACATCAAGAGAACGCTCAGACCAGACCCTCATCCAGCCCGGTTGTTCGCCGCCCGCGATGAATTGGGACTGATGAGCCTGGTCCACTTACACCCCCTCGACGTCTGGCGAGTCGCGCTGGTTGATTATCGTCTTACCCAAGAATGATGGCCGATGTTGAAATCGGCAAGACAAACCTCTGTGACCGGCCGCAATGGGGAGCATTCACGCTCCCAGAAAAGGCCTTGCCATGACAGATATCTCTTCTCCGCCCTTCAAGTCGCCCATCGGCACCGAG
This sequence comes from Pseudomonadota bacterium, assembly GCA_039815055.1. Taxonomy (GTDB): domain Bacteria; phylum Pseudomonadota; class Alphaproteobacteria; order Caulobacterales; family Hyphomonadaceae; genus UBA5336. The sequence goes on along the minus strand of JBCCAA010000008.1, from coordinate 66,689 downwards.
CAATTGCTCTCATGGTCTGGGAAAACCTGGTTCGTTATCACCGCGGCTGGGCAACTCGCCTTCATCGCCTTCATTGTCGGCTTCTATGGCCCAAGCACGTTCTCTGGAAACTTTGCAGAGTGGAACGAGAAGCCTCTTATAGACGGGCATATTGAGGGCGATACCGCCGGGAACGCCATGTTTGCCATGCATGTGACGATTGCGACGGTGATGACGCTGTCTGGCCTGTTGCAGCTCACACCTCAGATCCGCAATCGTGCGCCAGCGTTTCATCGAGCCACTGGAAAGGTCTTTCTCGTCACCGCATGCTTTCTGGCCCTTGGCGGCTTCTGGCTCGTTTTTGTACGTGGGACCCAGTTGTCGACGATCTCCGCCATTGCGACCAGTCTTGATGGTGCCCTGATCCTGATTTTCGCGGGCATGACCGTTCGATACGCTCTGCAGCGACGGATCGCCATCCACCAGGTCTGGGCCATGCGTCTGTTCATGGTTGCCAATGGTGTGTGGTTCCTGCGGGTCATGATGATGGCGTGGATCATTCTGGCGCAAGGGCCAGTTGGTATGAACCGGACCCTTTCGGGGCCAACCGACATCGCGCTGTCATTTGGCTGTTATCTGATCCCGCTTGCGATCTATGAGATCTATCGGCGCGCCGGCGAGTCTGGCTCTGCACGGGTCAAAGTCGCGGCGGCCGGCCTCGTTTTCACGTCGGCGGGCATCACGGCAATTGGCGTGTTTGGCACCGTCGCGTTCATGTGGTTACCGTATATGTGAGACAGACCGCCGGGCCGGGCCCTCGCGGTTGCAATCGCATAACCTTGACAACCGAGTCTCTAAAACCATATCGTAATTCGATAATCTCATTGAGAAGGAGTGGTTGTCATGGAGGGCTGGGTGTTCTGGATGCTGGCCGGGTTCGCGTTCTGGTTTTTCGTTCTGAGGCGCGGCGCATGTTCACCTCGAAAGCGCCACCGCGAGCAGACCAACACCTATCGTGAAAGCGAGGATGTGGCCCGGCTCAAGGCTGAGCTGGAAGCCTCCCATGGCCAAGTCGACCTTCTGACGCGTCGCATTGAGGCGCTTGAAACCATCCTGACCGACCAGGACCGGAACCTCCGCCGCCAGTTCGATGACCTTCAGCGGGTTTAGGAAAGCAGCGATCGTGGTCAGTGCGCTGCTCATTGCGGCGTGCTCCCACAGTCCGAGCGTTCAAAACGACGCCGATTCAGCTCCGTTTTATTGGATGGAGGGCTGTTGGCAGTCTGAAAGTGGGAGCACACAGGAAATTTGGACCCAGTCCTATGCTGGGTTCGTGTTCGGCCATTCTGTGACCTATCGTGACGGCAAACTGGTCTTTTTTGAAGATCTGCGCGTTGAGACCCGCGGCGATGAAAGTGTCTATTTCGCGTCGCCGGGTGGAACGTCGCCCGTCCAATTTTCGATGAGTGAGTATGCAGATGGAGGAGCCACTTTCATCAATCCGAGCCATGATGATCCCCAACGCATCACCTATGCACGAAGCGGCAATGATCTGACCGTGGTGATCTCCATGATGGACGGTTCAAACGTTCGGACATTCTCTTTCAGCGCGTGCGCACCCGGCTAAGCTTAACAGTTCCTTTCAGGCTGCCGTCTTGCTACGTTCGAGGTGACTAAATGTAGACGAAAGGGGACGCGCATGCCGATAGGTCTGAAATCTTCCGGACGAATGGCGTGGATTGCCGCCATCGGCTTAGGGCTGGCCGCATGCGGCAGTGGCGGCGTCGGCGATATGGCCGAGCCACCCGAACCTCCGGTTGTCGTTGTCGAACCAGGTGATCAGACAGAACAGCCCGTGATGGTGTCGCAACGCGAATGGGTCGATCCGGACGGCGTCAAATATACCGAGACCTGCTTCTCGAACGGGACGTGCGAAACCACGGCGGTGAGGCCGCCACCGATCAGACCGACACCCACTCCACCGTCCGAAGAGGGAGGTGGATCGGTGCCGGGTGTGCCAGATACATTTTCAGTGACCGAGGGCGTCGACGAGATTGGTCGGCGTTATCAGGAGGTCTGCCGGTCATCGGGAGACTGCAGGCGCACCTATATCGCAGCCACACCGATGCCGAACGGACCGGATCGCGGCACGGGCGGCGAGCAAGGCGAAGAGACATCTTCAGAGGCTTGCACCGTTGACGGCATGAATGATTTCGCCTGGCAACCGCCAGAACCATCCACGAAAGTCACGATTCCATCGCGTCTTTTGCTGGCAGGCCTTTCGCCCGACCAGCACACGCTCGGTAATGTCGGCGCGCGGCTGGAAGACGCGCTGCTTGCGGCGGGCTATGTGGAATATGGCTACCAGTCGATTGGCTGCTCGGGCTTCGCCATGGTGACGCGCCTTGAGCGTATCGACGCCGATGGCCGCCCTCTGGAGGGCGCTATCCGGTTTGCGCCACCGGAATCCAAGCCAAACTGGTCCTTGGGCGGCTATGTCCAACGCTTGTTTGGCGCGCCGCCCGGATACTACCGTCAGATTGTCTTCGCCGCGACAGACCAGCTGTACGACGAGGAGACCCTCGCCGCCGCACCAACGCGCGAAGATCTGGATGTGATGATGGCCGAGGCCGATGTCCAACAGCTGCCGGACGCCATGCTGGAGCGCCCGTTTGGTGGTGGTCACCGGTTGCATGCGCTGATCTATGAGTTCGAAAAGGGCCAGTCCGAGCGCGACGTCGCCCAGCTGCGTCCATCTCGCCTGGGTGGCGCCGCCCACATCCAGGCCACCGGCATCTACACCGAACTCGGCGACAATGATTAAAACCGGGGGCGAGGCAGTGAAAATGAACAAAGCTGTTTCAGCGACTGCGCTGGCGATTGCTCTTTTGGCCTTAGGTCCGCTGACGGCGTGCGAGTCCATACCCGCCATTTTTGAAGAATCGGCTCCGCCACCCCCACCGCCGCCACCCCCTCCACCCCCGCCACCTCCCCCACCGCCGCCGCCACCTCCGCCATTGACGCCGATACAGCATCAGGGGCCTCTGGGACCGGTTGGATCCGTCAACCGGTGTCCTGCCGCGCCCATGGCGACGTTCCCGATCTTCAAGGCGTCTGTCGTGGCCCAACTCTCTGATCGCCAGATTGGCCTTGAGACTCGTGACGGCGCGACCCTTGGGTCTGTTTCAGACCTGCTTACCATCGAAATGGATCGCGCAGGGTTCCGGCAACTTGTGTTTCTCAAGGTTGGTTGCCACGGCTTTGCCCTTCTCGGCGAGCTTGAAACGATTGAGGCCAATGGTCAGCGCTTGCCTGGAGAGTCCGGGTTCTTGTCCAAGGCGGATGGACGCCAGTACAGTCTTATGAATTTGCTGTCCCGCCTGGCCGGTCAGCCGCCTGGGCAATACCGGCAGATTGTTTTGTTGGTCACAACCGAAGATGTCGTTGAGACGGACCAGACGATCACGAATGAAGATTTTGAAGACCTGTTGCGGTCTGGTTCGGCCAACATGCCCTTGGCTTTGAAGGCTACACCGTTGGATGATTCTTATCGCGTGACCGCCATGATCTATGAATTCGAGAAATTAGCGCAGGATGATCCACGCATGATCAATCCAAATGGCCGACTACCCGCATCGACCCACTTTTCGGGGGCCGGGCTGTTTCAAACCCGGCGAACGCCATGAAGATCTTCATTTCCTACCGCCGCGCCGATGCTCTTCTGACGGCGCGGGCCATGAAGACGTTTCTGGACGGAATCCCTGCCATTTCAGACGTGTTTCTGGACTTTGACCAGATCCCCTACGGCCAGGATTTCACCGACGTCATCAAGTCGTCGCTGAGCAAGTCAAACGTCTGCATTGTTTTGATTGGCAACAAATACCTGACCGGCGGCGAGATGACGGGCCAGCCGCGTATTTTTGACCCGGAAGACCTGGTCCGCCGGGAGGCGTCATTGGCGCTGGAGAGCAAGACCAAAGTCGTGCCGGTGCTGATCGATGATTCCAAAATGCCGGGCGCGGTCAGTCTGCCCGAGGATTTGAAAGAGCTGCCCAAGCTGAATGCGTTCCAGCTTCGCTCCAGCCATTTCAATGGCGATATGGACGATCTGCTGGATGTGCTGTTTGGCAAGGCCAAGGGGTCTGGCGGGCGTTGGACCCGGCCGCCGCTCACGTTTGTTGGCTCGATCAAGCGGCTGATCGGCGGTGCAGCCATCGGCGCGGGCCTCGTGGCGGCCGCGGCGATCATCAACTCCATCCTGCAGCCCCACGGCTGTTTCGACATGATCTGCACGACACAGAAACAATTCTTCAACGACGCGCCGACCCTGACGGAAGGGTTCAATCGCGCCCGTGAAGTGGTTGTGCCCGCCGTTGCGGGCGTGATCGTTCTGGCGATGCTGTTCCCGTTTCTGTGGCGCTGGGTGAGGCGATAGATACCCCGCATCCCGGGGTATGAACGACCCTGGAATGCGGCGTGAGCCTACACGTCCTCCGATGACGGCTCAGGGCGTGGCTCATTCACCGGATGACCGTCTTCGCCGGCGCCATTGGTTCGGTGCAGCGTCAAAACCACGCTGGACAGCGCGATGATTGCGATAAGATTCGGGAAGGCCATGGACGCGTTGGCGATATCCCCCAGCAGCCATAGAAAATCGGTATAGGGGGTTGCCATCGCACCCAGAAATACCACGATCACCCAAAGATACCTGAAGGGATGGGTCGCCCACTCGCCAATCAGATATGTCACCGCTTGCTCACCATAATAGGACCAGCCAATGATGGTGGTGAAGGCAAAAAAGAACAAAGCAACCGGCACCACAAACGCGCCGACAACTGGAATGGCTTCCGCGTAAGCCCGTGTCGTAACGGCTGACGAACTCGCATCGGTCTCCCATGCGTGCTTCACATCCAACAACGCGTCGGGATTGCCTGCTCCGTCCAGTGCCAATTGGCTGACCTCAACACCGGTGGACTGACATTCCAACAAGTAAGACTGCGCCGTCGGCCCCACAGAGGCGATGACCTCTTCGCGTCCATCCTCGTAGGCTGATGGGAACAGGTCTCCGATACTGTAGCGAAGGCCGTCTTCATCGCCCTGGATCATCGGAAGCTCGACGCCTGCCGCGCTGCAATTGTTTGCCGCGATCAAGGACGCGCTGCGCTTGAAATCCCCCTGGATGGTGAGGATCACCAGCGCGGTCATGGTGCAGATAATGATCGTGTCGATGAACACGCCAATCATGGCGATTTCGCCCTGTTGCACCGGGTTTTTCGTTTGCGCCGCCGCATGGGCGATGGGGGCTGACCCCTGTCCGGCCTCATTTGAGAACAGGCCACGGGCAATGCCGTACCGAACAGCTTGCATCATGCCATAGCCGGCCGCGCCGCCTACCGCTTCACGGAACCCAAAGGCCGATCCGATGATTTCCATAAACGCGCCCGGCACCAGTGGGGCATTCACGACCAATACGACGAAGGCGATCAGCACATAGAGCGCGGCCATGAATGGCACGACCTTACCAGCAACCGAGCCGATGGACTTGATGCCGCCAATGATCACGGCAAACACCAGTACGGATATCACGATCCCGAACGCCCAGTTTGGAATGGACATGCCCATCTGATTGTTTGTCAGTTCCATGCCTGCTTCGGTGATGGAGTTGGCCTGGATCATAGATCCCGTCGCCATGGCAGAAAACAATGTGCCGATGCAGAAGATGACGGCCAGCCAGCTCCATTTCTTTCCCAGGCCGTTCTTGATGTAATACATCGGCCCCCCGTTGATGCGGCCATATTCGTCGCGCTCGCGATACTTCACGGCCAGGGAGCTTTCCGAGAAGGCCAGCGCCATGCCCAGCAGGGCGGTCACCCACATCCAGAAGATCGCGCCAGGCCCGCCAAGCGTCAGCGCTGTGGCCACTCCGGCAAGGTTACCGGTGCCAACCTGACCGGAAAGCGCGGTCGAAAGCGCCTGCCACGGCGTGATCGCGCCATCTTCGCCTTGGGATTTACGCCCGGCCCAGACCTCTGAAAGGGCGGGGCCAAACCGGCGCAGCGGGCGCCCGCCCAGGCGGACCATCATGAACAGGCCAGTGCCCAACAGCACGATGGCCAGTGGCCCAATATTGTAGGGGAAGATGACCGCATCTCCCCATGTTCCACCCCATATGAGGCCGGCCACATTCTGAATAAATCCGACGATGGAATCCATAGGTCTCGCCCCGGTTGTTTCGCTCTAACCGTTTACACTACGCCGCTTTGCGCGCTTGGGAAGCCGGAAGGGTAATTTCAGGGTGTCCGGTCGCGCTTGTGCGTCTATGGTTAACCAAGGCGCTTTAAGTTCAGGCACATGAAGAAGCTTTACCACTGGCCTCTTGATCCTGTTGCCCGCACGGTTCGGGTCACGCTTGGTGAAAAGCGTTTGCCATTTGAGTCCGCTGAGACCCGGCCATGGTCGGTCCACCCCGAAGTGGAGCGCCTGGCCCCGGGTGCAGCGCCGCCCGCCCTGATTGACCAGACCGTCGAAGGACGCATCGTGGTGTTGGGTAGCCACGCCATGGTGGAGTTTCTGGAAACCGCCTACCCGACCAGCCGCTTGATCCCCACCGGCCAGCAGGACGCCGCAGAGGCCCGCCGGCTGTGGCGTTGGTGTGAGGACGCGTTTCAGGTGGTCAATGAGAACCTTTTGGCCGAACGCATCACTCAATGGGTGCGCCGCGACCGCCAGCCGGACTCCGGCGCGCTGCGAAAAGGCTCACACGCATTGCGGGGACGCCTGACCTTCCTCAATGCTCTGGCCGAACAGCGCAGCTACATCGCCGGGCGGCATATGTCGGTGGCCGACGTTTCCGTTGCCGCGCACCTGTCCAGCCTCGATTATTTCGGCGATGTCGACTGGGACACGGTTCCGGATTTGCGCGCCTGGTACGCCCGCATGAAATCGCGCCCCAGCTTCCGCCCCCTGCTGGAAGACCATATCGACGGCACCCGGCCAGCAAAGCATTATGGCGATCTGGATTTCTAGGGCGTGCGTTCTGGGAGGCGAAGGGACGAGAGCGAGCGGCTTAAAACGCCCTAAAACAGACTCTAAGCAATGCAAAGACCGAACTGGGCCCGCGCTACTCAATCTTGCGTATAACGACCCGTCGGTTGAGCGCACGACCCTGGGGCGTATCGTTATCTGCCTCCGGTTCGTTCTCGCCCTTACCAACGGTTTCTAATCTACCCGCATCGATACCTTGCTCCATGAGCCATGATTTAACTGACGCAGCACGCGATGCAGAAAGCTCTAAGTTGTAAGCATCTGCACCCTGGGAATCTGTATGCCCTTCAATCATAATTCTCCAATCGGGTTCTGATATGAGTGCTTCCCGTAAAGCCTCCAACGTTTGTGTTGAGTCACTGCGGAGTGTTGCTGAGTCCAGATCGAAACGAATTCCGTAGAGCGTTGCAGTTCCGCTCTGTTTAATGGCGTCCGATACCAAATTCGATTGTCCCGTCTGACACACTGGTTCGCGACCGTCCGTGACGAGCGGACCGCGCCATACGCCTTTCAATATTCCGTCTTCATACCAAAGCCCGTTTAGATAAGAGGCGTCCGCTGTGAGCACCATGACGGCAGTGCCGATTTGTGGCCCATCTTCTCGCCATTCGAACCGAATGACTCGGCCATCTGTATCTCCAGACAATGTGCCATTGTCATAATCATAACACCCTTCAACTGCGCGCCCCGATTGTTCAATCCGCATCAGGTTATAGTTCGTGGCGTAGACCCCGGAGAGGTTTGACAGCTGTTCGGTGCCAATTCGAACACCATAAGCTTCAAGTTCCATAATTTCGGTATATTTGGGCGCGCCCCAGTTGTCTGCGACCTCTAAACGAAGCCATCGCACGGGCTCATCGGCAATGACTGGAAACTCGGTTCGCACGCCTTCCAGCGCTTCGCCGGAAACAAGTTCAATAAATCCGTCTTTCGAAGAAACAGCCGAGCCGAACAGCTTGAAGCGCTTAGCACCGCGACCCACGCCGTCGATGCCATTCGTATCAATTACGAAGCTTGAGAGTTGCGCCAAACTGGCAAGTTCTATCACAATCTCATTGGCGGTGGTCGCACCAGATTTTGTTGCCCAGCCGGTCTTGGTCGTGCCATCAATCAAGGTCAACGCGCCCCAGGTCGACTCGTTGTATTCACTGGTCGCTTCAAGCACGAGGGCGCCGTTCGCCAAGTCAAGCAGGTCTTCCGTGGATTGTTCTAAAGTGACCTGCGCGAATGCTGATTGGCACAAGATGCCCATGCTCCAAGCCAATACCGTACTCCAGAAATACCGCATAACATGTGCACCTTGCAATTAACCACCATCAGTATTTGAACGTAGGCAAGAAGACGACTAAGCGCAATTCGGAGAGGAACTAACGTCTTAAACTCGCCCCTGGTTCGCCTCTCGGCATTGCGTCTAATATCTAACCAAAATCGTCCCTATCGGTCTGCGGTCGAAGTGGGCGTTCCGTTGCGTGGATTTTGACGTATCATCGCGCGCTCAATCAATAAGAGTTGCTGCTTCCATGCTGTATGACCTTGCGAAATTCCTGCACGTGACTGGCGTTGCGATGTTGATGGGCAACATCACCGTGACAGCAATCTGGAAGTTCTTTGCCGACCGAGATGGCCGACCTGAGGTGCTTGGCTTTGCACAGAAGCTCGTGACCTACACTGACTGGTCCATGACGTTCTGGGGCGTGATTTTGATCATGGGCGGCGGCTATTTCATGGCGGTGTCTGCCGGATATGCCCTGTTCGAAGGATGGTTGCTCTGGAGCCAGGTGTTTTTCATCCTGGCCGGTCTGATCTGGCTGCTTTTGATCGTGCCGATCCAGATCAAACAGGCGCGACTCGCCAAGTTGTTTTCAGAGAATGATGTCGGTGAGGATTACCGCAAACTGTCGCGGCGCTGGTTGGCCTGGGGGCTGATCAGCACCGTGCCAATGGTTGCGGCAACCTGGCTGATGGTTGTGAAACCCGTCTAGGTGCACCACAGAAGATCTGTATGACCCCCAGCGCCGCTATCAAAACTCACGCCTCTGAGCTTGGCTTTGACGATTGCCGGATCGCGCGGGCCGATCAGCCCTGGGAGGCGGGCGCACGACTGGCGGCCTTCATTGAGGCCGGGCACCACGGCGACATGGCGTGGTTTGAGGAAACGCTTGAGCGCCGCCGCGCGCCGACCGCCATGTGGGCCGAGGCGAAATCGGCTGTAATGGTGGCCATGACCTATGGCCCGGACCATGATCCGATGAACGGTCTCACCGCCAATACGCGTGGCAATATCAGCGTCTATGCTCGCGGCGCCGACTATCATGACCTGCTGAAAAAACGGCTGAAACAGCTGGCCCGCGCCTTTGCAGAAGAGACTGGCGAAGATGTCAAAGTGTTCGTCGACACCGCCCCGCTCATGGAAAAGCCGCTGGCCGAGCGCGCGGGCCTCGGCTGGCAGGGCAAGCACACCAATCTGGTCTCCACCCGGCTTGGCAGCTGGACGTTTCTCGGCGCCATGCTGACCACCGCGCAGCTAGCCCCCGACGCACCGGAAACCGACCATTGCGGCAGTTGCCGGGCCTGCCTCGATATCTGTCCCACCGACGCTTTTCCGGCCCCGTATCAGCTGGATGCCCGGCGCTGTATTTCCTATCTCACCATTGAGCACAAGGGTCAGATCCCGCGCGAATTCCGCACCTCCATGGGCAATCGCATCTATGGTTGTGATGATTGCCTGGCGGTGTGTCCGTGGAACAAGTTCGCCGCTGAAGCGCGCGAAGCCAAATTGATGGCGCGCGACGCGGCGACCCTGCCGGCGCTGGCAAATCTCGCCGCGCTTGATGATGCAGCTTTCCGTGAGCGATTTGCAGGCTCGCCGGTTAAACGCACCGGCCGCGACCGGTTTGTGCGCAATGTGGCTATCGCCATTGGAAATAGTGGTGATGCCGCGCTGGTGGCGTCGCTGCAACCTCTTCTGGTCGATGACAGTCCGCTGGTGCGCGGCGCAGCCATCTGGGCGTTGGCTCGCCTTGATGCTGACACGTTCGCGCGCGAAAGAGCCGCCCGCGAAAGGGGCGAAGACGATGGCGATGTCGGTTCAGAATGGCGTCTCGGTGCTGAAGACCTGGATCTTTAGCCGCTCGACCTGGGCCGGGCTTTTGCGCTGGACCTGGCGCAGCATTCTCGCGCTATTCCTGATGGTGCATCTTTACGCCCTGATCTTGAAATGGGTTGATCCGCCCGGCACCATCCTGATCGGTCAGCGCAACCTGGAACTCGGCGAAACCTGGCGCAATACAGTCAAACTCGAAGACATCTCGCCCCATCTTATCCGGGCGGTTATTGCGGCTGAGGATAGCGGCTTTTGCGCCCATTCCGGGGTGGATTTCGAGGCCATGCAGGTCGCCATCGAAGAGTGGCGCGCCGGGGAGGGATTGCGCGGCGCGTCTACCATTACACAACAAACCGCGAAAAATGTTTTCTTCTGGAATGGCGGTGGGGCGCCCCGCAAGGCGGGTGATGCCTGGATGGGGCTGGTCATCGACAAAGTGTGGGGCAAACGCCGCGTTATGGAAACCTATCTCAACGTCGCCGAATGGGGCGATGGTATCTTTGGGATTGAAGCGGCGTCTCGGATCCGGTTCAACAAAACGGCCGCGCAGCTCACACGCCGGGAAGCAGCCTTGCTGGCTGCAGTGCTACCGAGCCCCAATCGCTGGCGGGTCGATCCGCCGGGCCCTTACGTGTCGCGGCGCGCCGGCACGCTTCAGGCGCGAATGAATGTGGTTGAAAGCGACGGGCTTGATGCTTGTATTCTCGGTTTGCGCTAGCTTTTTGTGCAAGTTGCCATAGCCGCCCGCTCCCCCTCCCAACCGCCCCACAAGTGTCGCGACCATTGGGGCGGTTGGGAGGGGGAGCCGGCGGATATGGCTTGTAACATAGTCTAAAGCACCGATTTCAACGCGTCCCCGATCAGGCGTGCTTCCTCAATCCGTGCAGAGCCCGCCCGCCAGGCCAGGCCGATGCTTCGGCCCTTCAGTGGTGGCGAGAATGGGGTTACGGCGACGTCCACGCCGGTCAACAGTCCATCGTCTACCGCCAGACGTGGCACAAGGGATATGCCCAAACCGCCAGCAACCATCTGAATCAGTGTTTGCAAGGATGTGGCGGACACTTCGGTGCCGCGCGGCGGCGCCGGAATCGTGCAGGCTTCAAGGGCGTGGTCGCGCAGGCAATGGCCATCTTCCAGTAACAAAAGCTCGCTGCGTGGCAGGTCGTCAGCACTCAGGTTCTTACGCCCCGCAAGCGAATGCCCCAACGGTGTGACGAGCAGGAACTCGTCGGGCAACAAGTCTTCCGTTTCAATACCGGCTGAAGTCCAGGGCAGGGCGATCAGCGCCGCGTCAAGCTGGCGCGCGCGCAGGGCATCAATCAGGCGATCGGTCTTGTCTTCACGCAGATAGAGCTTGAGGCCCGGATAGGTGCGGCGAAGCTGCGGCAGGATGCCGGGCAGGGCATAAGGCGCGATGGTGGGAATGGCGCCGAGCCGGAAGCCACCGCTCAGGGGCTCCCCCGCATCGCGGGCTGACAGAACCAGGTCCTGCGTTTCGCTGAGAACGCGTTGTGCACGTCCTGCGACGTCTTCACCAATCCGTGTCAGGGCGGCGCCGCGCGCGCTGCGCTCCACCAATTGCACGCCGAGCAGGGTCTCCAACTCCTTGATCGCGGCCGAAAGTGTGGGCTGGGTGACATGGCACGCCTTGGCCGCTCGTGAGAACGACCCTTCGGCGGCGAGCGCGTCCAGAAATTGGAGCTGGCGGAGCGTTGGAAGGTGCATAGGGAAATTCTATACCCTCCGCTACGGCCATACAAATCAAACCCAACCCGTTCTTGCATTCGGGCTGATGTGTCCAATCTGCCGGCAATCATGACCAATTTCGACATACCCGATTCCGAGTTGAACCCTGCCGTTTTTCACCGGCGCTTCCAAGGCACGTTGCCAGACCATCTGGGCATAAAACTGGTCGAGACCACGCGCGACCGTTTCACCGGCGAAATCAATGTCCAGCCGCACCACATGGCGCCCAATGGGTTCCTCCATGCCGGCACCCTGGTCACCCTGGCCGACAGTTGTGCGGGCATGGCCACGTCGGCCAATCTGCGCACCGGACAGAACTTCACGACGGTCGAGCTGAAGTCGAATTTCTTCTCCACGGTTCGCGAGGGTGGCATCCGTGCGATCTGCACGCCCGTACACCGTGGACGCACGACGCAGGTCTGGGATGCAGAGACTGTGAGCGTGGATACAGGAAAACGATTGGCGCTTTTCCGTTGCACACAGCTGGTCTTGTCCTAAGCTCATCTCCATGAAACTCGACGCGCCCGGTTTGGAGAATGCCGCCGTTGCTCTTGAGCTTTTCCAGATTGACCATCTGGAATTCCTCAAGGAGAGCGGGGCGGTGGATTTCATGTGGCGGTTTATGCCAGACATCCCACGCGGCGCGTCAGCGGAATCCTATGCCGCCCATATCCTGCAACAGCAGGACCAAGGCCTGCTTGTGGCCTTCTCCATCAAGCGTCAATCGGACGGCGAACATGTTGGTGTCGTCAATTTCGAGAACATCGATCGCACCCATCGTCGGCTTCGGATTGCCAATATCTGGCTGCGGAAAGATGTGCGCGGCACGGGCGTGTTTGAGGCCACCCACGCGCTGTTAATCTCTCGCGCGCTGGAATGGGGTGCCCGGCGCGTCTCCTGGATTGTTCCGGCCAATGCAGAGGCGCTTCAACAGGCGCTTTATCGGATCGGCGCCATCGAAGAAGGGCGTTTGCGGTCTTACACCCGCGTTGCCGATGGCAGCTGGTCAGACATGATCCTGTTTTCCATGATCCGCGATGAAGCCCAGATCCATCTGGACACGTTGGACCGGAAGGCCGGCGGGGCACCCGCTACCATCGGCGAGGCTTGATTTCACACAAGAGGCGTGCTTCTACGCGCACTTACATCCGCGCAATTCAGATAAGCGCGCTTTGACCGAGACAGCAGCCTTGAGCACGTTCCATCGAAGGCCCACCGGGCCGACGGGGAACAAGGGCAAGAGACCGGCGAGGCCCCCCGCCCAGCGAAGTGTCGCTCAGCGGGGCACAACTGGTTTGTGCGGACATGGTGTAGTGCTTACCTTGATGGATGAGGCAAGCAGAGGATGAGACGGCATGTTTGACGCGCTTTCAGACCGCCTGGGCGGCATATTCGACGGCCTGACCGGCCGAGGCGCCCTGTCTGAGAAAGATGTGGGCGCGGCGCTGCGTGAGATCCGCGTGGCCCTGCTAGAGGCCGATGTCGCGCTGCCAGTGGTCAAGGACTTCATCGGCAAGGTGAAGGAACGCGCGGTTGGCGAGGAAGTCATTCGCTCGGTGAAACCCGGCCAGCAAGTGGTCAAGATCGTCCATGACGGGTTGGTCGATATGCTGGGCGGTGAGGCGTCTGACACCAGCCTGCGCATCGATAGTCCGCCCGCTGTGGTTATGATGGCGGGTCTGCAAGGCTCTGGTAAGACCACCACCACGGGCAAGCTGGCTCTACGGCTGGCATCCAAAGAGAACAAGAAAGTCCTGCTTGCCAGCCTCGATGTGCGCCGCCCCGCGGCCATGGAACAGCTCGCCATTCTGGCCGATCAGGCCGGCGACGGCGTCAGCGCTCTGCCTATCGTCTCAGGTCAGCTGCCCGCAGATATTGCCCGGCGTGCGCTGCAAGCGGCCAAGCTGGGCGGCCATGACGTCCTGGTCCTCGATACCGCGGGCCGCACCTCCATCGACGAACAGATGATGGCCGAGGCCGCCGAGATTGCCGACATCGCCAACCCGTCCGAGACGCTTTTGGTGGCCGACAGTCTGACCGGTCAGGATGCGGTGGAAACCGCTGGGCGCTTCCATGAGCGCCTACCGTTGACGGGCCTTGTGCTGACGCGGATGGACGGGGATGGACGCGGCGGCGCGGCGCTGTCCATGCGCGCTGTCACGGGCCTGCCGATCAAATTCCTCGGCGTCAGCGAAAAACTCGATGGCATCGAAGTGTTCGAGGCCAAACGGGTTGCCGGGCGCATCCTGGGGCAGGGCGACATCGTCTCCCTTGTCGAAAAGGCCGCGGAGAGTTTCGACCAGGAAAAAGCCGAGCGCATGGCGAAGAAAATGCGCAAGGGCGAGTTCGACCTGGAGGATCTGGCCGATCAGCTGCGTCAGATGCAGAAAATGGGCGGCCTGGGCGGCATCATGGGCATGCTGCCCGGCGCGAAAAAGGCCAAACAGGCCATGGACGACGCCAATCTGGACGACCGGGTGCTTCTGCGTCAGGAAGCCATTATTAGCTCCATGACCCGTGCTGAGCGCCGTAAGCCCGCGCTTCTGAACGCCTCACGCCGCAAACGCATCGCCGCCGGCGCGGGCGTGACCGTGCAAGACGTCAACCGCCTGATGAAGATGCACAAGCAGATGGGCGGCATGATGAAGAAGATGCGCAAGGGCGGCATGAAAGGCCTGATGGGCGCAATGGGTGGCGGCGGTATGCCGGGTGGAATGGGCGGCATGGCCGACGGCATGAGCCCGGCCGATCTGGCAAGGCTCGGCGGCGCGCCGGGTGGCCTGCCCGGTCTCCCCGGCGGCGGCCTTCCGGGCCTGCCAGGCGCGGGGAAGAAGAAGTAAATGACCTCCCCCATCGACCAGCTGAATGAATACCGCGAGAGCATCGACAATCTCGATGCCATCCTGCTGCACACGCTGGCGGAGCGGTTCAAGGTTACGCAAGCCGTTGGTCGTCTGAAGGCCGACAATGAGATGCCGCCGGCCGACAAAGAGCGCGAAGCCCACCAGATCGCGCGCCTGCGCTCGCTCGCGGCCACGTCCGGTCTCGACCCCGCCTTTGCCGAAAAGTTCCTGAACTTCATTGTCGCGGAAGTCATCCGCCACCACGAACAAATTCGAGATGGCGAGGCGCTGCCATGAAGCACCTCTACAATGATCCCTCAGAGATCCGCTTCGCCTTCTCCGATGATGACAAACAGTTCGAGTTTGCCGGCGCCAACCATGACATTCGGTTCACCTTCACAGACCAGCGCGATGTGGGCGTCGAGATGAACGCCATCGGCCAATTGGTCATCTATCCGGTCCAGGCGCCGCAACTGCGCTGGGCAATTGCCCGCGAGGCGTTCATGTCCGGTGTTGCCGCCATTGGCGCTGCAGGCGCGAGCCACACGTCCCCCGACACGTTGTTTGTCTGGTTTCCCAAGAGCAAGCCACACCGCAATTTTGCCATCAGCCGACGCGCCTTCGAGTTCGGAATCAGCCTCGCCATGCTCGTCATGGAAGATTTCGATGCCACGGGCGCCGAAGCCACATCCCATCCCTCGCCGCGGCGGGACCACTAAGCCGCAGCAGACAGAACACTCCCCCAAGACGCCATAAGACACTTAAGGAGATACACCATGGCTCTCAAAATCAGGCTCGCCCGCGGCGGGTCCAAGAAACGCCCATTTTACCGTGTGGTCGTGGCAGACAGCCGCGCCCCGCGTGATGGCCGCTATATCGACCGGATCGGTACCTATGATCCACGCCTGCCAAAAGAGTCCGAAGAGCGCGTGAAAATAGACGCGGAATCGGCTCTGGCCTGGATCAAGAAAGGCGCCCAGCCAACAGACCGCGTCGCCCGCTTCCTGAGCGCACTTGAAGTCGATGGCGCCAAGGTCTGGGAGTGGGAACACGGCAACAACCCCAATAAGGGCGAGCCGGGCACCAAGGCGAAAGAGCGCGCTGAAGAGAAGGTCGAAAAAGAAGCCGCTCGCAAAGCGGCTGAACAAGAGGCCAAGAACGCTCCGGCCGAAGAAGAAGCGCCTGCTGAAGAGGCCGCCGAAGCCGAAACCACAGAATAGACAACGCTCTATCAAGTGTTCATGCGCCTTCGGCCCCGTGTCGGAGGCGCTTTTTTGTGTACTCGCCCCGCCCTGCCAAAATGAATGGGGGCTAAACAGCGCTTGAACGGGCCTATGCGCTTTCGTTCAAGCCGCGCCATCTACACTGCTGGCCATGGAACCTGAAACAGGAGGCGACCCATGGTCATGAAGACCCTGAAACACCTGGCCGCATGCCTCACGGCGGCACTTACACTCACAGCAAGTCCGGCGCTCGCCGATGATGACGATTTGCGAACGGCGCTTCGCATCGCTGTTGAAGCTGGTCTGTTCGGCGAAGACGTTCGACAGGCCGTGAGATCCAACACCAACAGGATCGGTGGCGGGCGATATCAGACCCACACCCAGCGCGGCGAGATCGTGCTGTATGAGGACCGCGATTTCCGGGGTCGACAATTGGTGATCGATGGCAATGTCGACAGCCTCAACGGACGCGGCTTCAACAATCGCGCCTCGTCAGTGCGGGTGTATTCCGGCCGCTGGCAACTGTGCGCCGATACGCGTTATGGCGGCCGGTGTGAGATCGTGGATCGCAATGTTTCCCGGCTTGCCAATATTGACCTCAATGACAGGATTACGTCAGTTCGGCTGATCAACCCGTATCAATCCCACGCCAGCAGCCGGCTGATCCTGTTCGCCGATAGCAATTATCGCGGCCGTCAGGTGACGATTGACCGGTACACCGATGATCTGCGCAACATTCGTTTCAACGATATTGCCTCATCGGCGCGCGTGTTCGGCGGCGCCTGGCAAATCTGCGCCGACACCCGTTATGGCGGGCGGTGCGAGATTGTCAGCCGCGATTTCAACATGCTGTCATCGATTGGATTGAACAATCGGATCACGTCCGTACGCCCGGTGAACGGAGACTATTCCGACTATAATCATGGTCATCGAAACGGCGGTTACGATACGGGCCAGAACGAACGGCTGTATGGCGACAGAGATGCTGGTTACGGCTATGGCAGTGACCGGGCGTTTGGAATTGCCACGGTGTTTGCTGACCGCGACTGCCGGGGGCGCAGCCTGGATGTTCGCCAGCCAATCGCGAACTTGCGGGATTTTGGGTTCAATGACCGGATCAGCTCGATCAGCGTGCGCGAAGGCCGTTTCGAAGTGTGCAGCGATGCCAATTTCCGTGGACGTTGCCGCATCATTTCCCGAGATGTCGGTGATTTGCGTGACTTCGGACTTAATGACACCATCTCGTCCATCCGTCCGGTCTATGATGATGGTCATTACGACGATGGTGGCAGAAGGCAGTATCCCTATTGAGCAATGACCCCGATTCTTTGGATTTGATTGTCGTGGGCGCCATCATTGGCGCCCATGGCGTGCGGGGCGACCTGAAGATCAAGAGCTTCACCGACCAGCCCGCCGACTTGTTCGACTATGGTCCGTTGCTGGCCCATGACGGAACTGTGCTTGTGGAGGCGGTGTCAGCACGCCCTGCCAAAACGGCCTTTATCGTCAAACCGAAAACCATCCGCCAGAAAGAAGAATGGGACGCGTTGAAAGGCACGCGTTTGCATGTGCTGCGCGATGCCCTGCCAGATACCGATGATGATGAGGTCTATGTCGAGGAGTTGGTCGGCGTCGCCGCTGTCAGCCCGGACGGAGAAAGTCTCGGCACCGTGAAAGCGGTGCAGAATTTCGGTGCCGGCGACTTGCTGGAGATTGCCCCAGGAACCGGCAAGTCCGTGTTTATTCCGTTCACCGAAGAAGATGTGCCCGAGATTGATCTTGGCGAAGGACAGCTTGTCGTTTCAGACTGGGCACTCTGGGCCGAGGCAGGTGAGACCTAGTCTGCTCGCGGGTCATTCCATTCGCGCGCAACGCCATAGCCGCCGCGCCGTGTCAGCCAGAACATGCCGATCAAATCAAACAGTCCCGCGCCGAGCCGGCCAAGAAAGCCGTATTTCGACTGCCCATGCCAGCGCTTGCGGTCATTCACCAATTCTTCGCGCACATCCCAATCGGCACGCTTGATCAATGCCGGTAAAAACCGGTGCATGGATGCAAAGAACGGAAGCTCGCGGAAGGCTTGCGTGCGTATCAGCTTCCAGCCGCAGCCGGTATCGGTGGCATCGTCGCGCAGTACAAAGCGGCGCACACCGTTGGCGACGCGCGATTGCACCCATTTGAAGCCGCTATCATTGCGGCTGTTGCGTTTGCCCGCGATGATTCCAAGGCGGCCTGGCGCGCCGGGTGCGATAATCTCATCCCAAAGGCGGCGCGTATCGGCGATATCGTTCTGACCATCACCGTCGATCAGCTGCGTCCATGTTCCGCGCACGGTTTTCAGGCCAGTGAACAGCGCCGCCGATTTGCCGCGCCGTTCGATATGGGTCAGCACCGAGATGGTTTGGGGCCAGCGCCTGGCCGCGTCGGCCAACTCTTCGCCGGTCTCATCGCCAGAGCAATCATTGACCGCGACAATCTCAAACTGCAGGCCGTCCAGCGCATCGTGGACCTCCTCGATCAGCGGCAGCACGTTTCCGGACTCATTGTAGAATGGGATCAGAACCGAAAGATCGGGTTTGGAAGAGGCGTCGGGCACGTCGGCGGCTTTCTCAGGAAGTCTCGTCACGGCTTCTGGCATGTTCGAAGAAGTCTTTATAGAGCGCGGTGGCCGCATCGGCGCAAATGCCGGTTGCTATGTCGACCCCAGCGTCTGAAAGACGTTCCAGTCCGCCAGCGCCATTTGGATGTTCATCAGCGATGGACACCACAACCCGTTTTACACCTGCATCGATGAGGCGTTCGCTGCACGACAGGCCACCGGCGCTGCGCTCTCGGCACGGTTCCAGGGTGACATAGGCCGTGGCGCCGACCGCCAGGCTTTGCGCTTCTTCCAGCACCTGTTCTTCTGCATGGGGCGTGCCGCCCTCTGCCGTCGCCGCTTCGGCCAATAGCTCGCCGCGATCATCGACCAGCACGCAGCCAACAGAAGGGTTGGACCCGGTATTGCCGTAGTTTTTCCGCGCCAGGGCAAGGGCGCGGCGCATGTTGGCAGTGTCATCGAAAGCGAACACGCCGCGTTCCAGAAACGCCATTGCGGAGCCAGAAACGCCATGGCCGGCGGCCTCAAACGCCTGTTCCAACGCGGATGTATTGTTCTTTGGGGTGTCCCAGAAGCCTCGCCGACCTCCGTTTTGGAGCAGCACGGCACGCTGGTCGCAGACGCCGCCGAAACACTCAACAACTAGGCCGACCAAAGGCGCGTCGCCTGAGCGACGGCTGAAGTCTACCAGGATTGCGCGTTCCCAGTCTTCTGGATCGTGGAGACGGTAGTCGGCCCCCAACGCATGGACCCGGCCTTCAAGCGGTGTGTCCAGATCGCGCTGTACACCGCCCAGCTGGTCCATAAGCCAGCTCCAGTCGAGGGATCGGTCAAAGCCGATCAGGCCAGAGAAGACATAGGTCATGTGCGTGCTATGGCAGAGCCGGTAGGTCCTTGGCTCGCGCTTCGTCCAGATAGCGCGCTGCGGTAGGTTTCAAATCGCTGTCCAGATCGATCAGGAGGGGGTTGCCGGTAGGGATTTCCACTTGCGTGATGGTTTCATCGGGCACTTGGAACAGGTGTTTCACCAGTGCGCGCAGGGAGTTGCCGTGCGCGGCAATGATCGTGTCCGTGCCGCCGGCGACACCGGGTGCAATGACACTTTCCCAATGGGGCAATACACGCTCCAGCGTCAGTTTCAGGCTTTCTGCGGCGGGCACATCCACGCCGTCATACCGCGGGTCGCCGGCCAGATCCCATTCGCTGCCAGCCTCCAGCGGTGGCGGGGGAACATCATAGCTGCGCCGCCAGATATGGACTTGTTCGTCACCATGCTTGTCGCGCGTTTCCTGTTTGTCGAGGCCGGTCAGACCGCCATAGTGGCGCTCGTTCAGGCGCCAGTGCTTTTCCACCGGCAGCCAGGCCCGGTCCATTTCTGTCAGAGATAACCAAAGCGTGCGAATGGCGCGGGTCTGAACACTGGAATAGGCTTGGCGGAAGTCGACGCTGGTCTCTTTGAGCAGCACACCCGCGCGGCGCGCTTCAGCTTCGCCCTTTTCCGTAAGATCAGCGTCCCACCAGCCGGTGAACCGGTTTTCCAGGTTCCATTGGCTTTGGCCGTGGCGAATAAGGGCAAGGCGGGTCATGGCGTTGTGTCCGTGTGTAGCGTTTTGCAAGATCGAGTTCGATCATAACGACGCAAGAATCAAGCCTCGACCAGAGCCAGCATCGGGCCCAGGGCGCGGGCAACGTCGCGGCCGAGGAAGGCCGGCATGTCGGATCTGGAGGGCTGACCATCGGTGTCATAGCCGGCAATCCAGCCACCTTCCGGTGTAAGGTATTCGTCCATCAGCACATCGAATGCAGCAACGGCGTCACTCGTGGCGGAGCTGCTTCGCGTTGCATCCAACAATAAGGCGCGCAGGTTCGCGCATTGCCCGGCCAGGCTTCGCGCACCAGAAGGACCTGGTTCAGAGGTAAGCGTCGGCGGTGTTCGCCCCTGCAGGGCGGCCGTGGCAAGTTCAGCCAGCTCTGCGCCAAAGTCGGGATCAAATCCAACGCGGGGTGCAAGTTCGAACAGGGCCGCCATGCCGGCATGACCCAGGTCATCAGCGAGCGGGCCATCATCGTCGGGGCGGTGGTTCATTTCCAGTGCGGACACAAACCCCTTGGCGCGCACAACGCCGACGTCCGCCCACAAGGGCAGGCAGGCCTGGCCGAGCCAGTACCGCGTTTCCCTTGCCCGCCGCGTGAGAGCCTTTATGGACATGCGCTGCTAGTTTCCCCGTGCGAGTGGTCAAAAACCTGCTAAATCAGGTCGACCGCTCTGGCCAGCCTGAGGATGGAGGCTCAATGCCTGACCGATTGTTTTTTCCGCTCGCAGCTATTCTGGCTGGACTGCTTGTGGTTTTAGCCATGCAACCGGCTTTGGGTGCCCTGCCGTCTGGTGCCTGGAGTGGGGGTGACTCAGACTACCGTGACATGCGCCTGAACGGTTTGGATCTGAACCGGATCAGTTCTGGCGGCGAAGCGCAGATCAATCTGGTGACCGACAGTGACCCGATTTATCTGGAAATTGAAACTGCCGTTGGTGACCTGTCCGACGATCCGCTGCTCGGGCCGCATGTGCGGATTTCGGAGGATATTGAGTTGGCCAATTCGGGCCACATCGTAGAGGTTTCCGTTGTGGCCCGCGCCGGTGAACGCCTTGGCGCCGAACAAATGCTGATCAACTATTCTACCGGTCGCGAGGGCGAGTCGGGCTGGCAGTCATTCAATCTCACGCGAGAATGGGCGACCTACAGCTTCACCTATGAAGTGCCGTTGAAAACCGGCGAACGGGCGCTGGACTATTTTGCCATTCGCCCGGTTACGCCGGAAAAGACCCGCTCACTTTGGGTGTCTGAATTTCGGATGCAGCGTATCCGCCCCTGGACTACGGATGATCCGCAAGGCTGATGGCCAGCCGTGTCACTGAGATCACCGATCCGACCGATCCTCGAATTGCGCCCTACACATCTATCCGGGAACGCGATCTCACGGGTCGTGGCGAGCGGTTTATTGTGGAAGGCCGTGTGACCTTGGGGGTGCAGCTGGCGCGTGGCCGGTTCCCGCTTGAGAGCGTTTTCGTCGCCCAGTCTCGCCTTGAAGCGCTGTCGGAAGACCGGGCGCGCGTGCCGCCCGACGTGCCCATCTACACCGCGTCCCAAAGCGTGTTCGATCAGATTGCCGGTTTTGCCGTTCACCGGGGGATCCTGGCATGCTGCCACAAAAGCACGCCGTTGAATCGCAATAACTTTGCCCATGCCCGCCTGCTGGTCGTCGCGGTCGGATTGTCGAACCATGACAATGTCGGCGCGCTGTTTCGCAACGCTGCTGCATTTGGCGCGGACGGGGTGATGCTCGACGACGAAAGCTGTGATCCGCTGTATCGCAAAGCGATCCGGGTTTCTGCCGGGACAGCGCTCTGGCTGCCGTTCCACCAAGGCGGTTCGGCGCAAGAGATCCTTGGAGACCTTGAAGCGCTTGGATTTGCCAGTTGGGCTTTGACGCCACGCCAAACGGCGCCGTCAATCTGGTCTGAACCGGTGCCCCAGCGCCTGGCGCTTATGCTTGGTGCAGAAGGGCCGGGTCTGGCCGATGACATTATTGCGGCGTCCCACGGCGTGCGTATTCCCATGGCGCCCGGTGTGGACAGTCTCAACATCGCCACCGCTGCGGCAATCACATTGGCGGCGGTGACGCGGACGGCTTGAGGCCGTCACCTCACAGCGAATTCGGCTTTATTGGTGACGACGCTCCAGGCTGAGGTGAGTGTCTCGCCCGGGCCGCCATCTGTAGGCGGTAGCTGGTATGTCCATTGTGCAGCTCCGAATTGGAACGTAACTGTTTCCATTGGCGCTTCGCCGCTTGCGCCACTGAGTGCAACCGATTCGACCATGACGAGCTTCAGGTCCAGCCGGTAGCTTTCATAACGCCCGCCAGGGCTGCGCTGCACGACCACCAGGCTGACCTCATCGAAGTGGCTACCTTCGGTCAGCTTTGATCTCAACGCGATACTGGATGTATCTATGGGCTTCTCGATCACCAGCGGCAAAACACCCGCCTTTCCAGCGCCGCCGCCTGCAGATATCGAATCGATGTTTATGGTGTTTTCTGTGCCAACGTCGAAGTTGATCACGTCGATCCATCCCTCATATCCACGACTGGTCACTTCGCCTTGAACGTTTTCGTCCCCGGACCCGAGTTGAAGATAAACGCTCTGTGCGCCGGCGGGTATCGCCAAAACGGCAGCGAATACGACTAAAATGATTGTTTTCCACATGCTGCGTCCTCCCACATAATCTGCACTCGAAGCTTGGCACACCTTTCAGTAGAAGCCCAAGGCAATTCATGCACGGCTGACACGAATATCGCTTGCCCTATTGAGCCCGGCAACCGAATGCCCATATCGCAACCGAAGCACGGCGGAGCGGCCCAGCCCCGCCAGATTTAAACCCCCTAAGGCGCCGCCCGTTTCCGGTGCTGCAATGCCAGGCCAAATACATGGCTGGCGGCGGCCGACCCAAAAAAGAGGATGAACACTTATGGGCAAGATTATTGGTATTGACCTTGGAACGACCAATTCCTGCGTAGCTGTCATGGAAGGCGGCGATCCAAAGGTGATCGAAAACTCGGAAGGCGCACGCACGACCCCGTCTGTTGTGGCCTTCACCGATGGTGATGAACGCCTGATCGGCATGCCGGCGCTGCGCCAGGGTGTCACAAACCCGGATTTCACATTTTCTGCCGTGAAACGCCTGATTGGCCGGACCTTCGATGATCCGACGGTTGCCAAGGACAAGGAAATCTCCGCCTTTGGCATCGTGCAGGGCCCCAATGGCGATGCTTGGGTGAAAGGCCGCGACAAGGACTACGCCCCCCAGGAAATCTCCGCTTTCGTTCTGACAAAGATGAAAGAGACCGCCGAAGCCTATCTTGGCGACACGGTTACCCAGGCCGTGATCACCGTGCCGGCCTACTTTAATGACAGCCAGCGCCAGGCCACAAAAGATGCTGGCAAGATCGCCGGTCTTGAAGTGCTGCGCATCATCAACGAGCCGACCGCTGCCGCGCTTGCCTATGGCCTCGAGAAATCCGAAGGCAAGACGATTGCCGTCTATGACCTTGGTGGCGGCACGTTCGACGTCTCGATCCTGGAAATCGGCGACGGCGTGTTCGAAGTGCTGTCCACGAACGGCGATACGTTCCTTGGCGGTGAAGACTTTGACATCCGCATCGTCGACTATCTTGCTGGCGAGTTCAAAAAGGAAAAGGGTATCGACCTGAAGGCCGACAAGATGGCCCTCCAACGCCTGAAGGAAGAAGCTGAGAAAGCCAAGAAAGAGCTCTCATCTGCCTCGTCTTACGAAGTGAACCTGCCCTTCATCACGATGGATGCGTCCGGCCCGCTTCACCTGAACATGAAGCTGACCCGCGCAAAGTTCGAAAGCCTGGTGGAAGACCTGGTCAAGCGCACCATTGAGCCATGCAAGAAGGCCCTGGCCGATGCGGGCAAGAAAGCTGCCGACATTGATGAGGTGGTCCTGGTCGGCGGGATGACCCGAATGCCGGCGGTGCAACAGTCTGTGGAAGACTTTTTCGGCAAGCCGCCGCATAAAGGCGTGAACCCGGATGAAGTGGTCGCCATCGGCGCTGCTATTCAGGGTGGCGTTCTGCAGGGCGACGTGAAAGACGTGGTTCTGCTCGACGTGACGCCGTTGTCGCTGGGCATTGAAACGCTGGGCGGTGTATTCACACGCCTGATCGACCGCAACACGACGATCCCGACCAAGAAGTCCCAGGTGTTCTCGACCGCTGAGGACAATCAGCCCGCCGTGACCATCAAGGTGATGCAGGGCGAGCGGGAAATGGCCGTCGACAACAAGCATCTCGGCCTGTTCAATCTGGAAGGCATTGCGCCTGCCCCACGCGGCCTGCCCCAGATCGAAGTGACCTTCGACATTGATGCCAATGGCATTGTGTCCGTGTCTGCCAAGGACAAGGCCACGGGCAAGGAACAGCAGATCACGATCCAGGCCGATGGTGGCCTGTCCGACGACGACATCAAGAACATGATGGCCGATGCGGAAGCCAATGCCGAGGCCGACAAGTCTCGTCGTGACCTGGTGGAAGCCAAGAACAATGCCGAGGCGCTGGCTCACCAGACCGAGAAGCAGCTGGAAGAGCATGGCGATAAGGTCTCAGCTGAGGTGAAGTCTGAAATTGACGCCGCCATCAAAGAGCTGAAGACGGCGGCTGAAGGCGAAGACGCCGGTGCGATCACAGAAAAGCACCAGGCCTTGATGACGGCGGCCATGAAGCTCGGCGAAGCGATTTATGCGTCGCAACAAACCGAAGCAGCCCATGCCGATGCGCAAGCCGATGCGGCCGCTGAAGGCGATGACGATGTGGTGGACGCCGACTTCGAAGACGTCACCGACGAAGACCAGCAGAAAAGCGCCTAAGCGTTTTCCGCTTCCAGAAACAAAAACCCGCCGCAGCAATGCGGCGGGTTTTTTGTGGTAGATGCCGGCTTTCGGCGTCGTGCCCGTTATACGAGCGACAATTTTTCACCGTTTATGGACACTTGGTCCTGAGAGTTAAGTCTTCGATTTCCACCACCGTCTCGACCCCAGGAGATCAATCTGCCGAAACGTCCAGCGTGAGCGCAGTCGTGTAGCTTCGAATATCTGTTTCGGCTCCCTCGGGCGCGGGTGCCTGCATCCTCACCATCAAAAGCGACACGCCCGGATCGTTCAGCGTGATTGTAAAAAGGCCCTCATCATCGGTTTGGGTCATCCATCCAAACTCCCCCTTTAGCCGCTGGTTTTCGGTTGTGAGAATGACGTCTTGTCCAGGCACGGGTTCCCCATCGAAGGTGACGCGCCCGATGAAGGGAAGCCCAGCGCTTGCCCGACTGGGGTGGAGTGCCGGTTCAATGGCGAGGCGCCCCACAGGAGTTCGAATGGCGCCCCAGTCCGGCGACCCCACCGTCACATAGGCATCTGTCACCGTCGCTGTCTGTGATGAGAGAATGGGCGTGCCCTCGGGGATTTCGATAGGTTCTGCGTCCGGGCTGTTGACGAGATGGTACGTCCCGTCCAGCAGCACATACTCACCTTTTCGGCCGAGCCGTTCTCCCGTGGTGATCCGAAACGTGCCGGTTTGGATGTGGGTGTGTTCCAGCACTGTGAGGGTCGAAAACGTCTCTATGCGGTCCAGATCGACCGCGTTTCCATCCGGTCCAAGGACCGCAAACGTGTCGGTTCTCACGGCGTATCGCGGCTCGCAGCAGAAATCATTGAACGCGACTTCGACCGAGATCGTCTGACCCACGTCTGGAGAGAAGTCAGATGGCTTCACGTATGCCGTGTCGGCTGCCGCCGCTCCACACATAGACAGCGCGACAGCCGGCAGAATAAACGCGCGCATTCTAGTCCAGGCTGGCCAGCGTCGTTGACGGGCGCAAACGATCGGCGAGAACACCAATCTCCGGTGTAACAAAACGATCGATGACGGCCCGCGCCTCGACAAGGGCCTCTTCCAGTTCAAACTCACCGTCTTTCACACCGTTGGCCAATCCAAGCAGCGGCATGTAGAGCGCTTCGGTTTCGCCCTGGATAGTGATGGCAAACCGCTCGTTTTCAGCTTCGATCCGGTTCCATTCGGCGCGGACACCGGCCCAGAACTCTTCCGTCGCTGCCCAGTATTCATCGGCCGCGCTTACAGGATAATCGTCAAACTGCTTATAGGTGTTCACGCCAACTTCCCGGACGAGAGTATAAGGTTCGGCTGCCAGAACCAGCTTGGAGTTGTCCTGCTCATGCACCCAGCCCCAGGGCGTGATCACATGGCGATTGA
Organism: Pseudomonadota bacterium; assembly: GCA_039815055.1. Taxonomy (GTDB): domain Bacteria; phylum Pseudomonadota; class Alphaproteobacteria; order Caulobacterales; family Hyphomonadaceae; genus UBA5336. Next base: position 40,310 of record JBCCAA010000008.1, on the reverse strand, counting down.
CCGCATCAATGGCGTGATAGTCGTCACGCGTGGTCATGTCCCGGCGCGGGAGCGGGCGCCATTCCTGGGCGGGTGTCCACTCAGCCAGTCCGTCCTCATAAGTCCACGTGGCGACAGCACCATAACGCGGCGCGTCATCAACCTGGTAGACGGTTTGGGACCATGAGCCGGCCCGTTCATCTTCCGGCACGTCGCGCCACTCCCAGGCGTTGCCACCGATGAAGACGAGCACGCGTGCGGGCTCATACTGCCAGTCCTGCCGCCAGTGTTTGACCACAAAAGGTGCATCGTCGGGTCCGACAACAAGCAGGTGCTGCAGGCTGATGAAATCACCCTGGTCTTCAACAACGCGCACGGACTCGTGCCCGCCGGAGAGTTTGGGTTCTTTCAGCTCATAGCCTTCGACGAAGGATACTGTTTCCGTGAAATCGAAAGAGACCTTGTGGTCTCCAGCCATGGCCAGGATGGATGCGCGGTCCTGTTCAAACTTGGCTGTGTCGACGGCTTCAACGGGCGCCGGAGCCAATGCTGCGGTGCTTGTTTGGACGGGCGGCGTTGCGCAGGCCGAAAGGAGCGCGGCGGATGCGGCGACGGCGCTGAAAATGATTGAACGGCGGTTGGTCATGGATCCCCTCATTGGTCTGAGACTGTGCTTTGAATTTTAATTACCGCGAAAGATTCTCACTTGCAATCTCATTTAAAGTTTGTTTCTCAATAATGAGAATGATTTTCATTATTATGTCTACTGGAGAAAGTACCTATGTCAGGAGCGAAATTCTGCCTCATTCCATTGAGAACGGCTTTGATGGTATCAGCAACGGCGCTCGCCGTTGGTGCAGCCACGGCGCAAGACACGTCTGAGGAGGAACTCCGCGAAGACAAAGTCACGGTCTACGGCACGTCGAACCCGATCCCGGTGTTCGACTATCCGGGCCAAGTGACGGTGGTTAGCCGCGATGAACTCGACCTGCTGGCGCCCTCGACCATCGCTGATGCCCTGCGTGATGTGCCGGGACTGGATTTCTCGGGCGGTCCCCGCCGAACCGGTGAACAACCGGCCCTGCGCGGCCTCTCCGGTCAGAATGTGCTGATCCTTCTGGATGGCGCGCGCCAAAGCTTCACGTCTGCTCATGACGGACGGTTCTTTGTTGATCCGGAACTTGTCGGCAGCGTCGAAGTCGTCCGCGGTCCCGCCTCTGCCCTTTATGGATCCGGCGCCGTGGGCGGGGTCCTTGCCCTTGAAAGTGTCGATGCGGGAGACCTTCTCGCTGATGATGAAACCATGGGCGGGCGCGTCCGCCTTGGCTATCACAGCGTGAACGAAGAAGTACTGGCCTCGGTCACGGGTTACACCCAACAGGGCGGGTTTGACGGTCTGGCCAGCTTCGGTATCCGCCAGTCTAGCGATATCACGCTTGGGTCCGGCGCAGACCTCCCCTCCGACGATGAGATCGAAACGGCGCTCCTGAAAGGTAGCTACGCCTTCACAGACGCCTTTACGCTGGAAGGCTCCTGGCAGCGCTTCGGCAACACCGCGATTGAGCCCAACAACGGCCAGGGCACGCTCGGCACGGGCGACTCCATCCTCGATCGCACGGTCGAGAAGGACATCACGACGGACACCTTCCGACTGGGTGCCACCTTCAATCCGGACACCAATGACTGGGTCAACCTGACGGCTACCGCCTATCAAACGACGAGCGAAGTCGATGAGTTTGACGCCACCATCCCTCGCACCACGGTGCGCGAGATCGAGACCACGGGTTTCAGCGCTCGGAACGCGTCGCGCTTTATGCTGGGCAATGTCGATACAACACTGACGGTCGGCGGTGACTGGTACAAGGACGAGCAAACCGGCGTTGACGATCAGACAGCGGATGGCACTCGCGGCGGCGTTCCTGACGGCGAGAGCGAGTTCACAGGACTGTTTGCCCAGATTGAAGCTGTCGTCGAGACTCCGGCGGGCGAGTTCCTGATCATCCCGGGTGTTCGGTTTGATGAGTTCGAAAGCTCGTCGTCGATTGCCCCAGATCAAGACAATTCCGACGATGCGGTTTCGCCGCGTTTCGCCGCGAGCTTTGAGCCAGCGGGTACACCTTGGCTGCGGGTCTTTGGCTCGTATTCCGAAGGTTTCCGCGCACCGTCAATCAACGAGCTTTACCTGGATGGCGTCCACTTCCCTGTGCCCCACCCCGTGCTGTTCGACCCGGCCATGTTCCAGTTTGTGTTCGTGAATAACAACTTCATTCCGAACCCGGACCTGGTTCCAGAAGAAACCGAAACCCTCGAATTCGGCGCGGGTGTCGATTTCGCAGATATCTTCACCAGCGATGATCGCCTGCAGGCGAAGCTCAGCTATTTCGAAACGGAAGCCGACAACCTTATCAATCTGTCGGTTGATTTTGCTTTCGACCCTACATGCTTCGCGCAGCCGACTTTCTTCCCATGCACGGCCGGTACGTCGGAATCATCCAATGTTGCCCAAGCGGAGCTGGAAGGCTGGGAGGGCGAACTTCGCTATGAAGCAGACCGTTGGTTTGCAACCGCAAGCTATTCCAGCATCAAAGGCACCGACCTGTCAGATGGATCAGATCTCGGCTCCCTCACGCCCGATCGGCTAGCCCTGAATACGGGCTTCAGGGTCCCCTCCTGGCAGGCCACCTTCGGTACACGAGTCCAAATGGCCGATGATTTTGAACGACGCGGATCTGACGGCATGGGCGGGTTCACCGTGGTGGAAGAACGCGCCGGCTATGTGGTGCTTGATGTCTATGCGTCATGGGAGCCAAGCTTCGCAGACGGCCTGCGCTTTGACGTCGGGATCGATAACCTCCTCGATCATGATTACGACCGCGTCTTCCAGGGCGTCTCAGAGCCGGGGCAGAACATCAAGATCGCCGCGTCCTATCAATTTGGAAACTAGGAGACTGACCGATGTGCCTACCACTTGATGACATTGCCATGGTCTGTTGGCTGAAAACGCAAGTCCGCGTGATTGAGGCGTGGCGCGAAGAACTCGCTTGTCGGCCCGAGCTCGATCTCGCGGCGGCGCGGCGACTGGAAACACACTATGCCTGGCTCACCAGCGAAGTGGCCCGGTTAGAAGAAACTCGACAAGTGGCCTAGCCCTTCTCCCCTTGCCAACCTCCCGCAGCATAGACGACCTTCGTTTCCTCCCAAACCGTTGATGCTGCGGGCGCTTTTTGTATCTCAGTCAAGCTGGCCCAGGGCGATGTGAACGCGCGAGGTTTGCGCCACCAGTTCAGTCACAGGCGTGGGTGTGGAGTCTGCCAGCGGACCGCCCTCCGGCCACATGGCGAGAAGGGTTTCCAGTTCTCTGATTAAATTGGCTGTGTCCTGGCCTTCCATGCGACCCGCGATATCGAGCGCCACGACGGTGAAACCAAAAGCGTCCTGATACTCACCGGGATCGGTGATCACACCATCCGTCACACCGATCCGGTATTCTTCAAAGACGGTGTCCATTAGATAGCTGATGATGTCGACGGGATCGCCGCCGGCATTTGCTTGCATGAGCGCCATATTGGCTTCAGCGGCGGCCAGTTGAGGCGCGATGTCTTCAGCGGGTCTGCCCTCCTCTAACGCTTCAGAGACTTGGATGAAAATATCCTGTTCAAACCCAAGCGCGTCGATACCGGCGCGTTCGGCTTCATGGGTTTCCGACACCGGGTGCAGCAGATGTTTGGCCGCCTGATCGGGTGCGCCCGCCCGGAATAGCGCAAGGCCCGCCTCCACGTGGCCGGACATGAACGCGACGCGCTTTTCCACCGGCAGCGTGTCCATCCCGTGTCCCATTTCTCCGCCTTCACCCTCACCTTCGCCTTCTCCAACGGTGATGGGGATGACGGGTGGTGGCGCGTCTTGTGCTGCCTCAACGGCCGGTTCGTCGGATGCCGGAGCCCCACACGCTGCAAGTGTCGTGGCCATCGCCAGACCCAGCCCGAGCCGGCTCCAGTGTTTTTGTGTCGTCGTCATCTGTCCCGCCTTTTGGAAAGCCTCTGAATGTAGTTAGATGCAAGAAATGAAAATCATTCGCAAGTGAGGAGTCATGCTGCTTTCCATCTCTGGAGTTTTGCCATCCGAAGACCTCGCACTGATCCGGGGCCTGCTGGACGGTGTGACCTGGCGCGATGGCCGAGAGACGGCCGGTTTGGCGGCCCGCAAAGTGAAGCAGAATGTCCAAGCCGATCTGACCAGCGAACTGGGGCAAAAGATCGAACATCGACTGTCGAATGCGCTTCAAACCCACCCGGTTTTGAAAGCAGCTGCCCAACCGGTGCGCTTTTCCAAGATGATCGTCAGCAAGACCGAAGCTGGAGGAGGCTATGGCTACCACATCGACAACGCCTTCATCGGTAACGGCAACCGAACGATCCGCACGGATATGTCATTCACGCTGTTTCTGTCGGACCCCGGCGACTACGGCGGCGGTGAATTGGTGATCGAACACGCCGGGCAAACCCACAAAATGAAAACCCGAGCCGGAGATGTGGTGCTCTACCCTTCAACAAGCGTCCACAAGGTGTCCGACGTCACTTCAGGAAGCCGAATTGTCTGCGTGGGTTGGATCGAAAGCCGCATCAAACGACAGGATGACCGCGAGTTCCTGTTCGATTTGATCAATCTCAAAGCTGAACTGGCAGGTGAATTCGACGCCCGTTCGCCGGTCTGCCTGACGATCGACAAGCTCATCTCCAATGCCCAAAGGCGGTTCAATTGACGTTTGTACTTGTACCGCTTTAGGCGCAAGTACCTCCCCATCTAGCCGGGTCCAAAGAAAGTGCGAGTGGTAGCAATGGGCCGGTTTCCGCCGCCCGAGCCAATGTCTCTCACGTCTGCTCCTGACCAGGAGCAGGCATTCTGAGCGGCTTATTTAGGGCGGTTTAAGCTGCTCGCTTAAGCCTGCTTGGCGGCCTAAAGCTGGGGTCAGATCACCTGCCCGCTCTAACTCGCGCTGTCTTCCGGCCGGTCGATGTCGTCATAGCCGTTGCGGGCGCTGTAGAACGTAAGCGCAAACAGGCCGCCCCCGACAATGATGCTAAGCACTGCGCCGATGCCGTAGGCGAGCCATAGGCCAGGCGGAAGTCCGATATCTGCGATCCCGCTGGCCATGACGCTTCCGACCACCGCAACAATGAGCAGCAACGCCGCGCCGAGGGCCAGGGCAATCGCGGGCTTCATGAGACCTTGCGCACCCAGGAGCCGGCGTCATCCACGTAAAACTCGCCGGGGGCGGCGCGTTCGATCTGCTTTTCGCCGGTGATCCGCGCGACCTGCGCGACCGTTGTGCCGGAGTCACCGGCCAGTTCTTCATACACTGCGCGGCGTTTGGCGTTGATTTCGTTTACTTTGCGGCGCAGCGAAGCATCCACGGCGCCGCGAATGCCGAGATACCCATCGATCTGTTCACCCACGATGCCTTCGGCTTTGGCCGCGTCGATTTCAGCGCCCTGTGCGTGGGCTGGTGTGCCCTTCAGCGCGGTCATTCCCGTGGCAGCGAGCGCCATCAGAAGGCCGACAATCAGAAAACGTGCAAACGGCATGGGGTCCCTCCCTCTTGGCTCCGGATCAGAACAGGTCCGGATTTTCGGCGATCAGGTCTTCCACTTCCTTGTCGAGCTTGATGCGGACTTCCTGATCAATCTTCACATTGAGATTGATGTTGATTGGCTCGCTTGGCGCTTGCACGGCAACGGTGCAGGCGGGCAGCATCATTACGCCGAGCGCAAGCGTCGGCAGGGTGAGGCGCCGTAGCGCAAAAGTGTCGGTGGGGCGGGCGCTCAAGGTCAACGCGGCCTCCTTTCGAGATGTTGGTCAACAGATTGGGGCGCGGGGGCTGAACGTCAATTGAATAGATCAGGGCGCTTCTGCGGCTGTCTCTGCTTCGGCCTGGATTTGTGACAGCCAATCGGTGCCCGTCAGACGGTTTGTGGAGGCGAGCAACTGGCGCAGTTTCGACGAAATGCTGATGTTGAAGTTGAATTCGGTTCCATCGAGAACCTCAGGATTAAAGCCGATCAGTGCGGCGGTGAGTACGATCTCGTCGTTCAGGTTTCCATCCGCGCCAATCTCGAGCACGGAGAAACGGAAGTCGCGCAGCGCCTGAAACGCCATCGAGACGCGCTCATCGCCTGCCCCGGCCTGCTCACCGACGCCGCCGGTATAGCGCAAGGTGCCGCCGCGCTCATCTGCCAGAAGTCTTGCATTGTCGATAAACGTGTTTCCGTCTTCAAAACGGATCGGGAAACGACCGGATACCGTGCCATCGGCGTCAAAGCCCGGCAGGTTCAGCCGCTCGCTCAGGCCAGCCAGCGAAATTGCCTCGGCGCGCAGGGTCAGGGTGCGGTCTCTGGCCGCCAACGACCATAGCGCAGGTTCAACCAGCAGCGCCCCGCCCGCGAACGGCCATTCGGCCAGTTCCAGCCGTGCGGTTGTCCCGTTGAGCAGCTGAAACCGGACGAGCCCATCCTCCAGCTCAATGCCGGGATTTATGGACCCCACGGTCACGGTCTGGCCGGGCGGGGAGGTGAGCGCAAGCATATCGTCAAAGACCACCGCGCCATTGACGCCCTGAACCCGCCCAAGGCCGATGGTCTGGAAGCCGAAATTGCGCACATCCGTGCGACCCGTGCCCGTGAGGCGACCGCCCGTGATGGTCAGGTCAGCGCGCGCTTCCATTTCGCCTCTGGCATCTGTGAACAGGCCACGCAGGCGGTCTGACAGGTCATGGAGTTGGAGGCCACCGGGTCGGAACTGTAGCGGGCGCGTGACAACGCTGATCGAGCCGTCGATCTGCGGGAATGCCACGTCGACAGCCAGATCAGCCACGGTGCGGCGACTGTCGGCCAGGTCCACCGGTCCTGCCAGTGTCAGTGTTCCGCGAGAGAGCTCGGCTGATGCGGTTGTCAGTAGGGGCTGATAGAGCGGGTCGCCGCGCCTATCAGAGATCAACACATCGCGAATGGTGCCGGTGCCACCCAGGCCGCTTTGGGTGTCACGGATGGTGAAGTCGAGCCGCTCGGCGACCACATTTGCCGGCATCAAAGTTCCACCAAAGGCGGTTTCGCCCAAGGCCCCGCGAAAGGTGATGGGAGCCCCGGTTTGCTGGAGAATGTCCAGCCTTGGCGTGGCCGAGTTCAGCGTGAGCGTGCGCGAGCCCGTCGTCAGGCTGAGGTCGAGTTGCTCACCTGTCAGGTCCAGTGCCAGATCCTCGCCCGATTGCCAGTTCAACCGCCCAGCCTCCATCGAGATCATGCCATCGACCCGGTCTGAGGCGACCGGCAAGTCGATATCGCCGATCGAAACTTCGCCCACCGTTCCGGCCTCGCTCTGGCGCAAGAGACGCCCGTCAGTAGGGCACAGCGGCAAAGACAGCGCGCCAAAGGCCACGCTCTGCAGACGTGCGCCGTCCATGCTCAACGACAGGCAATCACCTTCCAGAAGTTGCGCGCGCCAGCCTTCCGGACCGCGCAAAGCCTCCACGGCGCCAAAGAGGGCGAGATCATCCACGGTCAGACCGGCCAGTGCGCCATCCACGCGCCCTTCGCCGCGCAGCTGGATACGGGTCTGGTCGCCGGCCTGTTCGATCGTCATACCGCTGACCGTCGCCGCGACGTCTGTGGCTGATACTGACCAAGGCGCAAGGCGTGTTTCGCCCAGTCGCACGTTTGTTCCAAAGGGTTGAACGGTCACCTCATTGAGGGTGGATACCACGCTTGGCGCGCCACCACCGGACAGCGACGCAGAGCCGCGAACTGTTGTTCCGCCGGGACCGAAGTCGAGCCATGGTCCATTGGAAAAGGGCTGCAGTGTGATGGACAGGCCGCTGGCGGCTGAAAGCCGAGCTGGATCGCGGCTGGTGACGCGCCAGTCCGCATCACTGGCGCGGAAAATGGAGATGGGTAGGCCAACGTCAAACTGGCTGGTCGCCCGGCGCAGGGCGTTTGCCAGGCTTTCCCCGTGGCGTGCTAAAGGGCCTGGCAATTGGACAGCGGAGGCAAGCCGGGCCTGCCAAGCCTGGCCGATGGCGGCGCCGTTCATGGTGAGGCGGCCATCAAGTGAAATTGCCCCTGTAGGGGTGCGTTCCACCTGCCCCGAAAACGCCGCTGCACCAGCGCCGCCCAGACCATCGCGGGTGATCGCTTCAGTGGTCAGGCCGATGGGGCCGGACAGGGCGCCGTTCTGCTCTTCGATCTCCAGGTCGAGTGAGACCATTTCAGCGCGCTGGCCTGGCGCACGAAGGAGATCGGCTGTGAACTGTGCGGAAACCGCGCTGAGCCGGTCAATCCATGACGCAGCGTCTGAGTCTTTGGGGGCTGCCAACTGGACAGCGCCGTTTGAAACCACGGCATCTGCCGCCCAGTCACCCAGGGCAAACCGGCGCGAGGCAATGCGAAACCTGACCACATCTGTTTGCGTGCCATCCAGCGCAGAGACGTCAATGCGCGCCGATGAGGTGTCTGTTGCAAACCCGCCAAATGCGCCGGACGAGATCAGGACGTCGGCGTTGCCAGACAGCCTGCCCCCCGTCATCTTCACATCGATATCGGCCTCAGCGAGGTCGAGCGCGCCGTCCTGCGTTGCCAGGGTCACCGGCGTTGCTGAGAAGGACATTGCGCCATTGCTGCGATCCGTCAGATCAATATCAAACGTGCCGGCAACCGGGCCAGCGGGTGTGTTGAGGTTGATCGCGCCATCGCGCAAGGCGATCTCGGGCCAGTCGGCCGGCGTGCCGGAGTCTTGCTGCTCGACCTGGTCTTCCAATCCGAAAAAGCTGATGCGCTGGCCGTCAAATTCGGCCAAGAGGTCAAGTTCGGAGATTACCACAGAGCGCGCGGCGGGTTGCAGAAACCCCGTCCAGACGAGATCGATCTCGGCGCCGCTTGCACGGATCGGTGTGCCCGTTTCCGTCGCCACTGACAGGGCGCCGGTCTCGACGCGGTTGAGCGTTATCGAGGACACGTCCACCTGGCACTCAAGGCTGCGCTGTGCACACCAGTATGACACGCCACCTTCGGCAATCAGGGTGCGGTTCAGCCAGCCCAGCACTCCGGCAAGCAGGACCAAGACCGCCAGCGCGGGCAGTACCCAGCGCCACCGCGTGGATTTGCGCGACGGTGTTTCCGCGGTCTGGTTCATGGTGCTGGCATCTGGCGATTGGTACGCATGCTGCAGTTCTTATTGCATCTGAAACTTGAAATTTGCTCGGCTTTCAGGAACCCTAAAGAGTAGCTGGGGCAAGATGTATAGCACCCGAACGGCCTGTGCGTGTTTTTGGCGGGCCGATAGTAGAGTAAGGATTGTGCCATGGCCGTTGGCAATGTGCTTGGAGAATCGCCCCTGCAAACCTCGATAATCGCCGGTTCTGTTGCCCTGGGTGCAGTGTTTTTGGCCGCCCTGGCGGTGTCGGTGTCATCGACGCCGGGCAACGATGTCGAAACAGCGGAGGCAGTGGCTTTGCCAGTGTCTCAGGATACTTTGGCCGATCTTGGCTGGACATCGGACCTGTCGGTTTTGTCCGATACCTCGCGCGTCGAAGCGGCTGGCGAGTTGAAGCGTGGTGACACCCTGTCTGATCTGTTGATGCGCCTTGGCGCCAGCCCAGCCGATGCCCATAAGGCGATCGCGGCAGCCACGGAGGCTGAACTGATCGACCCGCGCCGGGTGCGCGCCGGCCTGTCTGCCACGTTGATGCTGGAACCCGTCGGTGATGCGGCGTCCCTGTTTGGCGTCAGCTTGCGCCAGGACCGGGACCACTCGGTTGTGGTGACACGCACCAGCGATGGCGCGTTTGAGGCCAGCCGACTGGATGTTCGGCTCGAGCCGGAAATTCAGCGCGTGGCCGGCATCATTCAGACCAGTCTGTATATGGCGGCGCTGGACGGCGGCGCGCGCGACCAGCAAGTCGCTGATTTCGCCAAGATCTTTGCCTATGACCTGGATTTCCAGCGCGAAATTCACCCCGGTGACCAGTTCGAGATTGTCTATGAAAGCCTGGTGGATGAACGCGGTAACCCGGTTCGTATGGGTGATGTGATTTATGCCGAACTCGATGGCCGGGTGTTCAACCGGGCCTTCTATCGCTTCACCACGGGCGATGACGAGGTCACCGACTACTATGATCCAAACGGGGAAAGCGCGACCAAGTTCCTGATGAAAACGCCTATCAATGGCGCGCGACTGTCGTCGCATTTCGGCAATCGTCGTCATCCGATCTCCGGCTATAACCGGCTCCATAAGGGCACTGATTTTGCTGCGCCTACCGGCACGCCGGTCTATGCCGCCGGCCATGGCGTGATTGAGCGCTCTTCGCGCTATGGCGGTTATGGCAATTACGTCCGCATCCAGCACGCCAATGGTTATGAGACCGCCTATGCCCACCTGTCGCGGTATGGACCCGGCATCCGCTCTGGCGTGAACGTGCGCCAGGGCGACGTGATCGGCTATGTGGGCTCGACGGGTGCGTCCACGGGGCCGCACCTGCATTATGAAGTGATCATCAATGGCGGGCATGTGAACGCCATGGGGTTGAACTTCCCTACCGGGCGGAAACTGGAAGACACGCCAGATGTGATGGACGATTTCATTGCGTACAAGCGTGAGATCGATGCCCTGCGCCAGACTCTGGGCGCAGATCTGGACGTGGCCGCCATGGACGAGCCTGCGACCGAGGGCTGAAGGCCTTTTTTCGCAAAACAACGCCCGGCCTGTTTTCAAGACCGGGCGCCGATCAGCTTTTCAGCTGTTAGGTGAGGCGAAGATCAGAACGTGTTGATCGTGCCGGCATAGGTATCACTGAGTTTGGCATCAGCGATCTTCTCGACCGATTGTGCGACCAGACTCTTGGCGCATTCGCGGTCGACGATTGGTCGTGAGACGTAGATGACGTCGACCAGGCAAAGGTCGTCGGCCTGCTCTTCCAGAGACGCAAGCACCTGGGCGGCGCCGGCCTCTGATGTGAGAAGAGCCGGATCATACTCGATCTCAGCCGTGAACTTGCCGGACTCATTGGCACACGCCAAATTCGCCATCAGCATGGACGCTACAAGTGCAGATGAAATACGGAACATAGTGGTTCCCCTTCCTTGGGTTGGCGCGGGACCCGGAGTGGGAGGAACTCCATCAAGCCCGCGCAGCAAAAGAATTGCTGCATTGCAGAATTTCTACCAGTCACAATGGTGCAGCGCACATATGCGAAAACTGACTTCTGCAATAGATATTGATAAAAGGGCCGTTTTGCTGCACAAAAATTAATATTGCTGCGCAGCAAAACTGGCTTGTTTTTGTGGTTTTAGCGCGTGAGTCGAGCATCACGCGGGCGCGATTCCAGCTGCGTTAAGCCAGATCTTCGGGCCGCACGATGCGGTTTGAGAGATTGTCGAGCACTTCGCTGGCATCAAACACATCAGCATCGGCGACATCATCGCCGCGGCCGAGAATGATCTCTGCATTGGCTTCATAACGCACGATTTCGCGGTACTCCGGCCCACCAAATCCATAGCCGAACGGGTCACCATAGTAGGGACCGAACGCAGAGCGGCGCGGTGTAAAGAACCGGCCTGAATGGGAGCCGTAAAAGCGGTAATTGCAGTAAAACCCGGAATAGAACGGATCATATCGCCCCGATGAAAAGCCCAGCGGGACCAGCCGACTGTCTTCATCGGTGTCGCGCTTCACGACGCGAAAATGGTCAAATCCCTGCTCAGCGGTCAGCTCGGCAGCGCGGTAAAGCAAATAGGTTTCAACGGTTTGGCGTTCTGTGAGGGAATTGCCGGAAAAGCTCACCTGCCAACGATCAGACTCGATCTGCTGTTCTGTAAATCCGCGATCAGAATCCGTGGCCGCCTGGTAAGGCGTTGCCGTTGCGCAGGCCCCAAGCAGGGCCAGTGATGCCAAGGCTGGCGCGATGCGGGATGCAAACATGAGATTCACCCTTTTTATTCCGTATTCAGCTTTCATTAACATATGCAAGCTGAACGCCAGAGTAACACTTGCGTTACAGGCAAAACCAGCATCATCGCACCGTGATGGGCGCGCAGGCAACATTGTCGGCCTCGTTGCCCTCGCTCACGGCAGAGCCGGAATCGACTATGACACAGACATTGAACCGTCCGGCGGGCCAGCCTTCAGGCAGCGTTACGGTCTCCGTCCAGCTGTGGCTGTCCCCCGGGCGCAGGGGTGGAACGTCGCTGGAGCGGCCGCCGCGCAGAAGCGCATCCTCGCTCCAGGTTGCACTGAAGCCGCGCATTCGGATCGGCGCCGTGGTGTCGCGCGACAGAACGAAATCGGTAAAGACACCCTCATCCGACAGGGCGGTTTCGCCGGAATTCTCAACCGTCACCCGTGCACGGATATTGCCGCCAGTTTCCACTCCGCTGCCGCCGAGGGTTACAGCGGCGATTGAGAAATTGCCCGGTTGCGGCGGGGCCGGAGGTGACGCCGGTGTCGATGCCGCAGCGGCGCGAAGTTCGGCGATGCGGTCAACGGCCTCGTCGCGGTAAACCCCGTCCACCCGGATGGTGAGATATCGCTCATAAGCCGCGATCGTGTCGGCGGCCTGGGCCGCTTCAAAGTCCCTCTTGTCCAGGCCGCGATCCATCAACTCGTCAACGGATCTGTCCAGATCCCGGCCGCGTTCGATCTCGGCCAGCTGATAGGTGCTGTAAGCCCAGAACGCGCCGACACCGATTACGGCAACGGCCGCCAGGGCGCCAAGCCATTTCATCACGCCGCCGCCTGAGCCACGCGATTTGGTGACCGTGACCGATTTCGAAGATTGATACGCCACGCGCGTGACACCGGGTGACGGAGCTTTCTCGCCGGTGCCGATCATAGCTTTCACGGCGGCGACCAGATTGCGCCACTCGATGTTTTGCAGGTCGCCGTCCCAGCCAGCCAGATTGGCCCCTTCGATCCGGGCGAAGCCAAAAGGCGGCGAGACCGGGTCCAGGAAGACCGGGATCAACTTACCGGCATGCTTTGCCATTTCGGCCTCTTCCTTCACCCAGTCGCTGGCGACCGAATGCTGGGACCAGAGCACGATGACGGCGCGCGCGGCGTTGATTTTCGATTGGAGCACAGTTTCCCAGGACGAGCCCGGCGGTACGTGGACATCGTAGAATACGTCATAGCCTTCGGCCGTCAGGGCTTCGGCGATGGGGCGCACCCGGCCCATTTCTTCCTGGTCTTCGCGTTTATAGCTGATGAAGATATCGGCCATGGCATCCTCCCACAGGAGCTGGCAGAATACCCCATGTCCACCGTGCCGCAATGGCTGAATGCGCCTCAGATGCCAGCCAGCAACGCGCCAAGCATGATAACGAAGTTGGCGCTCATATGGGCAATCAGCGACGCAGCCACGCTGCCTGACAGCACGCGGAGGGCGCCCAGGTAGAGCCCCGTGACAAAGATTGGGATCAGGCCTAACGGCGAATAGCTGGAATGGAGGGCGGTGAAGCCAATCGTGGTGATGAGGACGCCGAGTGCCGGGTCCCAGCCTCGCGCCAGTAAACAGCCAAGGCCGATGCCGCGAAACGCGACTTCTTCAACCAACGGCACCAGGACGACCGCGAAGATGACCATCAAAATTGTAATCTCTGTGATCGGCGGAAGCGTGTCGGCAACTTCAGGGCGCAACCACCAGGTACCATCGGCGGACACGATCAAAGAGAGCAGGAAAGTCGTGCCCGAAAACAGGATCGGCCCCGTGAGTGCGGCAATCCCGACCCAATCAGGACTGACGCGGATCGCGCCAGCGAATGCTCCAGCGCCGATCCGCTCAGACCAGATCGACATGGCGGCAAAACAGATGAGAAAGCCAATACTGGTCAGCAGCGACTGGCCTGCCATGGTGCCCTGGGACGTGAACTGAGCGCTGGCCCAATTGTTCGACACGAAATTTGTGAGAAACACGACCGCCATGGTGAGTGCCGATGGCGCCACCATGGCCCAGAACACCGCCATGGCCGGCCGCGAGGCGAGCGTTATAGGCGTGTTGAACGGGCCGGTTTGCATATTACAGGGCTAACGCGCACCGCATCCCATGGCCAGTGTGTTAGGTCAGACCCACCGCCGTCATGGAATCGGCCTGGCGGGCCTCCACGTTTGCGACGTCAAATCCGTCCAGGCTTTCTTCGAACATGCGGTGCCAGTTCAGTTCGGCGCCGAGGCGCAAATATGCCGCGCCGAGGCCGATGGCGGCGCGGTCCATGAATACGAACGGGCGGGGAATCTTCACCGGTCCGCGTTCCTTTAGCAGACGGCGTACTTCAAACGCTTCCTTGCGCCCATAATGGCCCGGCGCGACGCCGTCTGCGACCGTTCGCACGCGGTCGTCGTGCATGGGGCCATAGATGAAGCGCGCCCAGACATTCAAAACCTCCACCAGATCCTTGGTGAGGTTTTCAAAGCCCCACTTTTGATAGGCTGCGTAGCTGGCATCAAAATCATCATTCAGGATGGCGCGGTAGAGATCGACCACGCCACCCACGAAATTTGCGTCAAACACGCGAATACAGCCGAAATCGAGCAAGTTAAGTCGGTTTCCACCGTCTGTGACCTGGTAATTGCCAAGATGGGGGTCGCCATGGATGACGGCATAATGCGTAAACGGCTTCCACCATGTCCAGAACAAGTTCTGCGCGATCCGGTTGCGCACCTCCTGTGTGTCTTCCTCGAAATCAGTGAGCTTCTGGCCCTCAAGCCAGGACATGGTGAGCAAACGCGCGGTGGACAGATCCTCCACGGGCTCTGGGATCGTCACGCGTTCTGAGCCTGCATGCATCAAGCCGTACAGCTTCATGTTGGCGGCTTCGCGATCATAATCGAGCTCTTCGCGCAGCCGATCACCAATCTCGACAAGCATTTCCGACGGATCAATGGAGCCATCCACCCGCCGGAACAGGCCGAGCAGGGTTTTCAACTGGGCCACATCGCTTTCCACGGCGCTGGACATGTCGGGATATTGAAGCTTGCAGGCCACTTCGCGGCCATCGGCCAGTGTGGCGCGGTGAACCTGCCCGAGCGAGGCAGCATGGGAGGCCTCTTTGCCGAAGGTGGCAAAGGTGTCCTGCCATTCCGGACCTAATTCGGCGCGCATCCGTCTTTTCACAAACGGCCACCCCATGGCCGGGGCCTGCGCCTGCAGCTTGGCCAACTCGTCGGCATATTCCGGCGGCAGAAAGTCAGGGATGGTCGACACCATCTGGGCGACCTTCATCAGTGGGCCTTTTGAGCGTCCCAGCGCCTCGGCCAGGGCTTTCGCGATGCGCTCATCGCCCTTGTCTCCGCCAAACACCCGGTTTGCCGCGAAACTGAAGCCCGCGCCGGATAGATTTGCGCCGACGCGCGCCGAGCGAGCGAGCCGGCCGGTCAGGCGATTGCGTTCTGGATCCTGAGGTGTGTCGGTCATACCCAAACAGATATGGCGCGAAAGCGAGATGGGGAGTCACGATCCCAGTGGATAATCCGCACGGGGCTCATAACGCGTGGCGCCTTTGGTCGGGTGGCTCTCATACAAATGATAGCGATCAGCCCAGAATGGCCCGTCGCGATAGGCGCCATGGGTGTCGCACCAGGCCATCGTGTCCAATAGCGGGGTGTTGTGAAGGTAGGCGAGCGTGATGTGCGGCGTATAGGCACGCTGCTCCTTGGACAGGCCGAGTCGTCGCGCGGCGCGCTCACACGCCCCGGCCAGACGACGCAGCTCCGGATCGGGCGAAATACGCGCAAACAGGGTGTGGGGCTGGCGCCGACCAAACCATCCCATCCCCTCGATCGACAACTCCATTTGCGGCGCGTCGATCTCGCCAAGTTCGAAATCGATTTCCTTGGCCGTGAGGGAGTCGAGCTCGCCAAAAAATCTCAGCGTGACGTGAAAGTTTTCAATCGGACGCCAACTGGCCCCGGCCAGACCATCCTGCAAATCCGAAAGCGGGTCGGCGATAGTGCCGGGCACGGGTATGGCCGCGAAGAGACGATGCAACATGACGAATATGGCGCGTTACCGCTTCAAAAGTGTCGATTTCAACAAAAAGCCCCTCCACCCGCTGGGTAGAAGGGCTTATGTCAATTGTGACGACTTCAGTCCTATCCGGCAAGCTCGTCCAGTTTGCCGAAGTGTTCTGCGAGAAGATAATAAAATGTCACGCGGCCTTTGTTGCCGCCTTCCGGTTTGAGCTTTTCGCAGATGGCGCCAATCGCAGCGTCCAGATCGTCGCTGGAATGGGCCAGGCCAAGCTTTCCACGGCACCATTTCTCACGCACGCGGTCAAGTTCGCCCTGATCGGAACATGACACCAATGAGCTGTCGCGATTGCGCAGTGCGATTCCGAGATGCCCTACAATTTTCTCAGCAGCGGCCTGATTGTAACCTGCTGCATATTTCTTGATGTTGTCCGCATACTTAGACGCGTCGGCCATGGTTTCCCTCCTCTAGTTCGGCGGAAACTGTTTATCCCGCTCTTATTTCGGCAAGGTGCCCCCGGCATGCTTCCTTGTCAATTTCTGAAGGCGGTTTCGCCCGGTTTGCCTTGCGAAGTGGGGTGAGTATCGCCATATTATGATCAATCCGCGCGAGGTTATTTCGTGCGGGCTGAGAGCAACCTGAACTGAAACACCAAAAGGGTTTCATCGATGAATGACTTTAATCAGTCCTACGCGCCCCGCACGGGCTCTATGGACACGTCAACGGATGCCGGCCTGCGCAGCTTCATGCTCGGCGTCTATAACAAGCTGGCCCTCGGCATCGCCATTTCCGGCATGCTTGCCTATGCCGTCGGCACCGTTGAACCGCTGACACAGCTGGTGTGGGGCACGCCCATCGGCATGGTGGTGCAATTTGCGCCGCTGGTGCTGATCCTGGCTTCGGCGTTCCTCATGAAGAACCCATCCCCGATGGGATCGGCGATCATGTATTGGGCGATTGTCGGCTGTATCGGCGTTTCGGCGTCGATGTGGGTCGTGCTTGCAGGTGTTGACCAGTCGGTCACGACCCGCGGTGGCGCCAGCCTGTCGGTCGATTTCATGACCATCACCAAGGCCTTCTTGGTCACCGCCTCGGCCTTCGCGGCTCTGTCGCTGTTTGGCTATACGACGAAAATGAACATGCGTCCGATCGGCACTTTCATGATCATTGGTTTGTGGGGGCTGGTCGCTATTGGCCTGGTCAGCCTGTTCTTCCCGCCAAGCGGCCTGCTTGAGCTGGGACTGCAAGTGGGCATCCTGCTGCTGTCTGCCGGCCTTGTGGCCTGGCAAACCCAGGAGTTGAAAGAAGGCTATTACGGCTTCGGTGGTGATGCGCGGTCGATGGCCGTGATGACGAACTGGGGTGCGCTGAACTTCTTCATCCTGTTCTACAACATGTTCACCATCATCCTGTCGCTGATGAGCCGCGACTAGCGCGCTATATCTGACAGTCAGACCAGGAGACCCCGGCAGAGCGATCTGCCGGGGTTTTTTCTGGTCCAGCCTCAGCTGGAGATCACTTCAAACTTTCGGCCATCAAACACTTTCAGCACGCTGCGGATGTCACTGCCCCGGCGCAGAACCTGGCCGGCTGCGCCATAGGCAACATAGGCGCCTTGTTTGCTCGCCAATGCTTGCACCTTTTCGATTCGCCAGGTCGGTTGTTCTGCCGCGCGGCGGTAGATTGCAAAGATCGCGTGGTCCTTATACATGCCGATCGCGTAATCGCGGGCCTGACCCGACTGGACGAGCCGACCATAGACATCGAGGATCGGCGACATCTCGGTGCGATGGAACGCCACATTTGGCGCACGTGGCTTTGGCGGATGCAAAGGGGTTACAGCAGGGTCAGAAATGGCGGTCTCCTTCAGACGTCCTTGACTGTTGCAAACGAGTTACTGCGATTTAATCCATTTGAAGCAGCTCAACCGCATTCTGGCCTTGCTTCCGCCGCAAGTGCAAGCCAGATTGGTACTCGTCAGGCGGCGGGCTTTTGCAGGCACCCCGGACCCATCAGCCCCCCCAGCCCCTCGGGGAGCTCTGTTTTTCCGCCGCCTGATACTTCTCTTTCCCAAAAAAATCAGTTTTCCAGCCGCGCGCTTGACGGCAATCGCCTCCCCGTGTCCTCTCTTCAAAACAGATAAGGGGACGTGCCATGCTTCGATATATTGGACTGACTGCGCTTGGATGGACCCTCGCCGCCTGTGCCAGCGCGCCGCAACCTGATTCGCCGCCGCCTCCGCCCGAGCCGGTGATTGTCGAGACCACCACGGCGGAGCGCCCACGCGCCGAATTGTTCATGACCCAGGGCTCCGCCATGGAGCAGTGCGAATCGGTCTCCGCGGTCCACCAGGTCTTCACCTGCATGGAGATTTTCTACGGCACCAACCGGGAACTGCTGGAGCCCGGTGTGCAGAATGGAGAGCGCCCGCGCGACCTGGGCAATCTGTTTGGTCCACGCGCCGACCGGCCCAACAATTGTGACCCCAATGCTGATCTGCTCCGCGATACCGCCACAAAGTTCGACACCTGCCACCTCGGCACGGTCACCGTCAGCGTACCGTTCAAGCGCGATGACAAGCTGGAAGATGGCGGCGGGTCCCCGAAATTTGCCCGCTCTGGCGAAGAACTGTCTGATCGCGACCTGCGCAGTGAATTCGCGATCATGGGCTTTGATCGCCTGGCCGAGGCAGACTTCATCGAGCTGATCCAGCTGCGCCTGGGCGGAGCAACGCAGACCGAAGGCCATGCGATTGTGTATGTGCATGGGTTCAATGTGCCGTTCCGCAACGCTGCTTTCCGCGCCGCGCAGCTGAAATACGACACCGGCTTTGATGGACCGGTGATGTTCTTTTCCTGGCCGGCAAACCAGAGCGCGTTTGCCTATCTGAACGACCAGACCGATGCTGACCTGTCCGTCGATGCGCTGGCGCGGTTCCTGCGCCTGGCCCATCACACCGTCACCGAGCAGAACCCCGACGCCGAGGTGCACATCATCGCCCACTCCATGGGTACGCGGGTGACGGCCCAGGCCCTGTCTCGCATCGCCAGTTTCGAAGACGACAACCTGTTCGGCGAAGTGATTTTTGCCGCCGGAGACCTGGACGACAGCCTGTTCACCGAGTGGATTGGTTCGGCCACCCACCTGATGGATGGCGTCACGCTATATGCCTCGAACATGGATGGCGCCGTCGCGGTCTCCAGCGTGCTGCGCAACCTCACCGCCCCGTTCGGCACCCAGGATGACCCCAAGCGCCGCATCGGCTTTTTCGACGGAGACGGCGCGCCCGCGACCTATCCCGCCATTGTCGATGAGGCGCGCCCTGAATTTCGCGTCGATACGATCGACATTTCCCGCATTGGTGGCCGGTCCCTGTTCGGCTTTATCAATCTCAGCCGCTGGTTCGTGGCCAACCATGCCGCTTATGCCAACTCCACCAATGTCACCGATGATATGATCGCGCTGATCTGCCAGTCGAACCCCGAAGATGGCATCCGTCCCATGCCACCCGAGCGCGGCATGCTGGAATTCGAAACCGAAGACGGCTTCTGGCGCGCCCTGAACACCGCCCGCGGCGACCGACCAATCAAGCCGGGATGCACAGCGTTCGGGACGGCGGATGGCTGAGGGGGGGCACTTTGCTGAGTGGACAGTGTGGCGGTGAACGCAGCCATTCAAAAGCTTAACTTGGAGCTTTGCGACGTGCCTGGCGCGCGATCTTGATCAATACAAAGAATGGCAACTGAACAAGTCGCGTCACGATCCATAGTGGCAACAACAGCAACAGACCGGTTGGTATAATCCGTATCTTCAACCCCGGCCCATGCAGTCCGACCGTTTCTGATGGCCCGTACAGGGCGATCCAATACGACCGGATCATCGCCGCGATTGAGCCAGGTTCATTTATTGCCGTCGTTGAGTTGGCAACCCCAACAAAAATCAAGCCGGCGAATAAGCAAAGAAAGAAACCGACGAAAACAGAAACGCGAGAAAAATCAAAGATCCATCGCAACAGTCGATCAATTGAGTTCGTTATCAGCACAATTGCAGTTAGTGCCGGGGATGTCATTGGCGCTGTGGGCTGTTGATTTTTATTTTCATTCGGGTCCAACGGAGTCTCGAGTATAGCCTGGCACAACCATAGCGCTCACTGACTTCAAACTTCATTAATTCCAAAAAGTGAGGTCTTATGCGCAATCGCCGCCTTACCGCGTTTGATATGCGAACTTTTGCCAGGTTCGCCGCCAAAGCCCCCACTCCCCGCAAACAAAAACCCCCGCCGGGGTGCGGCGGGGGTTTTTCAATTTCGCTACGAAAGCCGCGCTTAGGCGTGCTCTTTGATCCAGTCGGCGATGCGTTGTTTGCTCATGGCGCCGAGTTGGCTGTCGACGACTTTGCCATCCTTGAACAACATCAGGGTCGGCAGGCCGCGCACGCCGTATTTTGATGCGCTCATCGGGTTTTCGTCGACATTGATCTTGGCGACTGTCACTTGACCGGTCAGCTCGTCGGCAACCGCTTCCAGGTGCGGGGCCATCTGCTTACACGGGCCACACCATTCGGCCCAGAAATCCACCACAACCGGCTCGCTTCCGCCGATTGTCGTGTCGAAATCATCATCTGTGATCGTTTTTGCGGCCATGGTCGGCTCCTCTGATCGGTTCGCTCACTGAACATAAGTGAATTTGCCCGTGCTCAAACCCCGCTGAGGGAAGAGTTTAGCGCTGCTAACAAACCTGCCTCACTGATAGGCATCAATCGCGGGCCGTCGGTCCACAATATGGCGCAGCGTACGGGCCGGTCCGGATAGGCCGGGGCCAGGGCGTTCTGATAGGCTGCCATCTGGGCCAGATAGGATCGATCCACGCCGGATTCCTCGCGAGGTGGGGGCTGGTCTGTCTTGATGTCGATGATCAGCACCTCCCCCGCCTTTACCAAAAGTCGGTCGATCCGGCCCGAAATCGTCCGTCCGGCCAATAGGCCGGTACCCTGCCCGACGATTTCCACTTCAGCGCGGCTCGGCGGGGCGAAAATGCGGGCCATGGCCGGATCGGCCAGTGTTTTCAGCACTGTGGCCTCGATTTCAGTGCGCACACCGGCGCTGAGATCATCAAAGCGGGAGAGATATAGACGGGCCGTGGCCTGCCAGTCCGCCTCTGGCAGTCTCGGTAGTCGTTCCAGCAGGGTGTGGATCACGCGGCCGCGTGTGCGCCGGTCCGGTCCGGTTTTCGCCAACGGATCGATGACGGTTGCGCCGTCTGAAAACAGACGCGACGGGCTAATCGTTTGCTGGCGATCGACCTCGATAAGGGCTGGCGCGTGCAGCCAGGCGGGCGGAGCAGTCGCGCCGCTTGCCTGTTCGTCGGGTTTTGGCGCGGTTTGCGGCGCCCCGCCGTGGCGGATAATGCTGTCGGGGGCATGATCGGCGCCCGCCAGTTTGGCCATGGCAGACGCACACAGGGCATACCACGAGCTGGGATGAAACCCGGTCTCCTTTTGCTGGCGCCGCCAGACACCCGCAATGATCAACCGGTCTTCGGCGCGGGTCAGCGCTACATAGAGCAGCCGTCGTTCTTCGGCGAGGCTACGGTCGGCAACACCCTGGCGTGCAGCTTCCAGGACTTCACTGTCATCTGATTTTCGCGGCGCCCACACCGGAAAACCATCGACGTTCAGCAGGCTTGCACCGACCGCTTTCGGCCCGGCGGTCGTGTCAGGCAGGATCACCACAGGTGCCTGCAACCCCTTCGCGCCGTGGACGGTCATCACGCGCACCGCGCCGCCTGCTTTGGCCAGATCGCGCTTGATGTCGCTGGCATCGGTTTCCATGCCGGCCAGGAAGCGGCGCAGGCTTGCGCCTTCGGATTGGTCCTGCAGCAGGCCGCGCGCCAGCAGCGCTTCAATGGGATCGCGAGCGGGCGATCCAAGACGGGCGTTGATCCTCTCCCATCCTGTGGCGCCGTCGCAGATCGGCTCATTCAGGATCATGGACAGGAATTCGAAGGCTGGCCGGTCGCGCGCGGCCCAAACTGCGTCCAAGAAGGCGCGGGCGGCGGCGAATTCAGCATTGTCGCTGGCCTGAAGGCGCTGCCAAAGGCTGTGATCGCCTCGGTCATGGGCAAGCGGGAAGAGGTGGTGATCATCATCCACCAGGCCGCAAAACGGCCCGCGCAGGATTTCTGCTACCGTTAAATCATCTTCGGGAAACACCACGAAGCGGATCAGGTTCAGGCAATCCTGCACACCGATATGGTCGCTGAGCACCAGCCGGTCGGCCCCGGCCACGGGCAGCTTTTGATCCTTCAACGCGCGGATCAGCCCGTCAAACAACCCGCTGCGCCGCCCACGCACAAGGATCAACACATCGCCCGGCGTGATGGCGCGTCTGGTTTTCCCGCCATCGGTCCAGACGACCTCACCGCGGTCCACCATGTCGCGCACCGCCCGGGCAATGGTGCGGGCCAGCGCGGCGGTGGGAGAGCTTTCGCGTTCTGTGTCCACCGGCGCATTCCAAGGCATGGCCTCGGCCACGTCTGGCGGCGGGGTCATGGGCATCAGCTCGACGCAGCCGGCTTGTCCAGATCGAAATGCGGTGTGGCGGGGCAGGTCCGACAGGTCCGGCGGCGCACGGCTTGTCAAGCCGATGTCCAGCTCCGGCATGCTGAAGAGGGTGTCGACAAAGGACAAGACTTCCGGCGAAGAGCGGAAGGACATGTTCATGTCCGGCGCAGCAGCGCGGTGTCGGGTTTTCTCCAGAAATGCGCGTTTACCATCCAGAAACGCGCGCTCGTCAGCGCCCTGGAATGAATAGATCGACTGTTTTTCATCCCCCACGACGAACAGCGTGCGCGGGGCCTCGGCGCGTTCTTCATGGGCGCTGGCGCCGGCGAAAAAATCCTCCGTCAGGGCGTTCAGCAGGTCCCATTGCATCGGCGATGTGTCTTGCGCCTCATCCAACAGAACATGTTCCAGCTCGCCGTCGAGCTTGTAGAGCACCCACTGGGAAAGCCCGGCGCGCGTGAGCAGGCCGCGGGCCTGGCCGATCAGATCGTCGAAATCCAGCGCGCCGAGTGCCTGCTTCTCTCTTTGGTAGCGGGCGAGATAGGGCCGCGCCAGCGCCATCAGGTCCAGCGACCGCTCGACCGCCGCCGCAGCTCGGATCTGTTCTTCAGCCCAAATGAGGCGTGTGATTTCCCGTCCTTCGGGTGGCAAAACGGACAAGAGGTCGCCCACGTCATCAGGCATTTTCTTGGTGAACGGGTTGCGTGCGCGCCGGCCCCCGCTGGTGGTGGACCAAAGCCCGGTCATGGCCTGCCAGCGTTTGGAAAGGTCCGGCTCGTTGGCCAGCGCCTCCAGTGTGACCGCGAGCTTGATATCGGTCTTGGCGCCGGTCCGCAGATGGCCGATGGCGGAGGCGTAATCGGCGTTTGGCCAATCCGTGACAAGCGCTTTTTCAAGCAGGTCCGCCACGCTGGCATCTGGCGCGCTGAGACGTTCGCGAAGAGCCGCGCGGATCTGCGCGTCTTCCTGCTTCGTCCACTCTGAAAGATCGGCGCCGTTCGACTGGATCAGCGACAAGGGCGCAGACGCGCCCAATCCGCCACCTTCGCGCGCCAGCCGATCAAGCTGGTCCGGCGACAGGCTGTCTAGGGCCATGAGGGAGGCTGTGGCCGCGGCGGCCATCAGGTCAGCGGCGTCGGCCTCTTCCAGATCGCGGAATCCCGGCGGCACGCCAGCCTCCAGCGGGAACCGGCGCAAAAGGCGAGCGGAGAAGGCGTGGATGGTCTCGATACGCAAGCCACCGGGCGTTTCCAGGGCCTGGGCAAACAGGGCGCGCGCCCGGCGCAGCTCTGGCGGCGTATAGCTTTCGGCGCGCCGCTTTTCCAAACCTGCCAGCTCATTGGCCAACAGATCGTCGCCCATGACGGACCAGTTCCCCAAACGGTCAAACAGCCGGGTGATCATTTCATTTGCGGCGGCCCGTGTGTAGGTGATGCACAGGATCGCGGCGGGTTTGGCGCCTGCGAGCAGAAGTCGCGCCACCCGGTCGATCAGCACTTTGGTTTTGCCTGACCCGGCATTAGCCGCAACCCAGGCCGAGCCTGTTGGGTCAGCTGCCAGGGTCTGGGCGTGGGCCGCGGCGTCATAATCGGGCGTGCCGATGGCGTTGGGCTCAGTCATCGCCATCCTCCCCCGTCCATTCATCGCGCCGGGCCAGGCGAACATAATCGCCGTCATACTTCACAAATTGCGGGCGCGGGGCCGAATAATATGGCTGGTTTTGGTCGTCGTAGGCGGCAATCAGCTGGGTCATGCCGTCCCAGGCATCGGCGGCCAGCTCGTCCGGCGGGTCTAACCGGGTCGCTTTTGGCCGGGCTTTGACGGCGACATAGCCAAGTTCAGAGACCGGCAAGCCACCCGGCACACCCACAAAACCGCCATGGTCAGCAATGACGGCCTGAAGCGGCATTTGCGGCGCAAGTCCGCTCGTGACCTGGGCCTTGCTTGGGGGATCGCCGGTCTTGAAATCGAGGATGGACAGGGTGCCCCCGGCCTGCTCGATCCGGTCGGCCACGGCGCTCAGCTGGAATGGCCCGCCCGGGCTTTCAAACGTCACCGTGCCGCGCACTTCCAGATACCGCGCCTCAATGCCCCGGCTGCGGCGTTGGTCCATCCAGTCGGCAGACCAGACCGCCATGTCTTTCAAGACCGCGCGGCGCGACAAAAGGCTCTCGGGGGGCTCACCCGCCGCGCCCAGATGGGTGAGGAACAAGGTGTGCAGGGTGTCCGGTCCAGGCGCGCCCGCTTCGTCATAGTCTTCAAGGGCGGCGTGGATCGCCGTACCGGTTTGTCGTGCATCAATCGGTGTGCCGACAGGATCGAGCCGTTGAAGCTTGAGCACGCTTTCGGCGTAGATGGCATAGGGGTCGCGGATCAGCGTTTCGATCCGCGTTACTGACAGGTTGCGCGGCCTCGCGGAGACGGGCGGCCTGGGGCACGGAATGATCGTTTTCACGTCAATCGCTGGGTGAGTCTGGTCCAGTGCATCTGCCCAGGGACGGGGATCATCGCCCATGACTGGAGCTAGCGCACGCGCCGCCGCCTCGCCCAGGGCGCCGCGCGCCAGGGTCTCCAGCCGCCAGACCCACCGCGAAGCAATGGCCGGGGCGTCTTCGCGGCGCTGGCTGTACAACAGCGTGACATTCGGCGCGCAGGCGAGCCCGGCAAAATCATGGGCGGCAAGGCCCATGCGCTCTTCCGGATCCGGCAGGCCTAGGGTTTTGCGAAAGCGCGTTGGCAGGAAGCCGTCGCTGCCGGTGCGGGCTGGCCAGACATCTTCATTCATCCCGGCCAGGATCAGCCGGTCTGCCTGTTGAAGACGCGCTTCCAGTGGCCCCCAGATGGCGAGGCGAGGATGGCCGGGCGTATCTGGCGCCACGAACATATCCGCCGCCAGTGTGCGGAAAAGGTCCTGCCAGGCGGCGATGTTGAGCGGGTCCAGCTCGCTTGTCAGGTCGCTCAGCGCTTCGATGACACTGGCCAGGGCGGCGCCATCGCGGCCCTGCCACATCTCTTCCGGCCCGAAAGTGCGGTCTATGAGCTGCGACAGCCCGTTGCGCAGCGCCGCGATGTCAAAGGTCTCGGCTTTGGGCCGGGTATCCGCCAGTTTAGCCAGCCAGCTTGCAGTCACCTCGATTTCAGTGATCTGCCCGTCACTGGGTCGCCGGCTCGGATGTAGCGCGTTCAGCTTTGTTCGCGCGTCAGTGAGCAGTTGGTCCAGGCTGCGCCACCAGCCAACGCCGCGCAGAATAAACCGCTCGAAAAGGGCAGGGTCTCCTTCGGCCTGAAGGCCCCGTTGATCCAGAAGGTTTGCGAGATTCAACGGATTTTCGGGCGCCTGCCAGAAGGACAAGAGTGCGTCCAGGCGACGGGCCGCAATCGTGGTCAGCAAAGGCCGGCCTTCTGACGGTGTGCATTCCACGCCCCAGCGTGCCAGCAAAGCTGATACGCGCCGCGCCAGGGCGCGATCGGGCGTGACCAGCGCGATGGATTGGTCCGGCACCTCCAACCCGGCGCGCATCAGGCAGGCGGCCAGGGTCGCTTCATGGGTCTCGTCTCGCGCTGCGATCAGGTTCAGCCCGCCGAGGGCGGTTTCGGCAAAAGCCGCCTTTCCGGCCCCGCCTGCCAGCACGTCCAGACGCTCGGTCCAGTCACCGGTCAATTCGGCGGGGGCAAGGGATTCATGGATCAACCGCCGCCGCGGCGAAAGGTGGTCTTCGGCCACCAGTTCGCTCACCCCGCTTGGGGAAACGCGAAGGTCGACAAGCGTATTCAGCAGGTGGAATTGCGGGTGGCTTGGCGCATTGCGCAGGATCAGCGCCATATCATCTTCGGCCAGATCACGGTCCAGGCCGGGTAGGACAATCGCGCCACGCGGTGCGTTCAGGGCAGCGTTCATCAGGGCGCGGCTGGCCGGCGTGGCTCCGGTCGATCCGGCGATCAGTACCGGTCCGCGCGGCGGGGCGTCGGCCCAGGATTCAGCGATGGCATCTGCCGCTTCAATCCGGCGCTGCAGGGCGTCAACGGCGCCTTTCTCGGCCAGCCAGTCAGGCCAGTTCTCGGTCAGGATAGACAGGAAATCCACCGATTGCTGCCAGTGGGTGGCCAGGTCCGTATTGCCTGCAAGACCGGGCAATTGCGACCAGTCCACGCCGCCGGCCATCGTTGCTTCATCCAGCAAACGCGCCAAATCGCGCGCCGCAGCCAGACACGCGCCCGCCGGCATCGGTGTGCCGCGCGCCGCAAACCAGCGCGAGACTAGCAAGGTCAGCGCGCCGAGACGTTTGGGCTGGGTCAGCGCCGGGCCGATATCGCGGAACGCAGCGTCCGTTCCGGGCGGCGCTTCATCGGTTTCAAGGTCACCCAGCGCGCGGATATCGGGCAGGATCAGCGCGCCGTCACTGCCGGCTGCAGTGTGGAGGTCACGGGCCAGCGTGCTGGCCGAACGCCGATTGGGCACATAGATTAGCGCGTCGGCAAGCGCTTCCGTACTGCCCACCGCATCAAGAACGGCTTTGGCCAAGTCAGCCAGAAACGGCCTGCCCGGCGGAAGCGTCCAGACCCTTGGTCCATCGGGATCAAACAAGTGGGCCATGCCTAGAAGCCGTGGCACCGCATCCAGAGATTGGCGTCCTCCAGCGCGCCCGGCGTGCCCACATGCAACCAAAACCCATCCAGCGGCAGGCCGTGCAATCGACCCTTACCCAACATGGGTTCCCAGATCCGGTTGGCCGAGAATGACTCGACAGGCAGCCCCTCGAATTTGGCGGGATTGGCGATCCGCACACCCGCATAAGCCCAGGGCGCGCGGGGCGCTCCGCCGCGCCGGCTAAGTCGGCCTTCTTCATCCAGGTTGAAGTCGCCCGCGCCGGGAAAACCGAGGCAGCGACCGGTATCGGCTAGCAGCAGGCACTCATCCATACGCACCGGATCATGAGCCGTAGCCAGCGCGTTGAGCGGGCAGGGTGCGTCGGGTTGCCATAGCGCGTCGGTGTTCAAGATGAAGATCGGATCATCGCCCAATAGAGGGCGAGCTTTCGCAAGGGCGCCGCCAGTTTCCAACAGCTCGTCGCGTTCGTCAGAGATGACCACATCCAGGTCAGTCCGTGATTTCAAATGGGCTTCAATTTGCTCTGGTAGCCAATGGACGTTCACCACAGCGCGCTGAACGCCTGCAGCTGCAAGCGCATCCAATAGCCAGTCCAGCATCGGCTTGCCCGCAACCTGCAACATCGGTTTGGGCGTTTCGTTCGTCAAAGGGCGCATCCGTGTGCCAAGACCAGCGGCGAGCAGAAAAGCGGTGTGGGGCATGTCAGCCATCGCTCATCTCCAGAATGTGAGGCGCGATATCGCGAACAAAATTTGCCATGCCGCCAACCGCCGGGTGACCCAGATTGCGCGCGAGAATCCGTAGCTGCCGGTCCTGGAAGGCGCCGTAGCGGGGCTTCCTGTCCCGGTAAATCAGGCGTGCGAAAAGGCCCGCGATACGCAGGGCATTCAGCGTCCCGATGATGGCGAGTTCCTCATCCAGTTCGGTGCGGTTCCGTCCGGTGGCAGAGACGTAAGCGCTGAGCGCGGCCTCGCGCGCGGCAGGTGAAACTTCGCGGCGCGCATCCTGGGTCAGCATCGCCAGATCCCAGCCCGCCCAGCCATTCACGGCATCCTGAAAGTCCAGCAAGCCAATGCGGGCCGGGCCGGCGCGGTCTGGCAGCCAGATCAGGTTCTCGGCATGGAAATCGCGCAGGGTGAACGCCCGCGGGCGCTCCATCGCAGCCGCGATCAACCGATCGCGTTCTTCGGTCCAGCGCGCAGCGGCAGCTTCATTCCAACGCATCTGTCCGTCAAACTGCGGCATCCATTCTGCGAACAGGTCGGCATTGGTGCGTAGCGCGACAGTATCGAACTCCAGGATCGGCCAGTGTTGGCCATAACCACTGGCCATGCTCGGCGCCGGCGTGCTGTGCAGCCCGGCCAGAACCTCAACGGCGCTGGCGTAAAGATCAGTTTCGCTGGCCGCGCCGCGCTCCAGCAATCGCGCAAACTCGCGGCCTTCGCCAAAATCTTCGAGCAGGGCCAGGCCGGTTTCAACGTCTGCGACCAGGATGTTCGGGGATGACAAGCCACGCGATTTAAGCTCGCCGGACAGTGCGATGAAGGCGTCCACGCGCGATGCGGCCAGCCGGGTCAATGCGTTCCAACCCATGGCCTGGCGTGTGGCCTCATCCGCGCCAGGCGGGCAGGGCGCGCCTTCGACGCCGGGCGCGTCCATCAGCATGGCGGTTCGACCATCGGCGCGGGTCAGACGCACATAATAGCGTGTCGAGGCATCCTGGTTGAGTGGATGGCGCACAGCGTCCACCCATCCTGCATCGTGCAGGAAGGCATCGATCTGGCTAGCGCGGATGTCAGATACAGAATTCATTCAGCCGAGACTGCCAGTCTTCGCCGTGGGGTTCCAGCCGTGCGATGCGGCCCTGGCCGGACATGTCCAAAGAAATATCCAGCCGCCAGGCCGGAAGGCGAGGCCCGGCCCGGTCTGGCCATTCAATAAGCGCGATACCGTCGACGGTGTCTTCCCAGCCCAACTCGTCCAGTTCTGCGGGACCCGTAAGGCGATAGAGGTCAAAATGGTAAAGTTCGCGGCCGGCGATCGAATAGGTCTGTACCAGCGTATAGGTTGGGCTGGGCACCTCCAGCGCCGCGCCTGCCATGGCCGACAGGATGGCGCGCACCAGGCTGGTCTTCCCGGCTCCCAGCTCACCGGCTAACGCCACCACATCACCGGGGCGCAGCAGTCTTGCGAGCGCGGCACCCAGTTTTGCGCTGGTGGCCAGATCGGGCAGCGCGATGGGCTCACTCATGCGTTGTCGCGCACCAGATCATCGCGGTGCACCACCGATGGCCGGCCGCGCACGCCGAGGCGGGTTTCAACTTCATCGCTGCGACACCCGGCAATCAGGGCGATGTCGCGGGCGCTGTAGGCGGTGACCCCGCGCGCTATTGGCTCGCCTTGTGGAGTGTGTATTGCGATGGCGGCGCCGCGTTCAAATTCACCGTCCACACCCGTAATACCGACGGGCAGAAGGCTGGATCCACCGCTTAATGCCGTTGCAGCGCCAGCATCAACATGGATGACGCCTTCCGGCTTCAAATGGCTGGCGAGCCACTGCAGCCGGGCGGCTCGCGGTGTCAGGCTGGGGCGAACCAGTGTATGACGTGCGCCCTGTTTCAGGGCCGTTATGGGATGGCTGCCGCGCCCGTCCGCGATCAGCGTAGCACAGCCTGCGCCATAGGCGATTTGCGCCGCCATCAGTTTTGTGGCCATGCCGCCTGAGCCAAGACCAGAGGCGGTGTTCGCGCCGCCCGCCATGGCGATATGCTCGGATGTAAGCCCATCGACTTCCGCGATGTGTTGCGCCGTTTCATCATGCCGCGGGTCGGCAGAATAGAGCCCGTCCACATCCGACAACAGCACCAGCAAATCAGCTGAGAGCATCTGGGCAACACGGGCCGCCAGCCGGTCATTGTCGCCATAGCGGATTTCATCGGTGGCGACGGTGTCATTCTCATTGATGATGGGCAGACCGCCTGGCACCGCCAGGATGGTTTCCAGCGTGGCGCGGGCATTCAGCCAACGGCGACGATGTTCCGTGTCATCAAGGGTGAGCAAGGCTTGGGCGAGGGTAAACCCGTTGGCGGAAAACGCCCGGTTGAGCGCCGCCATCAAGCGCGGCTGGCCAAAGGCGGCCGCAGCCTGCTTTTCTTCGAGACGGCGCGGGATGCCCCCGCCCAAGGCGCCGCGCCCCACGGCGATGGCGCCGGACGACACCAGTACCACATCCTGCTTGTTGTCGGTCAACGCTTTCAGGTCTTGGCCCAGCGCGGTGAGCCAATCCTCGCGGACATCGCCACTTTCGCTGATCAGGGCTGAGCCCACCTTGATCACGATGCGGCGCGCTGAAGCCAGCACGGCGCTCATGCTGGCGACCAGTCCGTCTCATCATCGCTGGCGGCGTCATCTGCGATCAGTTGCAGGTGGCGGCCCGCCGCGCGCAATACGTCCTGCACGCCGTCACCCGAGACGCCCGACAGCAGCATCGGTTTCATGCCGGCTTCGGCTTCCAGTAGCGCTGCCTGCTCAGCCGCCAGTTCAGGGCCGAGGGCATCGATTTTGTTCAGCGCCAGCACTTGCGGCTTGTCACCCACGCCGGCGCCATAACTCTTCAATTCGTCGCGGATGGTGCGGTAAGCGCCAGCCACATCGTCCTGTGTGCCATCGATCAGGTGGACCAGCACCTTGCAGCGCTCGATATGGCCCAGAAAGCGCGTGCCGAGCCCCGCGCCGTCTGCCGCGCCTTCGATGAGACCGGGAATATCGGCCAGAACAAAGCGTGAGCCGGGGCCGAGATCGACCACACCCAGGCCGGGGCTGAGCGTTGTGAATGGATAGTCGGCGATCTTCGGCTTGGCGGCCGACACCACGCTGAGAAACGTCGATTTGCCGGCATTGGGCAGGCCAACCAGACCAGCATCGGCGATCAGTTTCAGGCGCAGCCAAATCCAGCGTTCTTCGCCGGGTTCGCCCGGGTTTGCGCGGCGCGGAGCGCGATTGGTGGAGGATTTGAACCGGATATTGCCCCAGCCGCCATTGCCGCCTTCACACAGCATCACGCGCGCGCCGACCTCGGTCAGATCCGCGATCAGGGTTTCGCGGTCTTCCTCAAAGATCTGTGTGCCCACGGGCAGGGCAACCGTGGTGTCCTTGCCGCCGCGCCCGGTGCGCTGTTTGCCCATGCCGCCGACGCCGCGTTCGGCCTTGAAATGCTGTTTGTAGCGGTAGTCGATCAGCGTGTTGAGGCCTTCGACCGCTTCGGCCCAGACATCGCCGCCCTTGCCGCCATCCCCACCATCAGGTCCGCCAAACTCCACGTAGGCCTCACGCCGGAACGAGACGGCGCCCTTGCCGCCCGCACCCGAAGCGACGAAGATTTTGCATTGGTCGAGGAATTTCATGGCGTGTGCGAACTCTGTCTGGGCACGCCTTATAGCGCAGAACTTGCAAATGGGCAGCCTTCAGCGCACCGCGCGGCGCAATAGACATCAGCGCGGTCTAAACCTTCATCTGCCGCATCACGCCGAAGGCATCACGGAGCTGCTGGGACCAGGTTTCGGAAAATTGTTGATAGTCCGGATCTTCGGCCTCAATCCGTCGAAGTTGCTCAAACATGAAGGCATCATTGCGAACCACCGCCAGGTCCAGCGGCATGCCAACCGACAGGTTTGAGCGAATTGTGGAATCCATCGATAGCAAGGCGCAGATGACGGCGTCCTCAATGTCGGTGTCTACCGTGACGACGCGATCAATTATCGGTTTGCCATATTTGTGCTCGCCGATCTGGAAGTAAGGCGTGTCGTCCATGGCCTCTATGAAGTTGCCCGCCGCATAGACCAGAAACAGCCGCGGTGGACCGCCCGCGCGTTGCCCGCCAACGATGATGCTGGCGCCGGAATCAACGCCGCGCGCCTGCAAGCCGGTGATGAAGCGCTGCTGCACCAAGCTCATCTTTTCGCCGACGATCTGGGCCACATCGAACATGCTGTCGGCCGTCATGATGTTGGGTTCATTTAGCGGCGGGCGATCGATGTCTTCGTTTATCTCGGAAATCACCGCCTGGGTGATGCCCAGATTGCCCGCCGTGAGCATGGTGATAATCCGGTCGCCGGGCAGCTGCCAGGTGAACAGCTTCTTGACACGCGATACATTGTCGATACCGGCATTGGTGCGGGTATCGGCGAGAAAGATAAGGCCCTGATTGAGTTTCAGCGCTACGCAATAGGTCATCGGGATGGTTTCCAGGGAAGGTGCAACGGTCGGATCGAACAGTCCGTTTTGTCTGTCACTGTTCAGTGTCTGATCCAAGGCCTGTTTCCTCTCCAATTATGGGCGCAAACCCATATGCTTCTGCCAGATGAAGGGCGTTTTTTGCATTCTGCTCAATCACATCAGTCAGGAACTCATGAAGACCCGCGTTGAGTATCTGGTCGATAGATAGGCTGGACAGCCGGTTGGCAAGATCGGAAAGCGGCTGGCGGCAAAGCGAAGGCTGGCCGTAAAAGCTCTCAAGGTCGGCCACCGCGGCATCGGCCAGACGAACGTTGAATACGATGGACCGCGGGAAGTGATTGTTCAGGATCAGGAATTTCGCCACGCCCTTGGGGGTGACATCGGCCTGTGTGGCGAAGAAATAGGCGCGCTGGGCCGATGCGGCCTGCAGCAAAGATAACCATTGATAATGGTCTTCGACGGATCCGACATCCTGCAGAGTCGGCAAAAGCACGTGGTATTTCACGTCCAGAAGGCGCGCGGTCGAATCGATTCGCTCAATCGCGGCGCCCATGCGGATGAAATCATAGCCATCGCCGCGCATCATGGTGCCATAATTGCTCCCGCGGAAAATAGCCGACTTGGCCTTGATCCAGTCCAACAGGTCCAGCAGCTGCGCGCCTTTGACGTGTTCAGGGGTAAAATCACGCATTTCGCGCCAGGCAGTGTTGATGGCCTCCCAGCTTTCCTGGGTCAGCGCGGCGCGTACCGCCCTGGCGTTCTCTCTGGCGCGCGTGAAGCTGTTCTTCACGCTGGACGGGTTGTCCATATCGAAGATCAAGTGCTGGATCGCGATTTGCTGCTCTGCGGACTCGACCTCCTTTCCCAACTGGTCGCGCGCGCCGGCGGCGATCAGCGCCGAGGACCACTCATTCGTGGTTGAGCGGCCAAATTGGGCGGGCAGCGTCACCATACGTCGCACAGCATCGATCAGACGGGCGACATTCTCGGCCCGTTCGACATAACGCCCAATCCAGAACAGGTTTTCCGCGACCCGACTCAGCATGAAGAAGGGGCTCCGATTGTGCGCCTCATGAGGTCAATACCCAAGTGTCCTTCACGCCGCCGCCCTGGCTGGAGTTTACCACCAGAGAGCCCTCCCGCATGGCGACGCGGGTCAGGCCGCCGGGGGTCAGGCGGACTTGCTTTCCAACCAGGGCAAATGGGCGAAAATCCACATGACGCGGCGCGATTCCCGCCTCGACCAGGGTTGGCGATGTTGAAAGGGCGAGGGTTGGCTGGGCAATGAAGGCTTTCGGGTCAGCGCGCACTCGGTCAGCATAAGCATCGATTTCCGCCTTGGTCGCAGCTGGCCCGATCAACATGCCATAGCCGCCTGACCCGTGGACTTCTTTCAGAACGAGGTCTGCAATGTTGTCCATGACATGGGCCAGCGCGTCGGGCTCTGAACAACGCCATGTGGGCACGTTGGGCAAGATCATCTCTTCGCCGAGATAGAACCGTGTGATCTCTGGCATGTAGCAATAAATGGCCTTGTCATCGCAAACGCCTGTGCCAGGGGCATTTACGATGGTCACTCCGCCAGCGCGGTAGGCTCGCATGAGCCCAGGCACGCCGAGCGCGGAGTCCGGGCGGAAGGCTTCCGGGTCCAGGAACGCATCATCGATCCGCCGGTAAATCACATGGACCGGTTGCGGGCCGGTTGTGGTGCGCATGAACACCTTGTCGTCTTCGACAAACAGGTCAGAGCCCTCGACAAGTGGCACGCCCATCTCATCTGCCAGGAAGCTGTGTTCATAATAGGCGCTGTTAAAGTGGCCGGGCGTCATGACGACGATGGAGGGGTACTGACCGGCGCCTTCCGGGGCCACTTCCGTCAGCGTCTTGCGCAACAGATCTGGATAGCCGTCCACCGGGCGCACGCTGCCGCTCTGGAACAGGTCCGGGAACAGGCGGCGCATCGTTTCGCGATTTTCCAGCATGTAGGACACACCAGACGGTGTGCGGGCATTGTCTTCCAGCACGAAGAAGTCTTCCGGCCCGGTTCGCACAAGGTCGACCCCGACAATATGCGTGAACACACCGGCTGGCGGGGTTACGCCGTCCATCAGCGGTAGGTACGCATCATTGTTCGCCAGGATGGATTCGGGAATTTCGCCGGCCCGGAAAATCTCCTTGCCGCCATAGACATCTTTGACAAACAGATTGAGCGCCCTGGCGCGCTGTTTCACGCCGCGGTCGATCAGATCCCATTCGGTGGCGCTAAACACCCGTGGGATCAGGTCAAACGGGATGAGGCGGTCGACATCGCCGCCTTCGCCATACACGGCAAAGGTGATGCCCAGCCGCCGGAACAGGGCTTCGGCTTCGCGGCGTTTCTGGTGCAGGTCGTCCTGATGGGTTTCGTCGAGCCAGCGTTGCAGGACCTGATAGGCCTCGCGTACCTGACCGTCATTCTGCATTTCATCGAATGCCAAAGGTTTGTGCCTCCCTAAGATTAAGTTTGACCAATTGGCGGGCAAAGACCAGTCAGCGGCGTTTAAATTCTCATTCTCTCTGGTTGCCGCCGACCGAGCATGCACCCATGGTCGCTTGATGAGCATACGCGTCGCCCTGACCCACCGCACCGCTTACCGGTATGATCGAAAAATCCAGCTTGGGCCGCAAGTGGTCCGGCTTCGGCCCGCGCCACATACGCGCACGCCGATCGTCTCCTACAGCCAGACGATCTCGCCCGACGGGCACTTTCTGAACTGGCAGCAAGACCCATTCGGCAACTATCAAGCCCGCGCCGTGTTCGACAGACTCACCGATCATTTCGAAGTCACCATCGATCTGGTGGCCGACATGATTGCCATCAATCCGTTCGATTTCTTCCTCGACGAAGACGCCTTCCATGTACCGTTCCGATATGAAGCGGAGCTGCGCGCCGATCTTGGCCCATACTTGGAATCCGAAGGCTTTGGCGCCGCGTTTGAGACACTGGCGAAGGACACAGAGGCCCTGTGGCAAGCGGGCGAGACGCGCGATGTGCGCACCATCGATTTTCTGGTCGAGCTCAATCAGATTGTCAGAGACCGGGTCGACTACCTGGTTCGAATGGAACCCGGCGTCCAAACGCCTGACGAGACTCTTCTTAAAGGTTCAGGCTCCTGCCGTGACAGCGCCTGGTTGCTGGTGAATCTGTTTCGCCATGTCGGGCTGGCGGCGCGGTTTGTGTCTGGCTACCTCATACAACTGGCCCCTGATGAGCGCTTCGAAGGCGAAGCGAACGGGCCTGAGGTCGACTTCACCGATCTTCATGCCTGGGCTGAGGTGTTTATCCCCGGCGCCGGTTGGGTCGGTCTTGATGCCACTTCGGGCTTGTTTGCGGGCGAAGGCCATATCCCTTTGGCCGCAACGCCATCTCCCGGATCGGCTGCGCCAATCTTCGGCGGGTTGGAGCCGTGTGAGGTCACCTTCGACTTTGAAATGTCTGTACAGCGGCTGCGAGAACCTGCGCGGATTACTAAGCCCTACACGGACGCGCAATGGGACCAGATCGATGCCGCGGGACTGGCTGTTGATGAAAAACTGGACGCCGCCGATGTGCGCCTTACCCAGGGCGGAGAACCCACCTTCATCGCCATGGATGACCGTGACGCCGATGAGTGGACCACGGCGGCGGTGGGTCCGACGAAACGCCAATATGCCGACGAGCTGGCGCGGCGATTGTTAGATACGTCTGCCAAGGGCGGCTTGCTCAGCCATGGCCAGGGCAAATGGTATCCGGGCGAGCCGCTGCCGCGCTGGGCTTATTCCATCGTCTGGAGAACCGATGGTGTGCCGCTGTGGCAGAACCCAGATCTCATCGCGAAAGAGTTTGAGGAAAAGGTGCCGGGCATCTCTCATGCTGGCGATCTGGCGAAATCCCTGGCCACGGAACTTGGCGTGGATGTCGCCTGCGCCCAGGCCCTCTATGAGGATCCTGCAGAACATTTGAGCGCCGAAGCGCGTTTGCCGGAAAACCTAACGACAGCTGACAACAAACTCGATGATCCAGTGGAACGCGCCCGAATGGTGAAAGTGTTCGACCGCGGCCTCGGCGCGCCAGCCGCTTTTGTCCTGCCGCTTCAACTGGCCCAGGCCGACGCCTCGGATGGCCGGGCTGTGAGGTGGATGTCAGAGATCTGGCGCACGCGCCGCGAGCAGCTTTGCCTTGTGCCGGGCGACAGTCCGGCGGGGTTTCGCTTGCCGATGAAATCTCTGCCGTGGGTCGATCCGGATGACTTTCCGCAAATTCAGACCGTCGATCCATTTGCCGAACGCCGCGCCTTGCCGGAAACCCAGATTTCCCGGCAGCGCCCGGCCGTTACCCGGTCGAAACCCAAATCCAAAACCAGTAATGCCACATCGCAGCCGAGCGGCGAGCCTACCGAGCCTGCCGGCCCACCGCCCGTGCGAACCGCGCTGGTGATTGAACCGCGTGACAATCATCTGTGCGTGTTCCTGCCGCCCACGGGCACCGCTGATGCCTATTGCGATCTGGTCGCACGGATCGAAGCTGTGGCCGATGAGCTCGGCCAGCCTGTCCGTCTTGAGGGCTATCCACCGCCAACCGACCCCCGGCTTGAGACCATAAAGGTGACACCGGATCCAGGCGTGATTGAGGTGAATGTCCAACCCTCTGCCAGTTGGGGCCATCTGCGCGACAAGACACAAACCCTCTATGAGGAAGCGCGCGCCTGCGGGCTCGACGCGTCCGGCTTCATGATAGATGGACGCCCGGCAGGCTCTGGCGGCGGCGCCCATGTCACGCTGGGCGGAGCAACGGCGCCCGATAGCCCGTTCCTGCGCCGGCCAGATGCCCTGGGATCAATCCTGAGATTTTGGCAGAACCATCCTTCGCTCAGCTTTTTCTTCGCCGGCATGTTCATCGGCCCGACCAGTCAGGCCCCGCGGATGGACGAAGCGCGCAACGATATACTGTACGAGATCGAGCTGGCGCTATCGCAGTTGCCGGGCCCTGGTGAAACGGATTTTCCGCCCTGGCAGGTCGACCGCATCCTGCGCCACCTCCTCATTGATGTGTCGGGCAACACGCACCGCGCCGAAATCTGTATCGACAAGCTGTATTCCCCCGATGGGCCAGCGGGGCGCCTGGGCCTTGTGGAGTTTCGCGCCTTCGAGATGCCGCCGCACTGGCAGATGAATGTCGCCCAGCAGCTGGTGATCCGCGCGCTCGTCGCCTGGGTCTGGGAGCAGCCCTACACCGCGCCCCTGATAGACCACGCCACCCATCTGCATGATCGATTCATGCTGCCCGATGTGTTGCTGGCAGATTTCTCCACGGCATTGGCCAAGATCAGCGTCGGTCTGGGCATTGCGCTCGACCCGGACTGGTTTGCCGCCCAGGCCGATTTCAGGTTCCCCGAAATGGGGCGCATCGAACATGATGGCCACGTGCTGGAACTGCGCAGCGCCCTGGAGCCCTGGCACGTGCTGGGCGAGGAAAGCGTTGCGTCTGGCACGGCCCGGTTTGTGGATTCTTCGCTGGACCGGTTGCAAGTGAAACTGATCTCACCATTGGGCGCGCGCCCGCCGGTGGTCACATGCAACGGCGTGGTTCTGCCGCTTCAGAAAGGCCGAGCTGAAGGCGAGCAAGTGTGCGGCGTGCGCCACCGCACCTGGCTGCCGGAATCGTGCCTGCACCCGCTGATCGAGCCCCATTCCACGCTGGTATTTGACCTGTTCGACCCGGCCTCTGGCCGCTCGCTTGGGGGGTGCACCTATCACGCAACCCATCCGGGCGGTCGCAATTTCGAGACCCGTCCCGTCAATGCCCTGGAGGCAGAAGGCCGCCGGCTGGCCCGGTTCGACGCCCATGGCCACACGCCGGGTCCGATGACGCCGGAGCCCGCGAAAACCGACATGCGTTTTCCCTACACACTCGACTTGCGCCAGCACGGGCGGTGAGCCGCGCTGTAATCAGATGGCGGGTGTCGCGGAGCTAAACTTCAGCTATTTACGTGAAGTTACCGGCATAGGTGAAAATGCCCGTCGCCGCGATGGAATTGGTGTATATCGCTACGCTCCATGCACCCTACACGGCGCGAAGCGCCGATTGCTGATTAAAAAATCGTATTTACAAGGCGTTAGGCGTGAGTTCGCCCAACGGGCGAACTTCGCTTTATCTTGCCGTACCCGTACCCGTACCCGCCTTACTTCTCAGGAGCATCATCATCAGTGTTGGATTCACTAGGGGAAGGCCATGCAGCATAGACAATCAGGGCAATCGAGACAGTTATGATCAACCCTCCCTTCACTTGATCCGCAAGTACGATGAAGAAGCCGTACAGCAACGCTGTGAAGCCCAGAACTCCTGGAAATAGTTTCATTACTTGCACGTCCCCCCGCTGAAGGTACAGACGTAAGTCTTTACCTCTTTCGATATCCGCGAGCCAGTTTCGGTGACTTTTGTTACTAGACTTACGGTACCCGAGTTTTGGTCAAAATTGATCGACGAACCGGCCGCAAGCGGAGCCAGGGCTGTTGTGACCGCCTCTGCCGACAGGTCGCCTACATTAAATCCAGATTCCTGCAGCTGGTTATCCAAGCCATAGAAACCGTCGAGAACCGAGCCAGCCTGGGAAGCAGTAAAATTGACAGCTCCCACGCCGATGGTTGCAGCCACTTTTCCAGCATTCGACTTTGCCCCAAGCCGCCGAATTGAATAGTAAGTTATCGCTGATTGCGCTGCAGTTCGGCCGCCCAAATATGCCAAGCCTTGTTGGTTCATAGCCATCCCAAAGGCTTCTCCAGCTTCCCACGGATCATTCCGGATTATAGTTGCAGCGAGGCCGATTACCCCTTCAATACGAGCAGCTTGAGCTCTTTGAGAAGGCGTCCCAACTCTATTAACGCCGTGCATTGCTAGAACTCTGTATGCGTTGGGAACGCTTCCGGCACCCCGAACAAAGTCCTTTAACGCTTCCTCTGCTTGCGTGCCGTTGGGGTCCACCAAATTCACCGGATCATTTGCGACATAAGTGTACCGCGGGAAATACGCTGGACCGCCACCGGCAAAGCCCATGGGATCGCTGCTCAGGAACCGTCCGATGACGGGGTCATAGTATCGCGCCTGCATATAGGTGAGATCGGTCGCGGCGTCGTGGATGTGGCTGGTGCTTCGGAGACGGTCTGCGCATGCAGATCATTTGATCCAGTGGATCAAATGAAGGCGCAGAAGGCCCGGTAGGGCCGGAGTGATCGTCATTCTCAGCCGGGGTGTTTTGAGCCTCGCCGAAGGGTGTGTAGTGCTCGCTCCACATCAAACTGCCATTGTTGTTGCTGGCAGCGACCGAACTGCCGAGATGGTCGGCATGGGTGTAGCGCAAGATCAGATTGTCCTCGCGCCGGACAATGTTCATCGCGCCCATGCGGACATAGTCGAAAGTCTTGATCTGGGTGGCAAAATCGCGGTGCACAAGCTGGCCGAGCTTGAAGACCCGCTCTCGAGTTTCATCCCACCCGACATCAACTGGAGTGATGATGCGTGCCCGTTGCGTGTTAGCCGAGCACTCAGCGGACCAGAAATCCATAACTAGATCATTGAAGTTGTTGGCGATCCCGACAGGATTCGAACCTGTGACCTACAGATTAGGAACAAGTTCAGGGCGGCTTTCACGGTTTGTCCCGAGACATACTTTGAACGGCAAAATTGTCCTTGATTCAATGTCTTGTGTTGACTCAGCAAGGTCCACTTCACACCCTGACGTCCCGCTGAGCCCTTCTCAACTGCTTCCAATATGCTTCCAAACGGCAAGAGCAGATGACCAAGATCACCAAGCGTTCCGTCGACGCCGCCAGCCCTGCAGAGAAGGAGTGGTTTCTCTGGGATAGCGAGGTGAAGGGATTTGGGCTGCGTGTGCTACCGAGCGG
>JBCCAA010000036.1:0-29294 GCA_039815055.1 Pseudomonadota bacterium | reverse complement strand
TTCGAAGACCCCGTGGGTGGGTTTCAAAATTTGCGCGCGGCGATAAAGCCCGGTGGGCGCATGGCCTTTGCCTGCTGGCGAACGCTGCCTGAAAACGACTGGGCGTTCGCCTTGATGAAGGCGGTGTTGCCGGCCATCGGCGCGCCGCCACCACCGCCACCGCCAGGTACGCCCGGTCCGTTCGCCTTTGGGGATGAGACCTATCTGGCAGGCATCCTGGCGCAATCAGGCTGGAGCGGTATTGAGATGTCAAAATTCGATAGTGAGATTGCCCTGCCCGGCGAGACCCTTGAGGACATGGTCAATTTCGCCCGTGAGATGGGTCCGATTGCCCGTGTTCTGTCTGAGAATCCTGCAAACGAGTCTTCGATCATCGAGCACCTGTTGTCCTTCTTTAAGGCTCAAATGAGTCCCGACCGGCGGGTGCGTCTACCTTCAGCAATCTGGTTGGTGAAAGCGAACAACGCATGAGCGATGCATTGGAGGTGAATTTCGACGGCCTGATCGGACCGACCCACAATTATGGCGGGCTGAGCGAAGGAAACCTTGCCAGCGCAAAGAACCAGGGCGCGGTCTCCAATCCGCGAGAAGCGGCGCTGCAAGGGCTGGAGAAAATGCGGATGTTGATCCGCGCAGGCCTGACTCAGGGCGTGCTGCCGCCCCATCCCAAACCTGATCCATGGGTGTTTCTGGATACCCGCTTTACTGGTGAACACACGTGGTTCGATCCAAGCCGGGATGTTCCGCCGGCAGCAACGACGGACCCCCGCATCATTCTGGCTGCGTTCAGTGCCAGCGCCATGTGGACCGCGAATGCGGCGACCGTATCGCCGTCAGCCGACACACAGGACGGAGAGTTGAAACTCACTGCCGCCAATCTGTCGACCATGTTCCATCGCTCCTTCGAGCATGGCTACACGACCGAGACCCTGCGCCAGGTATTTGGCAGCGGGCAGACGGTCCCCGCCGGCCGTGTCTTTCCGGCGCTGCACAGCCATCCGGACTATTCTGACGAAGGCGCAGCCAACCATGTTCGCTTGTGCGCAAGCCATGGGGACAGTGGTGTAGAGCTGTTTGTCTATGGACGGCTTGCTGGAGAAAGCACCCATGGGTTTCCCGCGCGCCAGACGCTGGAGTCTTGCCAGGCAATTGCGCGCGGTCATGGCTTGCGCGACCAGCGCACGGTCTTTGCCCAACAGTCGCGCACCGCCATTGCCGCCGGCGCGTTCCACAATGACGTGGTCTGTGTGGGGTGTCTCGATACGCTGTTTTTCCACGAACATGCCTTTGAGTACACCGATGTCACGCTTGAGGCGCTGCGCCGTGCCAGCGACGGCTTGTTTGACCTGAAGCCGGTGATGGTGCCCGATGCAGAGGTCCCTTTGGCTGATGCGATCTCCTCGTATCTGTTTAATTCCCAGCTGCTCCAGATGCCAGGTGAGGACAGACTGGTTCTGGTTGCTCCAACGGAGACGCAAGAGACTGACAGCACGCGGCGCTATTGCGAGGCACTGGTGGCCGGGAACGGACCCATCGGGCGCGTTCAGTATGTCGATGTGCGCCAGTCGATGCGCAATGGTGGCGGCCCCGCCTGTTTGCGGCTGCGTGTCGTGCTGACGCCATCGGAGCTGGAGGCGGTCCATGATGGTGTTGTTCTGGACGAGGCGAAGATTGATCGTCTGCAAGAGGTGGTGCGGCTGACCTACCGCGATGCCCTGGCGCCGGCCGATCTGGCCGATCCCGATTTCGCGGTTGAGGCCATGGAGGCCTATGAGGCGATCATGTCGGCCCTGAATTTGAGAAGTCTGGCTTAGGAGCGCACCGGTGATGGATACTCAGCTTTATTCCTATTGGCGTTCGTCTGCCTTCTATCGCGTACGCATCGCGCTGAACCTGAAGGAGGTGGCGTAAACGCCGCGGATTATCAATTTCCATCAAGTCGTAGCGGCCCAGCGGGGTGTGTCTTTAGCGTCCTTGAACCCGCAAATGCGCGTGCCGGCAATGATGGTGGATGGGCAGACCCTGATTCCGTCCATGGCTATTTTGGAATGGATCGAAGAGACCTGGCCTGAGCCGGCCATGTTGCCTGAAGATCCAATTCAGCGGGCCCGGTGCCGCGCCATGGCGCAGCTGATTGTCAGCGATATCCATCCGATTCAGAATTCGTTCGTGCTGGCCTATCTGCGCGATGAGGTGAATGCTGTTGGTGCCACGGTGAAGGCGTGGGTGGGGGAATGGATGGCGCGCGGGCTGAGCGCGCTTGAGACCCTGGCGTTGGAGAGTGTCACCAATGACTATCTGATCGGCTCACGCCCGACCTTCGCGGATGTTTGCCTGGTGCCGCAACTCTATAATGCGCGCAGATTTGATGTTGATCTGTCAGCCTATCAAAGACTGCTAACGGTTGAAAAATCTTGCCTGAAGCACCCGGCCTTTGCCCATGCGGTACCGGAGGTGCAACCCGATGCGCCGGATTAATTGGCCATCGTATCCTTCAGGACGTAGCCGTCGCCGCCATAGTCAAACATGTTTGCGATGTCGGGATGGCTAACAGGGGTTTCGCTGTCGTCGGGCAGCAGGTTCTGCTCGCTGACATAGGCCACATAATGGGTGCGGTCGTTTTCGGCGAACAGATGATAATAAGGCTGATCCTTGTGAGGGCGCACCTCTTCCGGGATCGACTCATACCATTCGTCAGAGTTGGAAAAGACCGGGTCGACATCGAAGATAACGCCCCGAAATGGGAACATTCGGTGTTTCACCACTTGGCCGATCAAGTATTTCGCTTCGCGCGAACGGGCCAGGAAATTGGGACGATCCGGCACATTCACCGTCACTGGCACCGCTGAAACCTCTTCAGTTTCAACAGCTTGGTTCTGCGTTTTGCCAAAGAGGCGTTTCAGGAAACGGATCGGGCTACTCATCACGTTCTCTTCTTGCT
Source organism: Pseudomonadota bacterium (assembly GCA_039815055.1). Lineage (GTDB taxonomy): Bacteria > Pseudomonadota > Alphaproteobacteria > Caulobacterales > Hyphomonadaceae > UBA5336. Next base: position 26,353 of record JBCCAA010000036.1, on the reverse strand, counting down.
ACAGCTTTTCCCAACGAACAAGAACTGGGCCACATCTAATGGCAATCGCTGAGCCCCGGTTGCCGCGCAAACGCGCGAAGAAGACCGGGAATGGCAAGGCCCCACCGCTCTATGCAGCAGTGGACCTTGGCACAAACAATTGTCGGCTGCTGATCGCAAAGCCGTCGCGCAATGGCTTTCGGATTATCGATAGCTATAGCCAGATCACGCGCCTCGGTGAGGGGCTGACGGCGTCGGGGCGACTGTCGGACGTGGCCATTGAACGATCCATGGATGCGTTGGGGAAGATCCGCGCCAAGCTGAAGTCTAAACGCGTTGGCCATGTACGCTGCATTGCGACCGAGGCGTGCCGGAAGGCGGAAAACGGTGCGGCGTTCATTGCGCGGGTGCGCGAAGAACTGGGCCTGACGTTCAAGATCATTGGCCCGGGGGAAGAGGCACGGCTGGCCATGGTCGGTTGCCACGACCTGATTGATCCAGATGCGGACAAGGTGATGGTGCTGGATATTGGCGGCGGCTCTACGGAGATATCGCTGGTGGATGGGGCCAAGCTGCGCTCGGGCGGAGGTGTACGCGGCGCGATTGATACGCGCGCAATAGAGCTTTGGGGCTCTTTGCCACTGGGCGTGGTCACCTTGTCTGAGGCGTTTTCTCACCTTGATGAGGCCAACGGCTTTGAGGCGATGCGCGCCCATGCCCGACAGGTGTTTGAGGGATGGTCTGACGCGCCGAAAGTGACGGAGGCTCTGTCCCAGCCCGGCACCCATATCGTGGGCACGTCGGGCACCGTAACCTGCCTTGCGGGGGTTCATCTGAAACTGGACAAGTATCGCCGCGCCGATGTGGATGGGGCCTGGCTCAGTCGGCAGGAGGCGGGCCAGGCGATTGAAACCCTTCGTGTGCTGGGGCTTGAGGGGCGGTCGAAACTGCCGACCATCGGGCCAGAGCGGGCCGGGCTGATGCTGTCTGGTTGTGCGATTGTCGATGCGGCGTGGGCCTTGTTCCCGGCAGAGAGGCTGCGCGTTGCAGATCGTGGGCTGCGCGAAGGCCTATTATTGACCATGATCCATGGACAAAAAAATCCGTCCAGGCGTCGGCGCGGCGGCAAACGTCGCAAATCCGGGCAGGGCAATGGCAGCGGAGCACCCGATGACGGATGATGGAAAGCGTCGCTGGAAAGGCCCCGGCAAGAATGAAGGTAAGTCCTCGGGTCGGCAAATGAGCCAGCGCAAGATCATTGCCCACAATGCCGAAAAGGAAAGCTCGAAGCGTTGGATCGAGCGCCAACTGGCAGACCCCTATGTGCGCCGTGCGAAGGCGGATGGGTATCGCTCGCGCGCCGCATACAAGCTGTTGGAGATCGCTGATAAGGCGAAGCTGTCGTTCAGGGGCTTGCGCGTGGTGGACCTTGGTTGCGCGCCGGGCGGCTGGTTGCAGGTGGCGCAGGAAACGGGCGCCCTCGAAGTGGTTGGGATAGACCTTCTGGATGTTGACCCGCTGGACGGTGTGCACATTGTTAAAGGCGATATTGCTGAGGCCGATGATGTCGCCGAAATGATGAGCGGTCTAAGCGGCCCCGTCGACGTGATCTTGTCAGACATGGCGGCCAATACCACCGGCCATAAGCAGACTGACCATCTGCGCACGGTGGCGCTGGTGGAGCTGGCTTTGAGTTTTGCCACCGAGCACCTCTCACAAGGCGGCGTGTTCGTGTCCAAAGTGTTTCAGGGCGGAGCGACGAAAACGGTGCTCGAGATGCTGAAGGCAAATTTCACCGATGTGAAGCACATCAAACCCCCGGCGAGCCGATCCGGCAGCCCGGAAATCTATGTGGTGGCGAAAGGGTTCAAGCGATGAAACTCGGTTTTGGAGGCGCAGGTGCTCTACTGGCCGCGGCGTTGTTGGCCGGGTGCGGGTCTTTTGAAAGCGAAGGAGCCGGGGGAATGGAAACCGTCTCATTGGTGACACAGCAGGGCACGATCACGCTCGAGATCAATACCGAGGCAGCGCCCGTTTCAGCGTCGCACTTCCTGAAATATGTGGATGGCGGTCACCTGGATGGCGCCCAATTCTACCGTGTGGTGCGCCCCAGCAATGATGCGTCACCCTCACCCATCGAAGTGGTGCAGGGCGGCTTGATGGGCGATGTCTACGGACGTGTGGACTGGGAAGAGTTGGACAATCTGGCGCTGCCATTTCAACCTATTGCCCACGAATACAATGATGAAACGGGGTTGCTGAACCTGCGTGGCACCATTGCCTGGGCACGTAATGAGCCAGGCACGTCCAATTCTGAGTTCTTCATCAATGTGATCGACAATTCGGCGCTGGATACGGGCTCAACGCTTCGCAATCCTGATGCGGCAGGCTATGCCGTGTTTGGCCGGGTAAGAGAGGGCATGGATGTGGTTGAGACGATCCAGTCCGGATCAACCGCAGAGCCCAAATTGATCTCTGACATGCAACGACAGGTGCTCGACGCGACGGTTGTCATCCAACGCGCCGAGCGACTGAATTAAGCCGCTGAACCCGGGTTCTGCTGAAGCGCACGCCGCGAAAAGTAGACGGCAAGGCCCACAGCTGTAACGCCGCCCAGAAGCAGGGTCAGAGGTTCCGCGCCCAAGATCTCGAAGAACTGGGTATAGCCGTGGATCGCCAGGAAGATGATCGAACTGATCGACAGGAAGCTGCCGCGTGGTGATTTCCAGATGATGGCGGCCAACACACCGGCCCAGCCGAGGGAAAACACCGCTTCAGGCAAGTGAGCGGCAGCGTCACGCCAGACCGATGCAGCTTCCCAGTCCATGCCGGCGACCCAGTGCTCGCCAACATAGTCGCCCCAGAGTGAGCCGACCCAGAAGCCGAAATTGACCATGAACATCGCGGACCGGGCGACCACCGTAGACAGGTTTGACCAGCCCTCGCCCAGCGCGCCGCGCAAATGATAGGCGCCCGCAGCTATTGCACCGAAAAGGGCGATGGTGATGAAGGGTTCGCGCACCATCAAGTAATAACTGGCATGCCAGTACCCGGTACCAGAACCGATCACGGCGCCGAGGGATATGGTGGCCAGGGCGGCCAGAAAAGCGCTTCGAAAGGCCCAGGCAACACCGGCAAAGATGCTTGTTATCGCCAATGGCGGCCAGATTGCTGCTTCCTGATCGTAGAACTCGCTGCCGATCCAACCGGCAAGACCAAGCGCACCCATGATGCCAAGGCCCTGGGCCAGCAGGCGCCATTGAAGCCCTGCCGTCTGGTAGATGCCGAGCCCCGCCATCAGGGCGGTGGCAGCGAGGATGAGCCCCGTCGTCGCCGAGGGCTCAAACGCCAGAACGCCGCCGGCAACCGCCATGGCGCCAAACACCAGCAAAAGGTTGATCAGCACACCACCACCCGCACGGGGCAGGGCCCGTTGCTGTAGCGTCTGCGCAAGATCATCTGAAAGGACGCCGTCGGCGACCAGTGCATTCAGGTCCAGTGTGATTTTCATGGTTCCGCTCCTAGTGTGAGCGAACACTTACTAACAGCGTGATATTATGTCAAGAACCGAGCGTCTCAACAGACAGTTTGAGAGTGTGGGAAACGGTCAATCGCTCCGATTCAAACAGCGCGCATCACCGTTTATAGGCGTCGTAGACCGCGTCCATTGCATCCTCCATGAGGTTGCCCTCGGGCGGTGGGGAGCTCTGGATCATGCCGATAAATGTGATGTTATTTACCGGGTCATGCCAGAACCAGGTGCCGGCCGCACCATACCAGTGCCAGGTGCCAGTGGGTGCGTCCCAGCCGAGTCTTCGGGCATTGGTGACCACGCCGACATTCACTCCATATCCGCGCCCCGCTTTCATGCGATAGGCGCGATTGCGAGCATTGCGTGGTGCGTCCCCGACGCGGTCCGTGACCATCATCTGCACAGTTTCAGGTTGAAGCAGGCGAACGCCGTCCAATGTGCCACTACCGGCCAGCATGGTGATAAACTTTTGATAGTCAGACAGGGTTGAGACCAGCCCGCTGCCACCCGCTTCCAGGCCCACATGTTGGCGCGCATAGGTCATGGCTGGACTGGAATTGACACTGGCGGCTGCGCCACCTGCACCCGGATTCACAAGATCGGACAGCCGCGACTGGTCGGCGGCTTCTACGTAAAAGCCTGTGCTGTCCATTCCCAGCGGGGCAAAGATCCTCTCTTCAAAAAACGCACCGAGGGTCTGGCCAGACAGGCGTTCGATGATCAGACCCTGAAGGTCGGTTGCAACGGAATAAGACCAACCTTCGCCCGGCTCAAAAAGAAGCGGCACGTCCGCCAGTTTCTCGGCCATCACGTCCAGGGACGACGATCCAAGAACGCGCGCTTCAAGGAAAGCACGGTTGGCGGCATCACCGCGATTGCCATAGGTGAACCCGGCTGTGTGGTTGAGAAGTTCACCGACGGTTGGCGGGCGGCTTGCCGGTGCAAGCGTGCCATCACTTTGCAACACTTGAAGATCGGCCAGCTCGGGAATGTGATCAGTTACCGGGTCATCCGGCGACCAAAGCCCGTCTTCATAAAGCATCAGCATGGCAACGCCGGTGATGGGTTTGGTCATGGAATAGATGCGATACAGCGTATCTTCGTTTACAGGCTCTGTGCCGCCCTGCGTGCGCGTGCCATGGAAGCCCTGCAATACGATTTCCCCTTCATGAAGCAGCCCATAGCTGAGATTGGGCACATCGCCGCGCGAGACAGGCCGGGCCATCGCCGCATCGAGACGCTCAAGGCTGGCGGGCGTGAAGGCTGTTTCCAAGGCCTGCCTTGAAGCTGGTGAGGCCGGCGACGACGCGCCTGAACCACCCGGGCTCTCACCACCACACGCCACCAGTAAAAGGGAGGCGGCGAACACCGCAGCGCCAAATGGCTTCATGTCACACTCCTCATCTCACCTCGGGATAAAGCCTTATCGGATCGCGACAGGCGTCTCAACGACCAAGATCGGTGCGTTAAATCGCGCCTTTTCAGCAACAGCGAAAAAGGGGGCTTGGCTTGTGCCACCGCTTCCATTACGAGGCCAAAAAGGGAGCTGCCCCCATGAAAATCCGCCAAGCTGTGACCTTCGACGACGTGCTGCTGCAGCCCGGACCGAGCGAAGTGATGCCGGCCCAGGTTGATGTCGCCACCCGCCTCACCAAGACGATCCCGCTCAACATACCGCTGCTTTCAGCCGCGATGGATACTGTCACCGAAGCCCGGCTCGCCATTGCCATGGCCCAGTCTGGCGGGATCGGGGTGATCCATCGCAATCTTTCTGTTGAAGAGCAGGCGGGCCAGGTCACCCAGGTCAAGAAGTTTGAAAGTGGCGTGGTGATGAACCCGGTCACAATCGCACCGACAGCAACACTGGGTGAGCTCCAGGCGCTGAAGGCGCGTACCGGTTTTTCTGGAATCCCCGTCGTCGAAGACGATGGAACCGTAGTCGGGATCATCACCAATCGCGACACACGATTCATCGAAGACGAGAGCGAGACCGTCGCCAGCTTGATGAGCCGCGAGGTCATTTCCATCCAGATGGACGAAGATATCGAGATCGCTCGCAAACTGCTCCACGAATACCGGATCGAACGGCTGATCATTGTCGATAATGATAAAAAGTGCCTCGGCCTCCTCACCGTGAAGGATATGGACAAGGCGGCGGTGAACCCGAACGCGGCCAAGGACAGCGCAGGACGCCTGCGTGTCGCGGCTGCGTCCACCGTCGGCGATGATGGGTTTGAGCGCACCGCGGCATTGATCGAGGCGGGCGCCGACGCGGTGATCATCGACACGGCCCATGGCCATTCCGCCGCTGTGGCGCTCGCCGTGGAGCGAGCCAAGAAAATCTCCAATGAGGTCCAGATCATCGCCGGGAATGTGGCGACCAGCGAGGCGACCAAAGCGCTGATCGATGCAGGCGCCGATGCGATCAAGGTCGGCATCGGGCCGGGTTCGATTTGCACCACGCGGATCGTGGCAGGTGTTGGCGTGCCTCAACTGACAGCCATTGAGAATTGCGCCGAGGCAGCCCAGGCCAGCGGCACGCCGGTCATCGCCGATGGCGGGATCAAATTCTCTGGAGATTTTGCCAAGGCGCTTGCCGCCGGGGCGTCCTGCGCCATGATGGGCTCGATCTTTGCGGGCACCGAGGAAGCGCCGGGCGAGGTCTATCTGTACCAGGGTCGCAGCTATAAATCGTATCGCGGGATGGGCAGCCTCGGCGCCATGGCGCGCGGCTCAGCCGACCGGTATTTCCAGAAGGATGCGAGCCAGGACAAACTGGTGCCCGAAGGCATAGAGGGGCAGGTGCCGTTCAAAGGTCCCATCGGGCCGATCCTGCATCAGATGGTCGGTGGCCTGCGCGCCGCCATGGGCTATGTCGGCGCAAAGACGGTCGCCGAGCTGCACGAGAAAGCCGAATTCGTGCAGATCACCGGCGCCGGCCTGCGCGAAAGCCACGTCCACGACGTGACCATGACGCGAGAGACGCCGAACTACAGCATTCCGAGGGGGTGATCACCGCCCCGGATAGAAGTGTTTTTCCGCTTCGATTTCTACGCGATAATCCTCGCGCAGGGTCTTTGAGATGCGATTGAAGGTGGTGCGCCGGATCGGGGCGTGGCCGCGGAAGAATTTGCGCAGCGTCACGGTGGAGACGCCGGCCCGGTGGGCAAAGTCGCGATAGCTCTCGATCAGGACAGATTCAAAGTCCTTGCAATTGATGGTCGTTCCACGTTCGCACATGTTTCGCTCCCTGGGTGAGTCTTGGCGATTTGATGGAAAGTTTTGCAAAACTTGGGCCATTGTATTCACCACTTCGGCTGGACAAGCCCGGTGTGAAATGAGACCCAGCGCCCCATGAAACTCGGCGGCAAGCTCGCAGCAGCAATCTATGTTCTTGATGAAGTGATGAACCGGCGCTCGCCGGTGAAAATTGCTGTGCGTGATTGGGGCAAGCGGGCGCGCTATGCTGGCTCCAAGGATCGCGCCTGGGTGTCTGGCCTCGTGCTGGATGCGTTGCGGCGGCGCAATTCTCTCTCCCACGCCATGGGAAATGGTGATGCGCGGTCGCTGATTTTTGCGGCGGCCCGGTTCGCCTGGGATATTGACCTGCGCGAGCTGGAACAGGCCTGTTATGATGATCACGGCCCCACGCCCCTGACCAATGCCGAGCGTGAAGGCCTGCTGATGGCGCCAGACCCGGCGGCCCCGCCCCATGTGATGGGCGATTATCCCGATTGGCTGGCACCAAACATGGAGCGCGTTTTCGGCGAAGGCGCGCCCATTGAAGGTGCGGCCATGGCGTCGCGCGCGGCGGTGGATATTCGCGTCAACACACTCAAAGCGAATGTGGAGAAGGCCGAGAAGGCGCTCTATTCGGCCAAGGCGAAACCCTCGCCCTTACTCAAGCACGCCTTTCACATACCAGCGCCCGACCCGAGCCAGCGCGAGGCCTCGCTGGAGGCAATTCCGGCCTATTCAAAAGGATGGGTCGAAGTGCAGGATGCCGGCAGCCAGATCGCAGCCGCTGCCGCCAATGTGAAGGCCGGCGAGCAAGTGCTGGACTATTGCGCCGGCGGCGGTGGTAAAACGCTGGCCATGGCAGCCGCGATGGAGGGCAAGGGCCAGGTCTTCGCCTACGATATTGATGGGCGACGCCTCAGCGCGTTGATCCCACGGCTGAAACGCTCCGGTGCGCACAATGTGCAGCTCTGCCACCCTGATGAGCCGGACGTGCTGGCGCCTTTGGGCGGTCAAATGGATTGCGTGTTCATCGACGCGCCCTGCTCAGGCACGGGCACATGGCGGCGCAAGCCGGACACGAAATGGCGGCTTACGGAAAAATCCTTCGCCAAGCGCCAGGAGGAGCAGTCCGAGATCCTGCGCGCCGCAGCGCCGTTTGTGAAGCCGGGCGGGCGGATGCTCTATGCCACGTGCAGCTTCCTGATGGAGGAAGACGAAGACCAGGTGGCAAGCTTCCTCGCGGATATGAAGGACTTTTCCGCCGAAAGTGCCGCCGATGCCGCCATTTCCAGTGGCCTGCTCACCGAAGACGGCGCGCGCATCGTGAAAACCAATGAAGGCCCTGGGGGCAGTGTGCGCCTTACGCCCAAACGCGCCGGCACGGACGGGTTTTTCTTTGCGGTGTTGCGGCGAGCTTAGGCGACGGCTGAAATTGTGGGCGCGCCTGCGCACCTCGACACGGAATTGTCCAATTCAGCTTGATCGCACTCGGTCTCGCAATAGCTGATGTCAGACAAAACAAGTCAGTGGAGATACGCCATGAAGATCAAGGATCGGCCGGAACTGAAATCTAAGCCTGCGCCGCTCACCGCGCCTCCAGACATGTTTGTCTTTGATGCGGTTACCCAAATGGCAGATCAGAATGTCGGTTCGATCGTGGTCGTCAATGACGACCACACGATTGCCGGCATTGTGACTGAACGCGATATTTTTCGCCGCCTCGTTGCGGCCAAGAAGGACCCTTCCACAACGCGTGTCAGCGAGGTTATGACCACACAGATCCGTGCGGCCAGCGAGGATGACAATCTCCTTGATTGGCTTCGGATCATGTCCAATGAGCGGTTTCGCCGACTGCCCATTGTCGACACCGATGGGCGCCTGACATCGATCATGTCACAGGGTGATTTCGTATCTTACACCTGGCCGCAATTGTTTGAGCAGGCGAAAACTCTGGCGAAATCCACGTTTGGTGCCGGCTACCAAATTTTCTTTATTCTGGGCGGGGTGTTGCTGTACACAGTCTTGCTGGTGATTGCGCTATCCTTGGCCAGTCTTTAATAAGGTAATCTCACATGAATATTCTCGCCTTTGCCGCCAGTAACTCCAGGAATTCCATCAACAAGGCGTTGATCGGCTATTGTGCGCAGCAGCTTCCCAACCTGGTGCCCGGCGCGGATGTCGAGATGATCGATATCAATGATTTCGATGCGCCGATCTATTCGATCGACTACGAGAAAGAACACGGCGTGCCAGACGCGGCAAAAGCGTTGCGCGGCAAGGTCGATGGCGCCGATGGCATCCTGATCTCGTTTGCTGAGCACAATGGCATCTATGTTGCCGCCTGGAAGAGCCTGTTTGACTGGATGACCCGGCTGGATGGCCAGGTGTATGATGGCAAGTCACTGGTCCTGCTCGCCACATCGCCTGGCGGGCGCGGCGGCGCGGGCGTGCTGGCCCATGCAGTGGAATCGGTGCCTCACTTCAAAGGCGAAGTAAAAGCGTCATTGGCCATTGCGAAGTTTTACGATGTGTTCGACATGGCGGCGGGGCAACCTGTCGATGAGGCGGTCACCAAAGACCTTCACGACGCGCTGCTGTCTTTTGCATGAAGAGGCGAGGCACGGTCCGCGACGAGTTGACAGTAACTCCATGACCAGCACCGTTTTCCTCAGCTATCGGCGTTCTGATGCCAATTGGGCTGCCAGTGCGATCCATTCAGAGCTTTGCAGACATCTGGGCGACGATCAGGTGTTCATGGATGTCAGTTCCCTCAATCCGGGTTTGCCCTGGAAGCCAGCGCTCACCGAAGCACTGGACAAGTGTGAGGCGGCGCTTGTCCTCATCGGGGGCAGGTGGCTGGAAGGGGGCGCGAATGCACGTCTGCACGACGAGGAAGATGAGGTGCGTCGTGAAATTTCTGTGTCGCTGGAGCGCGGAATACCCGTCGTGCCCGTTACTCTGGACAAGACACCTTTGCCCAAGCTCTCTGAGATGCCTGAGGCCATAAGCGAACTGGTAGAGCGTCAGGCGATTTCGGTCAGCCATGACAAATACAAGACTGAGATCGCGGCTTTGGTCGAGCGCCTGGGGCTTCGCGGTACTGGGTCAGCGTCGCCTGAATCAACTACTCCGGGGATACGTGCCAGTGAGGGGCTCCGGGAGGGATTGCAACGGTTCTTGAAGCGCTATCAGCAATGGTCGTTTTCCACGGCCAGGATCGCGAAATGGGGCGCCCAGCAGACTGGCTTCGAGTATCTTTCGCGTTATTCCAGAGTCGAAATACGAGATGAGTTGAATGCGATGGTAGCCGAGGGCGTCGCTGCAACGCGCGCCAGCAAGACGGGCGGCACACTTTACCGATTGCTGTGATCACCGCAGCAGTGGACGAAACTCCCCGCCACCGCTAAACCGCGCCATGACCGAGACAAACCAACACGAACGCGCCCTGATTGTCGATTTCGGCTCACAGGTGACGCAGCTGATCGCCCGGCGCCTGCGCGAAAGCGGGGTGTATTGCGAGATCCACCCGTTCAACAAGGTCGATGCCGGTTTTCTCGCGAGCTACGCGCCGAGGGCAATCATCCTGTCGGGTGGGCCGTCCAGCGTAACCTGGGACGATAGCCCGCGCGCCGATCCTGCGATCTTTGAGGAAGGCATTCCGGTGCTTGGGATCTGCTATGGCCAGCAAGTGATGATGGAACAGCTTGGCGGGCGTGTGGAAAGCGGCGAGAGCCGTGAGTTTGGCCGCGCCTTCATAGAGCAGGTCGTTGATGATCCGATCCTTGCGGGCCTGTTTGAAGGCGATGCCGGCGAACAGGTCTGGATGAGCCATGGCGACCATGTCGCGCAGATGGCGCCCGGTTTTGGCGTCATCGCACGCTCACCCGGCGCGCCCTATGCCGTGATCGCCGATCCAGAGCGACATTTTTACGGCACCCAGTTCCACCCTGAAGTGGTGCACACGCCCCATGGCGCAAAGATGTTGCGCAACTTCACCCATGGCGTAGCGGGCCTTCGCGGCGATTGGACGATGGCCGCCTACCGCACCGAAGCAATTGAAAAGATCCGCGCGCAAGTCGGGCAGGGGCGCGTGATTTGTGGGCTCTCGGGCGGGGTCGACAGCTCGGTTGCCGCAGTGCTGATCCACGAGGCCATCGGCGAACAACTCACCTGCGTTTACGTGGACCATGGCCTGATGCGCGCCAATGAGAGCGCAGAAGTCGTCGGCCTGTTTCGTGAGCATTACAACATCCCGCTGGTCCATGTGGATGCCTCGGACCTGTTCCTCGGCCAGCTGGCTGGCGTCAGCGACCCTGAACGCAAGCGCAAGATCATTGGCGGGCTTTTCATCGATGTGTTCGAAGACGAAGCCAAAAAGATTGGCGGGGCCGATTTCCTGGCTCAGGGCACGCTTTATCCCGATGTGATCGAGAGCGTCAGCGCGCTCGGCGGGCCGAGCGTTACAATCAAATCCCACCATAATGTCGGCGGTCTGCCCGAACGCATGAATATGCAACTGGTCGAGCCCCTTCGCGAGCTATTCAAGGATGAAGTGCGCGCACTGGGCCGGGAACTGGGCCTTCCGAGTGCGTTTATCGGGCGCCACCCATTCCCGGGGCCGGGCCTCGCCATCCGTATTCCGGGCGAAATCACGCGCGAGAAAGCTGACACGCTGCGCAAAGCCGATGCGATCTATCTGGAAGAGCTGCGCTTGAACAATCTCTACGACCAGATCTGGCAGGCCTTTGCAGTGCTTCTGCCGGTCAACACCGTTGGGGTAATGGGTGACGAGCGCACCTATGAGAACGTGCTGGCCTTGCGGGCGGTCACCTCAACCGATGGCATGACGGCTGACTATTTTCCTTTCGATCATGGATTTCTCGGCCATGTGGCGACCCGCATCATCAATGAGGTGAAGGGGGTGAACCGGGTGGTCTATGACATTACCTCCAAACCACCCGGCACCATCGAGTGGGAATGACAGCTGCTTTTGGATTATAGTCGGGGATGATCGATAGGGAGCGACGCATGACCGCCTCGAAAAACAGATACGCCAACGCCCCGAAGAATGACGATTACACCATCGATCAGGCGTGGGAGACCTACACGCCCGACGAGCATGATCGCTGGGACCGGCTTTTTGCGCGCCAGAAAGCCGTGCTGCAGACGCGCGCCTGCGGTCCATTCCTGGATGCCATGGAAACGCTCCGCCTGTCCCAGAGCGGCATTCCGAACATGGAGCGGCTATCGGACCGGTTAGAGGCGATCTCAGGCTGGCGTGTGGTGCCGGTGGCTGACCTGGTGCCGGATCAAGTGTTTTTCGAACACCTCGCCAATCGGAGATTTCCAGCGGGCGCGTTTATTCGGCCCGAGAGCGAGTTTGACTATCTTCAGGAACCGGATGTCTTCCATGATATTTTCGGCCATGTTCCGATGCTCGCCGATCCGGTCTTCGCCGAGTTTATGGAGGCCTATGGCAAGGGCGGGATGCGCGCCATGGCGCTCGGCCAGCTGCACAATCTGGCGCGACTATACTGGTATACGGTGGAGTTTGGCCTGATCCGGACTGATGACGGCGTGCGGATCTATGGCGCCGGTATTGCGTCCTCGCCCCAGGAAAGTGTGTTCAGCCTAGAAGACGCCTCGCCGAACCGGATCATGCTGGATCTGGCGCGCGTGATGCGCACCAAATACATCATTGATGATTTCCAGCAGACTTACTTCGTCATTGAGAGTTTCGAGGCGCTGCTGGACACCTGCTATGGTGACTTTGGTGGGGTGTATGAGAAGGTGAAGGACCAGCCGGACATCGAAGCGCACGACCTGATCGATTCAGATACCGTGCTGAACCCTGGTACCCACGCCTATTTCGAAGCGAAAACACCCGCCGAATAGGAGCTCAGCCTGGCCCTTTTGGTAAACAGGCCTCAACCGTAAGCGGAGTAGGCTTGGGCGATGGCCAGGGTCAGCTTGTGCATCAGCCGGTCGATCTCTTTCAGCGGCGAGATGATATCATCGTGCAACTCGTCATAACCCTGGGCCGGGTCACCCGACGACTGGGTCGACAGGGCCTTAAGCTTATCCAGCGCGTTGGAGGATTTCGGGAAGGCCCTTTCCAGAAGCGCCGCAGCCTCGCCGATTTTCATTTCTCGAACCAGGCCCAGAAATTCCCCAAGGCTGGCATCATGGCGCCCGGATAGCGTGGGCAGGTGGGCGGCCAGCGAGAGTGCGCGCATCATCAACGCCTGGCGACTGGCGTGCAGCACATGCAGATCGAGCCGGCCTTCATGGCGCGCCTCTATGGACTGGCTGTCGCTGATGGCATCCAACAGTCGGTCAAACTTGCCAAGGTCGATAGAAAACCGGTTGGCGATGCGGATGATCGAGTCCGATGTTTCGCCAGACTGGAGAGAGTAATAGACGCGGCGATAGGCCGTGGCGGTATCGGGATCAGCGTGCTTGGCGATGGCGACCCAGAAGGCCGGATTATAGACCGTTGCATAGGCGCGCAGGGCGGGGATGGAGGTGAGCATCCGTGCATTTACGGCAAGGCCCAGCAGGTGGCGCATCCGCGGCGATCGATCGATCAGCGTGATCAGTCTTTCAATCTCACGGCGAATGGCGGAGCCAAGGCCGGCAGCGGTGTTCACAGGCACGCCAAGTTGCTGGAGCGTGGCATTGTGCGAGATGGCACGCAGGGCGCGCGGGCCTGTCGGCCCGCCTGAGCGGCGGCGTTGGCGCGAGCCGGCTTTGACCAGGAAATTGGTCGCAAAGTCGCTCAGCAAATGGCCATAGTCAGGGTCATTGAACAGGCGCTCATGCCATTTGCGCAGGGAGCGATAGGTGTCCCAGCTAAAGTCGCGCTCAGTGTAGAACGGATCGTCGAGGCATTCGTCGGGGTCCGACAAGACATGCTTGCACCACGCACCATAGGTGGTTTCAGCCAGGGTCTGGGTGGCAAAATGCAGGAAACCATCACCGCCCTGGAAGCTGACTTCGTGGCGCAGGGCAACGCCGCGCGTACGGGCCTGACCGCGTGTCCAGCAAGACAAGACATGATCGAACCGCTGTTCGAACGTGCCGGGATAGGCTCCGCGCCCCATGCTCTCGCCATGGGTGTTGAAGATCAGCAATCCGACACCGGGTGCCTTGTCGGCCAGCGCCTGAGTGATGAGATTGTGTATGCGTTCGATCGCCATGTCGGCGGCGACCTGTCCGATAAACCGTCCGGCATCGGAAAAGCCGAGCTGGATCGAGAGGTATCCCCGCGATTTGATGTAGTCGAGGAATTGCGGTTCATCGAGCAGTCGGGAAATGAAACGTCCGCCTGTCTCCAAAGCCTCCGGCGTTTCGAACAAGGGTGAAATGTCCAGCATCTGCTCGATGCCGAACTGGCGCGCCATATAAAGCGTGCCCATCACCGTGGCAGGGTTTTCCGCTTCGGCGATCAGGAACCGGATCGGTGAGCCCGCATCTATGTGCTTCAGCCAGAGCGCGCACATCATGATCTGCCGGCGCGCGGTTGATTGTTCAAGGAACAGGTCGGCGAGGCTGACCTGCGACGTGCCGCCCGTGCGCGCTTTTTCCGAAAGTTGTTGCAGGGCCAGCCGTCCAAGATCGCGGTCTTCGGTTTCCAGACCGAGGTCACGACTCAGCACGGCGCGAACCTGGGCGGCGTTGACGCGCAAATGGATGCGCGCGGTGCCCATTTGCAGCGTCCGCATTTCAGCTTCAAGACAGAGCAGCTGCCGTGCGAGATCCATTTCGGCTTCAGCCGCGATGCTTGTCAGGGCTTCGCGAATGTCATCCAGCTTGTTCAACCGGGCGCCGTCGGCCTGACCGAAAGATTCCGATGCGGTGATCAGTTGGTCTGGATCAGACAGATCGGCTTCGAACAGGCTGGCGTCTGCGACGCTGTGCGCGGCTGCCGCTTCAAGTGCTGCTGCCAGATCCGCCAAATCGTCGTTTTGGCCGGCAAGGGTGGTCAAACGCTGGGCGTAGCGGGTCAGCTGCATGGCCTTCTCAGACAGGCGCAGGGCAACCGATTGCCACCAATGGATGTCTGTGCGGCCATCAAGATCATAGCCAACCCAGCTGGCGAGGGTAGGCAGAGCCGGGCGAAGCGTGCGCCAGTCATCCGTGAAACGGTTTGCCGCCACGTCCAGCACCAGGGCGGCATAGGCCGACATGGCGGCCTGGGCATGGATCAGCGCGTCCTGCACCTCGCCATGTTCGCCGGGCAGTGAAATGGACTGTGTCCAGGCACGGGCATCCTGCCTAAGCGCTGCGCCAAGCGCCTTGCGTGTCTTGGCGGTGGGCGCTTCGGCCTGACTGGCCATGGCGCGGCGCACATCCAGCGGCAGGGCAAACGTTGGGTGGGCGGTGAACACAATCCCGCCGGTTGGGCCTTCAGCGGCGGTTTTGAACGCGTCCCATCCTTCATCGGCAAGCGCGTTCAGCCGGGCCTCGACACCTTCCCAGGTCTTTGATGGTTTGGCACCATTATGTTGGCGCCGGAAGGCATCGGCTCGCGTTTCCGCCAGGGACAGGTGCACTTCATCGACCAGGCCGTCGACATCTCTGAACGCCAGGGTGCCGGCTTCCAGTTTTGCGAACTGGTCATAGGCCAGGGCGAAGACCGAGTTTGTGTGTGGATCGGCGACGATCCGTTTTGCCTCTGTTTTCAGAAACTCCCGGGCCGCGGTCAGGCGAGGGCTGGCGGTGTCAGTCGGCATAGTCGTCGCCCTTTGTCAGGTGTGGGGAGACGGCCCACCATCGAGGGCCGTACGCATGACATGGCAAAGCCGGATACTCCCCCAGCGTCAAGCCTGTCGAGCTCATTGTAGATATGAAGAAATGCGGGTGACTACCGGTTTTTCCATTCCGGTTTGCGCTTTTCGACGAAAGCCTGGACGCCTTCTCGGAAGTCTTCAGTCTTGGACAGTTCGGCGATGACTTTGCGGCTTACGTACACCGCTTCATTGACGATGCCGAGTTGTTTGGCTTCCTGCGCCCCGACATGGCATCCTGGGCGGCGTGGAGTTGATTGTGAGCGCCATTGTGGAGGGCGTTGTAAACGTCGGGACGGTTCAGGGTCACTTCTAGGCAATGACCATTCGTTTGTACACGGATAAAATCATGTTCGTCAGCCATCGCTGCCTCCCTCTCCATGGCGCCGTTTTAAACCATGGTGGATATGGGGCCAAACCGTTTCAGGTTGTGTCTTTGGAAGAGTAAAACAACTAAAAAGAGGGTGAGATTCGGATTTTTGTTTATATATCCAAAATAAAATATTGGGGCCTCGAAAAACAAAAAGCACTCTTATTTCGATAGTGTTGATATTGGGTTGCCCGTGTGGCGCGTATTATTCGTGCATCAAGATCACTTTATAGCATTTACGCTTAGAAATCGCTCCACCACTGATTCCCCCCATGGGTGAATAATTTTGGAGCGCTTCACGTCTTTGGCTAAGAGACTTGTCGCAGACTTCACAGGCTGCGTTTACTTTCCATTAATGATAGGTGAGTTGCGGCACGCACCCGTGTGATCGCGACCTCAATGGGGAGCAGGACGGTGGGATTGATCCAACCGATGCAGCCAAAGTTGCGTGCCGAACTCGGCGCGCTGCGCTGCGCTTTTTTCCAGATTGCCAGCGTCCCTCGCACCTCAAGCCCGGCCGGGTTCACTGCGCCTGACACAAATTCAGTTTCGAAGTTCATCCATTAGGGGGATAGTATGCCAGATTTTGGTCAAACGGAAGTTATTCAAGGTTACAGCAAGCCAACATCACTGCAATTCATTGTGCTGGAAGACGGCACGCAGATCCTGATCACGTCTCAGCAAAAAGGTCCGATCACTTTTTGGAAGATCGAGAGTGAGGGTGAGGGCACGACCCGCACCTATACTGAAACCCTACTATTCCAGACCAACATCATCGAAGACATTCCCAATTATGACGACAAGGGCGTGCTTCAACCAAATCAGAACGATCGGCAGATTACAGGACTTTTTGCAGAACTCGACGCGAATGGGGAAATCGTCGTCTATGTGACGTCCAGTACGGCAGATATCGGTGGTGGCGGTGGATCCACGGTCAACGACAAGGGGCTCGACACCAATTCGGGTGTGTTGTCGAAACTGACCATCGACATCAACGACAACCCAGACGGCACCGGCTGGAGTGCCGATAAGGTAGACCTTATTCGTGGTCTTCCGCGGTCTGAGGAAAATCACTCCGTCAACGGAATGGACATGACCCCTGACGGTAATCTCTTGATGATGATTGGCGGGTTCACAAACGCCGGCGCGCCAGGTCAGAACTTTGCCTATACGCCGGAATACTGGTTGTCGGGCACTTTGGTGGAAGTCGACCTGTCAGACATCGAAGCGCGCATTGCCAATGGCGAGACTTTTGATGACGGCTTCGGCAACACCGTCGTTTACGATTTGCCCTCGCTGGGCATTGACCGAGATGGCTTTACCAAGAACTCGAACAATCCGTTCGGTGGCAATGATGGCTATAACCAGACCTATCTGACAGCCGATAGTCCGTTGGATATTTTCGCAACTGGCTTCCGCAACGCTTATGATGTGCAGGTCGTCGAAATTGATGTTACCGATCCACGCTATGACTCCACTCCGGGTGCGGACAATTTCCTCGTTTATACTTGGGACAATGGTGCCAATGGCAGCTGGGGCGAGCCGACGGCCAACCTCGAAGGCCACACCTATTCTGTAAACGTTTTCTCCGGTGACAATGGCAATCAAAGCCTCGCGGTTTGGGTAGATGGAACACCCAACAAGGTGATTGTTCAGCCCGATGGCTCGATCTTTGTCGTTCAGGACGGCATGACGGGTGTCATCATAGACGTGAACGGCGTTGAGACCTTCCTGGAATCTTCAAGGCCCGACAACACGCCCCTGCTCGAAGATACGATCCCGCTTTCGCCCCAGTCTCAAGACAATCTGCATCTGGTTCAACGTGGTGAGTATTATGGCAGCCCGAACATCTCGCAGGTGAACCCCGACGCGGTGATTTACCTCAAGCCTGAGATTGAGACCGACGAAGACAATATCGACAGCAATGCGATCGTGGCGCCGCAATTCGCCACCATGTCATTGCGTGATTATCTGCCGCCAGAACTCAACGGCGATCCGCTGAAAGGCTATGTCGTTTCCGAGGACGGATATTTCTTCCTGAAGCCCAAAAAAGGCGGCGGCAATTATGATGGCGCGCTGGCGGTCAATGGCGGCTCTACCAATGGTATCGTTATCTTCGAATACATAGAAGGCGTGCACCCGGTCGAACTGGAAGAACTTGACGGCGACTTGTTTGCCACGGGTTTCAACAGTAAAGTCATCTATGTCGATCTCAGCGAGGACGGCACAGAGGCCCTCAACCGCGACGATATTGAAAATGGCGTATCGTTCCAGAACGTCACCAACTCGTCCAACCCGCTCGACATCACAATCGCGCCCGACGGCTCGATTTGGTATGCCTCGCACGGTGCGAACAACATCTCGGCCTTCGTTCCGGGCGGGACGCCGCTGGTCGATGATTCAGATGACGACGATGATGATCTCTCCGACAATACCGACCCGTTCCAGTATGATGCCAACAACGGCCTGGGCATTGAGAGCCTGGTCAGCTCCGGTGAAGTTTTCGAGTTCACCTTTGAAAATGAAATTGCGTCGCCAAATGGCTTGCTGGGCGCGTTCCAGGGCCTGACGGGCCATATGCTTGACTTTGGGCAGGAGTACTTCTCCGTTACGTCAGACGTTCAGTTGGAAAACCTCCTTAATGGGGGCGTTGCGGGCCGGCTTCAGGTCGAGGCGCCATCGGTCAGCTCCGGCTCGGCGGAAGGCAGCGCAAACTCGCTGACCTATGCCCTGCAAAGCGGCATCAATTATGATCCTACGGCGACCAAGCTGTTAATCGAATCCTTCATTCTGAACCCGTGGCAGTCCACCAATCAGGAAGCCGGCCAGAATACGGGAATCTATTTCGGCACGGGTACGCAAGCCGACTATGTGATGGCGCGTTTCGCGATCAATGCGAATGGCGATGAAGTGGTGCAAATCGTCATTGAGACCAATGATACAGAGCCAAGTATTGTCGAGATCCCAGCGCCTGGATTCACCGATGAACTTAAGTCTCCCATGCTGATGCGCATGGTGATCGACACCGATAACATGACAGTCCAGGCTTTCTGGGCATATGAGACCATGACAGGCCCGGTATCGGGTAACTCGGCCGCAATCCAGATCGACCCGACCGGAACAGGGAACTCGATCACCGAAGCGGTGGACCTCGCCAATGAGGGTGGATTCGACGCGCGCGGTATCCCGATTGATGGTCAACCGGGCGACGTGATCAACCAGTTCATCGGTCCTGTTAAACTTGGTCTTGCTGTCGGCCTCGCTGGCTCGCTCGGCGTTGGTAACAGCCAGACCGCTCCTGCTTTCACACCGGAATATGACAATCTGCTGATCTCGGCGTCCAATGATCAGGGCCAGTTTGCGCCAGATGCACGCAATGAAGACGGCGGCGCCGTTACTGTGGGTGAAACCCAGATTTTTGAAGTTGCAGAGCTGCTGGCCAATGACCGTGATCTGGAAGGCGGCACCGTATCCATCTCCAGCGTGGCAGCCATCGGCGACGCCACCGTTGAGTTGATAAGTGGCGGAACGCAGATTTCCTATACGCCCAACGACCTCAACGCGTCAGGGTTCAACTATGAAGTCTCAAATGGCACGCTGTCTACGACCGCAGAGGTCGATGTTCTGAGTCTCCCGCCTGAGGGCAGCGTCATTTACCGGGTGAATGCAGGGTCTGGCACGGTCACAGCGATTGACGGTGGCCCCGATTGGATTGGCGATACAACGACGGAGGGTGAGGGTTTCATCGCCAGCACATCCGAAAGTAATCCGTACACTCAGGCACAGACCAACGCTGAAGGTGAAATGGATCTCACTTTCCTTGAAAATCAGGCCGATATCCCCTGGCAGCTGTTCACCCATGAGCGCGGTGACGATCCCACCCCGGGCAATCTCCAGTACGCATTCGATGTGACGGAAGGCCAGACCTATGCCGTTACGCTATACTATGTGGAAAACTGGAATGGCATCTTTGGCAGCAACGTTCCCCGCGTCTTCGATGTCGCTGTAAACGGCACTGTTCCGGCGCAGTTTGATGACATCAACCCGGTGCAGGAAGCCGCTGACGCCTTGGGTCAGGAGCTTCCAGCCGCAAGCGCTTCCAATGCCGACAAGCAGCCCTTCCTTGGCACAGCGTTCTCGAAAACCGTCATCGTAACCGCGGATTCAGCCGAGCTGCTGCTCGAGTTCCTTCCCGGCACCCAAAACCCCAAAGTCAATGCGATTGAAATCGCGCTGGTGAGCGGTGATCCGGTTGATCCCGGCCCTGAAGTTTCGATTGCCGATGCGACCGTCACCGAAGGCGGCGACCTGGTGTTCGAACTGACCACCTCTGAGCCTGCCAGCGAAGCCATTACCATCAATTATGAAATCGTGCCCGGCACGGCAGAAGCGGGCATCCATTATACCCTCAGCGGCGCCACGCCAGATGCGAATGGCGTGATCACCGGCAGCCTGCTCATCGACTCCTCAAGCGATGGATCGATCACGCTGAACACGGTTGACGACGCCGCGTTTAACTTGGCGCGCGATCTGACGGTGAACATCACCGGCGTGACAGGCGACAACGCAACGATTGCAACCGGACAGGGCACTGCGTCCGGCACAATCGAAAATGATGATCTGGCACTGCCAGAACCGGGCGAAGTCCTGTTCGCCATCAATGCCGGTGGAAGCGCCCCGGTGGATGGCACAGCCTATGGCCTGCCGGGCGTTACGTTTGAGACCGATACCCAGGCCGCGAACAATGCCAATCTCGACCTGACCGGCGCCACGACCGGAAATATGGGGACCGGCAACAATACGAACACTAATGGCGCTGATGATACGTTCGTGAATCCGGACGGCACGCCCTATGTTGGAGACACCACGCTGTTCGAGAGCGAACGCTGGACCAATAATTTCGGCTATAATTTCGACGTGCCGAATGGTGACTATGTCGTCGACCTTTACTTCGCAGAGACCTTCGTCAGCCTGGGAGACAATACCGGCGGTGTTGGCACCCGGAAGTTTGACGTCGCCATTGAAGGCGGAACGGTGCTCGATGATCTGGACCTGTTTGATGAAGGCGATGGAACAGCTGGTGATGGCGAAGGCCTGCCGCTGGTGCCGATCATCCGCACGTTCGAAGTGACCGTGACAGACGGTGTCCTCGACATCGATCTCAACTCACTGGCTGCCAATGGCGGTGCAGACAACGCGAAAATCAGCGCCATTGTTGTGAAGGCCGCTGGCGGGGATCCCATTCCGGCAACCATTTCTATTGCCGCGCCTGCGGACGCGGAGGAAACAGGTGATAACGGCTTCACCACGCTCGACTTTGATGTGAGCTTTGACTTTGCTCCAAGCGAAGCCGCGACCGTCAGCTACAGCGTGAGTGTGAATGGCACCGAGACGGTTGCCTCAGCTGACCTCGATCTCGGCACGACCGGCGGTGTGATCTCCGTCGATGTTGCCAATGATGAACTCGACAATGGTGCCGACAGCGTTGTTGTCACCTTGTTGTCAACCACGGCCAGCGCAGACGTCGCCGTCCTCGACACGGTCGTTGCGGCGACCGCCAGCGTGACTGAAGATGACTCCGTCCTTGTGCCAACACCAACCGACATTGATGGCGATGGTGTGCTGAATGGCGATGATCCATTTGCCGATGACGGCGATAATGGCGATGCCAAGGTGCTTGTTGCGGGCGGTGAGTTCGTCCAGGACTTCAACACCGACAGCTCCGATCCGTTCTCAGCCGAGACCGGCTTTACGGGCATCCTGGTCAACCCGGACTTCGACGCGCCCGGCGCATCTGAAACCGATCCGTATGGTGACCGCACCACCGATGGAAACGGCACGACCAGTGGCGGCTTCCTGAGCGTGACCTCAAGCAATGAGGACAGCTTTGGACCAACAGGGGCTGCGCAGAACCCAATAGCGGCCAACAACATCATCAAGGACAACTACCAGTCCGCCGTGGATGTCACGGGAACGGATTCCTTTGAGATTGTCGCCAACGCCAAGAATCCATGGTTCGGCGGCACAGCGCCGACGTCATTTGCATCATTCGGTATCACCGTGGGTGCCGGCGGTGTGGATGACTGGGTCAAGCTGGTCTTTGGCGGCTCGAACCAGGGGCCGCGCATTGAGCTGGCCGACCAGGGCTCCCTGAATGGTGACAATAACAGCATCACCGTCGCGAGCCAGCTGCCCGATCTCGATGTGACCACGATTGCGGACATCGAGTTCCAAATCGTCATCGACAAGACGGCGGGGACGAATGGCCAGCTCACGGGCTTTGTCACCTTCTTTGACGATGACGGAAGCAGTCTTGGAACGGTCACCACTCCCGTTCGCGACATCACGTCGGGTGGTTCCCTGGAGGCTTCGATCGACGGACAAAATCCGCTGACAGGCGGCGATGGCGGTCTTGCTTACGGTATTTCTATCACTGACTACAATGGCGGCGCGGACCCTCAATCGACCCCGTCCTTTACCGCCGAATATGACAGCCTGACAATCCGCTCGCTGGATGCCGCGGTCGCCGACGCGCTGGTTTCGATTGCAGATGCACCAACGGTTGTGGAAAGCGGTGACGCGGGCACCACCACGCTCGCCTTTGACATCTCCGCTGATGACGGCTTCACTGGTGACCTCGACGTCGCCTATACGCTGGACACCGGCGATGGTTCGGTTGCCTTGACCCAGACCGTCAGTCTGACAGCGGGCGCTGGCATGCTGACCGCAGACATCGACAATGATGATGTTGATGATGGTGCCGAAACGGCCACAGTGGTGCTGACCGGCATCACAACGGTCGGCTATACAGTGGATACGGTGGCTGCCACCGCAACCGGCACGGTCAACGAAGACGAGTTCAATGTACCCGTGGATGAGGCTGTCGATGGCGACCTGTCCGATGACAATCTGGCTCCAACCGATGTAAAAATCGGCCTTGGCGACAATGTCATCACCGCGGGTCAGCAGGGCATTGTTGACCCTGACGACCGTGATTTCTTCACGATCACCGTTGCAGAAGGCCAAGTGCTGGATGCGATTATCCTGCAAGACTTCCAGACCACCGAGGAAGAGGGCCTGCCAAACCTTGCCTTTATTGCCCTTAAAGAGGGGGCGACCTTTGACAGCGACATTGACGCGCTTGAAGCGCAGGCCGCGTCTCCGATTGCAGAGGGCCTGCTTGGCGGGGCAACCTATGGCACCGGCAATATTGGCTTCGATATTCTTGCATCGATGAACACGACTGATTTCGTTGGCTTCTCCCTGCCACTTCAGGCGGGCACATATAGCTTCTGGCTGAACCAGAACGGCCCGGAATCAACGGCGACGCTGAACTTCCAGGTTTCCTCCATCGGGGAAGTCTCGATTGGTGATGCGGGTGAGGTGGTTGAGAGCGGCGATGACGCCACGTCTACGACAATCATTTTCCCGATCACATCCACCCCGGCTCGAGAAGGTTCATTGGGCTTGGTCGCTGAAATCAATGTCGACGGCGTTGTGCAGACCACCAACGCCAACGTTACGGTCGACGCTTCGGGTACTGGCTCGCTTGCAATCACGCTTCCAAACGATGACGTTGATGACGGCGCAGATGCTGTCACGGTCACGATCACGTCTGTAAACTCGACGGTTTACACCCTGGGCGCTCAAGCTACTGGTACGGCGACCATCACCGAAGACGACGCCATTGATACGTCCGACCTTGACGAAGACGGTGTCGTCAACGCCCTCGATCCGGCTTATCTCGACGCCACAAATGGCCTCTCCAACGTTTTGGAAGCCGGCCAGACAATCGGCGTTGAATTCAACGAGGCTGGTCCGGTAGATCCGCTGTCTGAAGGCACCGGCCTGTCGGGCGTAAACGTCAATCCGGATGGGACCGGCACGGGCGATGATGTCGATCCGTATCTCGGCGCGACTGATGCTTCCGGCAAGATTGAAAACGGATTGCTTTCAGTCACCGCCACGGATGGCGATAGTTTCAACGATAATAATGCCAGCCAAAACGATTATGGCTTCATGCTGAACACGTCGGACACTGACAGTTTCACAGTGACGTCAAAGATCGTCGCACCCGATGGAGGCATTCCGGCGGTTAAGTTTGCCGCGTTCGGCATCCAGATCGGCGATGGCACTCAGGAAAGTTACATCAAGGTCGCACGCGCCTCCATTGGGGATGGTAACCCGATCATCGACATTCGCTGGGACAATGATGACGCCCACCAGGATGCCAATCCGGCAAACACCGGAACGGGCGGAGGCGCCCTGTCCCAGGCGATTACTCTTGACGCCACCCAGGCGGCCGCGCCGGCCTACATCCTGTCGATGGATATTGACCGGAGCGATCCGGCCAACATTACGGTGACGCCGCGGATCCAACCGGTTGATGCCGCGGGTGTCCCAGTTGGAGCCGAGATCGTCGCCCAGACCTTTGTGGTCACCGGTGACATTGCGGCGGCCATCAACGGGATGAATCCGTCTACGGGTCCAAATGGCGGCGGCCTGTTCGTTGGCGCCTATTCAACATCCTTCAATGATGCGGAAGACTTCACGGCGAGCTGGGACTATCTGCGGGTGACGTCGAACGACACGCCAGCCGACACGGTCGCGCCGACGGCTAGCATAGTTGGTAGCGCTGTTTACTATGCCGAAACGAGCGTAGGTGTGCAGGTCAGATTCACGGATGACACGCTGTTGGACGCTTCGTCCATAACTGCGGACGGTCTTGTGGTCACAGTGAACGGTGTTGAGTATTCTGCCGATTTTGTGAGTACTACCGTTCTTACAGATCGTCTAATCGACGCCAGATTTAATTTTCCTGAGCCAGATGGCGGATGGCCGATCGGTCCGTTTGACATTGTCTTGAATGACGGTGCGGTATTGGACGCAGCAGGAAACCCCAGCGCTGAAGTCTTGGGAAGCGGTGTCATCGAGCCTCAAACCTATGTGGGCTTCAATCAGGACCTCATTGAGGTAGTGGAAGGCGGCAACACAGATTCCACATCCGTCCAGTTTGAAATTCTGATCACACCTCCAGCTGCTCAAGACTTGCTAGTTTCATACGCTTGGTCGGTGAATGGTGGAGAAGAGCAGACGGTAAGTAGCGAAACAGTATCGTTCGATGAAAACGGTGTCGGAATCGTTACGGTCTTTATTGAAAACGATGACGTCGACAATGGGCCGGACGACGTTGATATCAGGCTCACGGGGCTCGGTGGACGATTGGGTTTGCGTTTTGAGCCCTTTGCGTCCAGTGCGACAGCGACTGTAACTGAGGACGACGCACCCATCCTGGTCTCCATCAGCGATGCCCCGCTTTTGATCGAGCAGGGCGACACCGGCGTGTCACTGCTTGGCTTCCCGCTTGCGCTTTCGGTGGCCGAAGAAGCCACCCTCGACCTGATCGTGGAATACGCCATCAATGGCGGCGAGGTTCAGTCGGTCACGCTCAACGGTGTCGTTTTCGACACCGCCGGCATGGCCGCTGCGGTGATCGAGGTGCAGAACGATAATCTGGACGACGGGTCCGAGACAGTCAGCGTCGAGCTGATCAGTGTCACGACCGTTGGCTACGAAGTAGACGGCGACAACAACACCGCCACGGGCACGGTCACCGAGGATGACGCCATCCCGTCGGTCGCGAGCCCGATTGAGGCCCAGGCGGCTGATGAGGATGCGGCGTTCAGCTTCACCATTCCCGATGGCACGTTCGCCGATGAAGATGGCGAAGCGGCCCTGACACTGGCGGCCACGCTGGACGATGACAGCGCTCTACCAAGCTGGCTCGCCTTTGATGCCGAAACCAAGACCTTCTCCGGCACACCGGAGAATGGCGATGTGGGCGCGATCTCCATCAAGCTCACCGCCACTGATGAAGCAGGTCAAAGCGTGGAGACCAATTTCGACCTGACGGTGAACAACACCAATGATGCGCCAGTGGTGACAGTATTTCAGCAGGAACTCGATGCGACTTCCGGCATAGAAACAGTCTTTTCGATTGCCGGTTTGGTTGAAGTGACAGACGAAGATGTTGGCGACTCAGTCACACTGACGGTGCGGCCGACTGAACCAGACATATTGGTCGAGAACGGCAACATCATTGTACCGGCGAGTTTTTCAGAACCTTTCTTCGAAGTCGACTTCATAGCGACGGACAGCTCGGGAGTTTCGGGGTTTGGCACTATTGTCGTCAATCTCACCGAGGCTCCGGATGTGACCCCACCAGTGGGCACGTTTACCTCCACGGTCAGCGTGACACCAGGCCAGCCACTCGTCATCGAGGTCACCTATAGCGACGACCGCGAGGTGGACGCCTCCACCTTCGGCGCCGATGATGTGACCGTCACCGATCCAGTGGGCGGCGACGTTACGCCGACCGACTTCAGCATCGATGGCAATGTCGTGACCTACACCTTCACCCCGCCAACCGGCGGCTGGACGGCT
>JBCCAA010000176.1:0-2062 GCA_039815055.1 Pseudomonadota bacterium | reverse complement strand
GACCTGTCCGATATGGGCAGGATGGATCCCGCGCTTTTGCCGGCGTTCGAAGTGGCGTTCCTGGAACGCAAGCTGATCCGTTTTGTCTATCGCGATGCCAAGGGGCATCAGACCCGCCGTGAGGTTGAGCCACAAGCGATGCTGATCCTGCCCCCCTTGTGGTATCTGGTGGCCTGGGACCCGGCGCGGAATGATTTCCGCCACTTCCGCATGGACCGTATCAGCGCGCCAGAGGCAGTCACGAATACCCGTTTCCGCCGCCGCCACGTGCCATTTGAGGACGATGTGTGCCCTTACAGCGAAATCATGCATTAACGCGCGGGGCGCCTTCGGGCGCCCGGGGCATCGGACGATAGCGACCCGAAGAAGACGGCCGTCGCAGTCTCCCCCGCCTACCGTTGGGTGCGCGAGCCCGGGATTGGGATGTCTCTTCCCGATTTGCCAAGGTCCAGCACAAAGCCCCTGGGCCAATGTGCGGACATCGCATTGCGAAAGCTCGCCGATGGCTAGGAGTTTCTGAGGTTACGTCTTGCAGGGCGCGCATCTCTGGAGCGGCTGCGCCCGTCGCACCTGACGGGCCGGATATCAATCTCGGGGTGGATATTTGACGCCGGTCTTTGGCGCTTGGTTTCACGCTTCACACGTCAGATTAAAGCGGCATGTTTCGCTGGCGCTTTGTGCTCCACAGCGAGTTTCCACACAACGGCAAGATGGCGTGACCAAGGATTGGTAGAGCCGCTCGAACACAGCCGCATGCCAATGGCACAGGCAACCCTCACTCATTTCGCCACGAATGAGGGGATTTCTTTCTATTTCGAAGGTCCATGCGTCGCGGGCAGTAAAGCGACCAGAGCCAACGAAGGTCCAGGCGTGTTTCTCAACGGCCGAGGACAGCATGATCGCCGCCCGATCCCTGGGCAGCGCTTTCAGGACCCATTGCGCGGCGCGTGGTATGCGGTGGGCCATGATGTAATTGGCGGTGGCAATCCCAGCCGCCGACGCGATGGCGGGGGCTACGTCTGGCACCTCCGAACGCAATTGTCGGTGCAGCCTGGCGGCATCGTCTTCGGAGATCATCGATCGACCGTCCGGCAGACCGATGATACCGGCGGCCGCAAGCATCTGGGCGCGCCGCTCCGGTCCAAGACTGAGATCCAGCACCGGCAAGAGCTGCAAGATCGCATTTGGCCCGATCAGACCAGGCGTTCTAAGTGCTTCCTCAGACATCCTCTATTTGCTGATCGCCACCCCCGTAGGCGCGTACAACAGCGCCATTGGGCATCTTGAAGGAGGCTTTGCGTTCGCGCGTCTGCGCTTTCACCGCTTCACGCCGCTCCTTGGCGCGCGCGGCGCGGTCAGCGGCAGCCTCCCAATCCTCCAGTTGCGCTTCGGCTAATTGTCGAGTTTCGTCAAACTGGAAGTCCACGGAGTTCTTGGTCTGTGGGCCCCAATAGCCTGCCTTGCCGAGATCGTAGAACGTGCGCTGGAAGCCGGCTTTCAGGAAGGCGTATAAGCAGCCCAACAGATACCGTCGCCGGAACCCGGTGCCGCGCCAAGGATAGTGGAACAAAGCCTTCTTGCTATAGAACCGGCGATAGTTGTTCATCACACCGTCGAGCAATTCACCCCGCTCCATCGACGCGGGTTTCATGATGGGCGTGACAAAGTTGTATTTGGCAAAGTCGTAGATCTCGACCTGGTCCTTCAGTTCCTGAAAGAGCGGTGTGAAGGGCCAGGGCGTGTACATCGACCAGTTGGCGAGATCGGGCTGCCAATCCCAGGCCATGCGATAGGTTTCTTCCAGCGTCTCGGGCGTTTCGTTGTCGAGGCCTACGATGAACTGGGCCTCCACCAGGATATCGGCTTCGCGCAAGAGCCGGATGGCGGTCTTGTTCTCCTCGACCTTGGTTTCCTTGTTGAAGGTGTCCAGCTTCATCTGAGCAGCGGCTTCGGTGCCGAGGCTGACGTGGACAAGGCCCGCCTTGCGATAGAACTTGAGCATATCCTTGTCGCGGTAGATGTCGGTTACGCGGGTGTTGATCCCCCATTTGACCCGCCGGGG
>JBCCAA010000022.1:0-42359 GCA_039815055.1 Pseudomonadota bacterium | reverse complement strand
CTACGCCAAGGCGACAATCCCGGCAGGCATGTACAAAGGCACCGACGAAGCCATCGAGACCTTTGGCGTGAAGGCGACCTTTGTCACACATGCCTTTCTCCAAGTCGGATTGTTCGGTTGGGTTCTGCCCTTGGGAAAAATCGAAAAGGATTTGCTTGGCCCTAGCGCGAGCTTGCTCAGCGGTGACAGGACCGTGTTCTCCAATTGTGATGCGCCGCTGACGGCCCTGATGGCGTCCTTTTACGAAGTAGGTTTTGCGTCCAGACTGGCGCACGCGCACGCCGAACCCGGTCAAGTTTTCATCGAAATACTCCGTGTATTTGTCGCCGGGGGTAAGGCCGTCCACTGCGCGTTTTGTAATCCTAATCTTCATCTGAGTCTCTTACCTGAAGGCCGGTTCTGGGGACCATATGGGGACCACTTGGGCTGCATTTGAGTGCAAAACCATGCATACACTAACAGATGCGAGAGTCAAGAATAATTAACAAAAACAATACTCTGTGCAATTATTTGCAAGAATTTGCAGTTTCTTACAAGGCGCCAAGAAAAAACTCATAACCTGAAGGTCGTAGGTTCAAATCCTACTCCCGCACCCAAGCAAGCCTCTGATTTTATTCGGAAAATCAGGGGCTTTTTTGTTTTATACGTTCGTTTTGGTCCGGCGTGGGCAAAGCGCTCATTCCGATCGTATTACCCACTAATCCTCGTTAGAAACTGAGCACTTTTACATAGCGAACAGCAGCAAGTGCGTTCAGCGCGTCGACCACGCTTTCTGGCGGGGCCATATCGATGCCCACCAGAGCAATCGCCTCACCGCCCGCCTCAGTCCGGCCAAGGTGGAAGGTTGCGATATTCACGCCAGCTTCGCCCAGCATCTGCCCAAGTGAGCCGATAAATCCTGGTGCATCATGGTTGTTTACATACAGCATCACTGGCGCGAAATCGGCTTCCAGCGCCATGCCCTTGACCTCGGCCATTCGGGGCCCTGCGGGTGAGACAGTTCCGGCCAGGGTGCGCCAGCCGCCTTCGGGGGCATTTTGCGTTGCCTTGGTCTTCACCTTCACACGGATCAAGCTGTCATAGACGGGGCTGTCCTCGGTTTTGGTTTCGGTGAGCTTGACACCGCTATCGGCAAGGATGGCGGGTGCAGACACCATGTTCACATCTCCGCGTGATGGCCGCATCAGGCCGGCCAAAAGCGCAGCTGTCACCGGTTTGCGGTTCAGCTCTGCCACCTCACCCTCATACTCGATAACCACTTCTTCAAAGCCGAAATCGCTGATCTGGCCCGCGAAAGAGCCCAGCTTTTCAGCCAGTGCCGTAAAGGGCTTCAGGCGCGGCGCTTCATCGGCTGTGACGGACGGCATGTTCAGCGCGTTCGTCACCGCGCCGGTCAAAAGGTAGTCGCTCATTTGCTCGGCCACCTGCAGGGCAACGTTTTCCTGCGCTTCTTCGGTGGCTGCGCCAAGATGGGGCGTTGCAATGAAGTTGGCCACTCCGAAAAGCGGGTTCTCCTTGGCCGGTTCCTCAGCGAACACATCAAACGCGGCGGCGCCGATATGACCGCTTTCCAGCAGTTCGGCCACGGCGGGTTCATCGACCAGTCCTCCGCGTGCACAGTTCACCAGAATGACGCCCGGCTTGGTCTTGGCGAGGTTTTCGCGCGAGAGAATGTTCGCGGTCGCGTCGGTTTTGGGCACGTGAAGCGTGATCACGTCGGCGCGAGCCAACATTTCATCCAACTCGACCTTCTCAACGCCGATTTCCACGGCGCGCTCTTCGGTAAGGAACGGGTCGTAGGCGGCGACTTTCATCTGCAGGCCGAGGGCCCGCTCGGCAACGCGAGAGCCAATGTTGCCACAGCCGATCAGGCCGAGGGTTTTGTAAGTCAACTCACGGCCCATAAAGGCCTTTTTGGGCCACGCACCCGCCTGGGTGCCGGCATTGGCCGCGGGGATCTGGCGTGCTGAGGCGAACATCATTGCGATGGCGTGTTCGGCTGTGGTGATGGCGTTGCCGAAGGGCGTATTCATCACGACGACGCCTTTGCCGGTGGCGGCCTTGATGTCGATATTGTCGACACCGATCCCGGCACGGCCGATCACTTTCAGATTCTCAGCGGCGGCGATCACGTCTGCGTCCGGCTTACAGGCTGAACGTACGACAAGGCCGTCAAATTCGGGGATTTTCGCGATCAACTCGTCTTTCGACAGGCCGACGGCGGTTTCGGTTTCCAGGCCGCGTTGGTGGAAAATTTCCACGGCTGCGGGGCTGAGTTTGTCGGCGATAAGTACTTTAGGCATAGGTCAGGTTCCTGTGTGCCAATCGGCACGTTTCAATTCGTGGACAAGGCACCGGTCGCCGTCAAAGTCTCGCGGTCCGACCGGGGTGAAGCCACACTGCTGGTAAAAGCGGTGCGCGCGTGTGTTGGTCTCAATAGGGTCGATCAGGATGGTGTGGACGCCGGCGTCTGCGAAGCAGAAGGCTAAGGCCTGTCGCATTATCTCTGTCCCGGCACCTTTTCCGAGCCAGTCTGCCGGGCCGATCCAGATATCGATGGCGCGGTATCCTGCGCTCATCGGCCCCCAATACTGAGAATGCTCGACATGGGGGTCGATCACTTGAACGAAACCGATGGAAGTTCCATCGGCCTCGGCGACGAAATGCCAGTATCCGTCCCAACCCGCCTCAATCTCCTCGTCCCAGTCCCAGCTGGAGCCATCGCCCGCTTTTGGGTCTGAAAATTTGACATGAGGTTCCTCATCCCAGGCCTTCAGCATTGCAATGTCGGCCTGATTGGCGAGGCGAAGTGTGACGGTGACCACCCTCTACTCAGCTCAAGCGTCGGTGATCGTCTCGGCAAACGCCCAGTCGAGCCACGGCGTCAGCTTGGCCACATCGGACGGCTCTACCGTTGCTCCGCACCAGATGCGAAGGCCGGGAGGGGCATCGCGGTAGCCGTTGGCGTCAAAGGCGGCGCCTTCGGATTCCAGAAGGCCGGTCAACTTCTTCATGAAAGCGCGCTGATCATCCTCAGACAGCGCGGTGAAGCGCGGATCGACCAGTTTCAGCGTCACGCCGGTGTTGGAGCGCACCGAAGTGTCCGCACACAGGAATTCCACCCAATCGGTCTTGCCAACCCAGGCGTCTAGAATAGAAAGGCTCTCGTCAGAGCGGGCTTTCAGGCCCTTCCAACCGCCAAGGCTATCGGCCCAATCCAGGGCTTTCAAATAGTCTTCCACGCAAAGCAGAGACGGTGTGTTGATCGTTGCGCCCTCAAACAGGCCCTTGTTGATCTTGCCGCCCTTTGTCATTCGGAACACTTTCGGCAGCGCACGGTCAGGTACATAGGTTTCCAGTCTGTGCACCGCATTTGGCGATAAGATCAGCATCCCATGGGCGGCTTCCCCGCCCAGCACCTTCTGCCAGGAATAGGTCACCACATCGCATTTCGACCAGTCGATCTCCATGGCGAAACAGGCAGACGTCGCATCATTGATGACGATGCGATCCGGGTTGGGTTTGATCCAATCCGCGTTTGGCACACGCACGCCCGAGGTGGTGCCGTTCCAGGTGAAGATGATGTCGGCATCGTCGCGCGCGGCGGCGAAATCCGGCAGGATGCCATAGTCACCCACATGCACGGTGGCATCGACGTCTTTGAGCTGGTCCAGGGCGTCCTTCACCCAGTCTTTGCCAAAGGCTTCCCAGGCAAACACGTCAACGGGACGCTGGCCCAGCATTGACCACATGGCCATTTCTACCGCGCCTGTATCGGAGGCTGGCACAATGGCAACAAGATAGTCATCCGGCACACCGAGGCTGACACGTGTGCGGTCGATCGCTTCTTTCAGCTTGGCTTTCGCATCCTTGGAACGGTGCGAACGGCCGAGTGCGGCGTCTTCAAGTTGGTTGAGGGAAAAGCCAGGCCGTTTGGCCGTGGGGCCGGACGAAAAATGTGCGCATGCGGGGCGCACGTCCGGTTTGGACACTGTTGTCATCTGTTTGTCTCCTATCCTTACAGATAGGCTGGCGCCCGTTGGGGAGCGCTGGCCCGTCGCGTCTGTCTCACAAGCCGACGTGCGCGTAAAGCGAAGATGCTGTGATGAAGGTTCGGGTTGGCGTGGCGCTCTACCGCATAAGCGGGACGTAGTCGAAATCGAAGCCGAATGCGCGGGGCGACACGACACCTAAGGCGTGGTCAGTTTGGTAGTGTGCCGGGCACCCGATGGCGAACACCGAGACCCTTTGCCCATAGCGTAAACGTTCAGCATTGATCGGTTGGGCGGTCTCAAAATCCAGTATCGTGATCAGATCCGGAACCGACGCTAAAACGGCATCGCCCTGGCGCGCGGTGAGATACTCGTTGCGGATGTCGATGTAGAGCGGCGCGCGACCATCCTCAATGAGGGGCGAGATGACAGCCTTGCCCACATCAAAACCGCCCTGAACGCTGGTCGATACATCAGAAACGATGCCGCTGTAGAGGTTTTTGAACGCCCCATAGATCGACGGCTCAAACACTTCGGCGAGACGTGCGCTGCGTTGCTGAGCGCTACCGTTGCCTTCGCGCAGGGCCTGACCGAGCGCTTTGGACAGCGATACCGTATTGGGCACGATGCAGGACTTCATCTGCGCGCCCGTCATTTGAAATTCGGCGCTCAACGCCATGCCGCCACGTTCCAGCGCGAACGCTCGGATCAGCGCTTCGTATGCTTCGGTCGTGTCTGCCTCGATCAGCTCTGCCTCGCCTCGATAGTCCAGCGCGACCGCGGATGTTGGCGCGATTCCGGCCAGGGCGTAAGTCATCATTGTCGCTTCGGGCAGTGCGCGCCCCATGCCGTCGCCATCGATCACCGGAATGCCGTTGGCAGCTGCTGCAACGATGGGGATCAATGAGTTGCCCCCGCCTATTTCAAAGGACACGACCGCGTCCACTTTCCGACCTGTCAGGCTCTTGTAGGCTTCCAGCACCTGAATGCTCTCATCCACCGACGGCAACAGTTCAAGACTGGTAGTCGGTGCGCCCACCGCGCCCACGGCGACGACGAGGGCGTCATCGGCGATCTCTTCGGGCGCAAGCAGGTCCGCCGGGCCATATTTGCGCAGGCCTTCGCAGGCGCTGAGATAGGTCAGGTATGGATCGCCGCCGCCTCCCGTGGCCAGGAATGCCGCACCGGCTGACAGGTCTGCCAGATCATCGACGTCGAGTATCATGGGCTTTCTCCCGCCGGGGTATTGAGCGAGGCAACATCTCCGACAACTTTCACCCGCACGCGGGCCGCGCCATTGTCCATGTAAGGGATGATGGTCTCTTCCAGATCGGTGGTGCGGATGGACGCCGGCACCGCGCCAGCAGAGACCGCCACATCTGTGGCCGCTTTTGTGACGTCAGCAAGTGCGGTCTCGCGGTCGGTTTCTGCGTAGTTCACGAACCGCTCGGCTTCCCCTCCGATCAGGGCGATGGAGGCGCCGATGGCGTTCGCCACCCCGCTGTTTTCAGGGCGATACACTTTTGAAGCGCCTGCAAGCGTTTCCGGAGCGAGAATTGCGCCGCCGCCGACTAGGATTACCGGGACCGGCTCATGGCTGGTTTTCATCGCGCGCAGCCCGTCCTCCAGTATGGTTTGCATGGTCGTAAGGGCCATTGCCACAAGCTCGGACGACAGGTCTGCAACAGCTGTCGGATCACCGACCTCGGCCCGCCCCGCGGCGACGATGATATCGGTCGCCGTCAGCGTGTCGCCGCCAAAAACGAGGGCTTTGGTTACAAGATCGTGGCCGACCGATTGAGGGCCGATTGTGCGCCCCTCGTCGAGCACAAGACTCCCCCCGCCTAGGCCGATGGCCTGGATATCCGGCATCCGGAAATTAGTCCTCACGCCGCCGACTTCAACAACCATATTGGACTCGCGCGGGAACCCGCCTTTCAACACACCGATATCTGACGTCGTACCGCCAATATCGATGACAATAGCATCCTGCAGCCCGGTCAGTTTTGCGGCGCCGCGTAGGGAGTTTGTCGGCCCGGATGAGAAGGTAAGCGCCGGAAACTCGCGCACAAATTCCTTTTGCATCAAGGTGCCGTCATTCTGGCTGACATAGACGGGACAGGTGAGGCTGAAGTCTATCGCGGCTTGTTCAAAGGCATCGACCACACGATCTGCAAAACTCAAAAGAGAGGCATTCAGGAGCGCCGCATTTTCGCGTTCAAGCAGGCCGACACGTCCGATGCTGTGTGACAACGTCAACTGCAGTCCGGGAATCGCCGCGCGCAAACGTTCCGCCAAATAGGATTCCGGCTCTGCATTCATCGGGGAGAACGCGGACGTGATGGCCGCGGTTTTCAGGCTGCGTGAGGTCAAGTCTTCGATCACTGCATCAATCTCGGCCTCGTCGATCTGCGACAAGGGCTGGCCGTCATAAAGATAGCCGCCATGGAGCATATGAACGCTATCGCCGAGTGCAGTTGAGAGATCGCCGGGCCAGCCGAGCTTGGGCGGCATGCCGCGCCCGGATGGCAGCCCTATTCGGATGGCGCCAACCTTGGCGAGCCCGCGCCGCTCAATGACCGCGTTGGTGAATTGGGTGGTGCCGATCATCACCGCTTCAATCGCGCGCATATCGGTGCCTTCAGCTTGCAGGTGGCGCAATGCGGTGCGAATACCGGTAATGATGTCAGCGCTTGTGAGGGCCTTGTGGGCAAGGCGCACAGTTTCGCCGTCCATCACGACAGCGTCAGTGTGCGTGCCGCCGACATCAATACCAATCCTCATGGCTTGGGTCCATCTTGCGTCGCGCGCTGGCGGTCGCCCCACGACAAGGGCGTGTAGACCAGGGCTGCCAGGATCGCCGCATCAAGCGCTGCCATGCCCGTTATAGACGCGATGACGCCCTCCGACATCAATACGGCCATAATCGCGCCGGCGCCCCAGCTTGCGAACGCTTTCACATTGATCGCGGCGTTTTTCGAGAGGGTCTCGATGGTGTAGGCGCCAGGCCGGATCAGGAAATAGTCAACGACGAGCACGCCCGCGACAGGCACAAAGATCACCGACAGGTAGAAGATAAACGTCACGAAGTGATCGAGAAGGTTGAGCGCCCCGGCAATGATACCAACCACGCCGAGCAACAAGGTAAGGCCAATGGTCGGCACCTTCGGATAGGTTGCCTTTATGCCCAGAACGGCGCTGTAGAGGTTCAGTGAATTCAAAACCCAGCTTCCGGCAATCACGATGATGAACGCTCCAAGGCCAAGCCCGATGTTGACCATCAGGTCGATGACTTCTGTCTCGCCCGTCGCGCCGCCCGCAAAAGCAGCAGCGCCCATGACCATCAGCTGAGCCACGACGTAAGAGAACAATGCTGTGTAGACCGCGCCCGACCAGTGCCGGGCAAACCGGGTGATGTCGGGCAGGATAATCGCCCCGATGATGATCGCCCCGACAACAGCAGACACGCCGTCGCCCAAAGATAGCGGGCCAACTGTGTCACCGGAGAAATAGCCGCCCAATCCTTGCAATTGCGCCGATTGATAGATCAGCAACAGCGTCACCACGGCCAAAACGGGCACGAGTATCACTGACAACCGGTTGATGGCCGAGAACCCGACGAGCGTTGTGAAGGTCATGGCGGCGCTGGCGATCCCCATCCAGACCAGCGGCGGTAGGGAGAGCCCGAAAACGGTCTGTGACAGTCCATCTGCGGCCTCGGCAAACAGGTTGATGTTCACCCCAAACCAGCCGAGCAACGAAATGGCGAAGGCGATGTTGACTAGGCCAGCCCCGCGGTCACCGAACGCAATGCGCACCAGCAAGTATGAACTCATATGGGTGAGCGCGCCGATCACACCCATGAGCGCGCCTACCACAAAGATGATCATAGAGCCGAAAACGAGCGCCCATGCGGCAGCTGTTGGCGTCATCTCATGATACAATTCCAACCCGGTTATGAAAGTTGGCAGGGAGAACGCAACCATTGCAGCGACCGATGCAATACGTGGCCACGCGACCCGTTGGTCCTCGGAGATCGCCACAACCGCAAATTCGTTCGATGTGTCCAAGGCGCGTTTCCATTTCGAAGAATAGTCAGTGTTGTAAGTCAGCGCATGGAATGTCCAGCGCGGTCAGGTGTCTGCAAGATTGCCCAGGCCCGCTGCCAGATCATTGAGCAGAGTGTCATAGCGCCGCCAACGACCGATCGAGCCGCTATAGAGCGGTTGGCGAACCTGCACCGAACTTGCCGTCGATACTGGCGCGGTGTTCTCGTGGAACCGCAGGCACGCCTCATCCCAGGTCAGCCCGCAGAATTCCAGCAACCGGCGAGTCTCTGCTTCCTGATTGAAAACGATGTCTTCGTAGCGGACCTGCATGAACCGGTTGTCTGGGATAAATCTGCCCCAGTGCGCCATGAGATCATCAAAGGCCCTGTAATAAGCCGCAGTATCGGCCAGATCGAACGTGTAGTTGTAGTAGGAGAAACCGGTGGAAAACAGCTGGCGATAATTTGACAAGCAGCTGTCCATTGCCCCGCGGCGAAGGGCAATAATTCGGGCGTTCGGCAAGGCGCGGTGGATCAGCCCGGCATAATAGAAGTTGAGCGGCATCTTGTCGGTCACGCGAGGCGCACCGCGCGCCAACGGGGCGGTCGCCGCCACGTAATCACGGCCGATGGTCGAAAGATCCACGTTCTCGATCGATTGAAGCGTGTCTACATCCAGCACGAGGTTGGACGCTGACCCTGACGCTGTTTTTATCAGGCCGGCAAACGTGTTCAACTCACCGGCGGACGTCACATCGGCATGGCTCGAAAGAATGCGATCGACCAGTGTTGTGCCGGTTCTCGGAAGCCCAACGATGAAAATCGGTGCAGCCTCACTCAGTGGTTTCGTTGTCGTATCGGTCCCGCATGGCATCGTCTTTGCCGACTGGAACAGTTTAAGGTCATCGGCAATATCTAAGGCCAACTCAGAGCGTTTCAAAGACTTTGCCTTCGTCAACCAAGCCAGACTGTCAGCGTAGCGGCCGAGGTCTTCATAGGTTTTTGCCAAGGCGTGACCCAGGTGCAACCGCGCATCGGCCAGGTGTTGATGGTGTTCAAAACGCTCTTTCAGATCGCTTAGGTGATTGTTGTCCTCGGTCTGTTTTGACAAAGAAATCAGGGATGACCAGGCGCGAAAATGATCGGGATCTCGCTCTAGTGTCGCCTCGTAGGCCTGCTTGGCGGCATCGAAATCCCCCATGAACTGGCAGGATGATCCAAGATTATAGTGAAAGTTGGCTGGGCCTGCATCCAGAGCAACCGCCTTGCGAAAGAGAGGGATCGCCCGCTCGTGGAACCCTGTTCGACTAAACACCACGCCGAGTGTGTCCGCGGTGTGGGCGTCCTCGATGGCAAGGACGGACGCGTCGTCGGCGGCCGTAAGCGCTTCCGATTGTCGGTTCTGTAGCGTGAGAGCACGGGCGAGGTGGGTTTTGTAAATGGGATTGCCTAAATCATAGGCAGATGCCTGCTCAAATAATGACACCGCTTTTACTATATTCCCGTGGTCGAGCGCGATGATGCCGAGCAGAAAGTAGGGGACGGGATCTTCCACCCATTGCTCGATCATCAATATGGCATCAGCATGAACGGCCCGATAATCGCCCTTTGCGAGGCGCTTCATCCCTTCCTGGAGGGCTGATTTTGTATTGTGACCGTTTTGCATCACTGAATCTATCGCCGCACAAACTGTAAAAAATCAAGTTGACTCTCTGCCTGTATAACGGTCGCCTATCCCCAATGTGATGGGTTTTCAATCGCCCCAAAGCAGTGGCAGGGGCTTTTCAGGCCCCGATGAAAGGATGCGGATGACGGACCCGGTCTTCGGGTAGCCGACCGAAGACCAGGAGTTTAGAATGAACCGTCCCGTTCATAAGACAGCACTTAGAACTTCCGTCAGCTTGATGGCATTGTGCGCAATCGGAGCTTCACCCGTCATGATGGCGGCCGCTCAGGACAATCCCGAAGAAGCCGTTGCCGTTCAGGACACGATCTTTGTAACCGCAACCCGGCGCCAGGAGTCCGTCCAGGACATTCCGCTGAACATCGCTGCCGTTGGCGGCAGCCAGATCGAAGAGCAAGGCTTTGACGAACTGGCAGACACACTCGCCTACATCCCGGGCATTAATGTCGTGGATCGCGGCGGGCGCCAGGGTAACCCCATCATTGTGCGCGGTTTGAACGCCGATCCGCTTGGATCTGGCGACGGCAACAACAACGGCGGCGGAACCGTGGCCACCTATCTCGGCGAGATCCCGGTCTTTATTGACTTCAAGCTCAACGATCTCAGCCGTGTCGAAGTTCTGCTCGGCCCACAGGGCACGCTTTATGGCGCCGGAACGCTGGGCGGCGCGATCCGCTACATCCCGAACAAGCCCAATTTTGATGGCGAGTCGTTCACCTTCCGGTCCGAACTGTCGAAATATGATGACGCGGACGATCTCAGCTATGAGGTTGGCTTCACCGTTAACAAGGCGTTCTCCGACAATTTCGCCATTCGCGGATCGCTCGACTATGAGGCTGATAGCGGCTTCATCGACTATCCGTTCGTCGTTCAGGAAATTGGTGTTTCCGAACCAGATCCCGATTTCACCGATCCGACCGCTCTGGCGGCGAATTTCAACCCGATCGAGGATGCCAACTCTGAAGATACGCTTTCAGGTCGCCTCGCGGCGCGATGGACGCCAACAGACTGGCTCGATGGCACGCTGACCTATTATTATCAGGATGCCGATATCGGCGGACGGCAGATTTCCGGCCAACGCTCCACCGTGCCGGCAGGCGAATATGAAGCTGCCCTGCGTGTGGAAGAGCCAAACAACATCACCAACCAGTTGCTTGCTCTGGAAGTCACGGCAGACCTTGGTTTTGCTGAGCTGACGTCGGCTACCGGTATCAGCAAGTTCGAAGATGAAGGGCAGCGCGACCAGACCGATCTGCTGATCTCTCTGGAATACAGCTACGAGACGTTCCCTCAGTTTACGGCCTTCACCCGCGAAGAAGGCATCGAGGAACGTTTCAACCAGGAGCTGCGGCTCGTCTCGACAACGGATGGCCCACTCAACTGGATTGTTGGCGGGTATTACAACGTTGCTGAAACGGCTGGGTTCTCTGCCGAGTTTGTTCCGAATTATGTGCCATTCGTCAATCAACCGGCCTTTGACTTTGGGCTGACCGATCGCCCGGACGCTCTCGAATACTTCTCGACCAGCAATGACAAGCTGACGGAGTCCGCACTGTTCGGTGAGATCGGTTACGACATCACAGACAAGCTGACGGTAACCGTCGGTGGTCGTTATTATGAATACGATCTTGAAGCTGCATCATCGGTGGACTTTCCTTTGTTTGAACCTTTGACGTTCACGCCCCAAACGCTGGACGAAATTGAGGACAATCCGTTTGACCCCGACCTGGCCCAGTCTGACGACGGGTTCTTGTATAAGTTCAACGTGTCTTATGATGTGACCGACGATTTGCTGGCCTATGGTACGATTTCCGAGGGCTATCGTATTGGTGAGTCGAACGGCATTGCCGAGTGTACTGTGTTTGACCCTAACGCGACCCAAGGCGCATGTGCTCTTGCGCCAGGACAGCAATTCGGTCCAAACCCAGGCGATATCGCTCAGTTCGATGAGCGCCAGTATGGCCCAGACAAGACGACCAACTACGAGATTGGGTTCAAATCCACGCTTCTTGATGGTGACCTGACCCTGAACGGTGCGGTTTACTATATCGACTGGGCGGACCCGCAGCTCGATTCTGCGACTGTCAACGCCAACCTGACGATCACCATCAACGCGGAGGGCGCTGAGTCGACGGGCGCAGAAATGTCTGCCGATTGGCAGGCCACCGATAAACTTCGCATTCGCGGCAGCGCAAGCTTTGTCCAGGCAGAACTGACGGCGGATGTGCCATCTCTCATTCGCACGATCACACCGCCTGGATTTGGTACGGCGTTCGAAGACGGTATCGCCGGTGACCAGCTCCCCGGTGCGCCCGAGACCCAGTTCTCTGCGTTTGCCAGCTATGATGTCGGCCCTGTCCCGGGCGGTGATCTGGTGCTGAACGCAGGTTACGCGTGGCAGGGAGAAGTTCTCACGCGGACCGGCGGACGTGGTAGCAGTGAAACACTAGATGCCTTTGGCATCGCCAATGTCTCTGCAGTTCTGCAAGGCGAGAACTGGACCGGATCGCTGTTCATCAACAATCTCCTAGACGAGTATGCTGAAACCGGCATTCGGGGCACGTCGCTGTCCAACCAGACGGTGAATGGTGCATCGGTTCGAACATTCGGCGCATTCGTGGCGCCGCCGCGGTCGATCGGCGCGCGTTACTCGGTGACGTTTGACTAAAGGTAAACCTTGACCCTAACTACAAGTGTGGCCCGAACGGTATGAGCTGTTCGGGCTTTCTTTTTGCGATCAGGGTTGAAACCATGGCGAGTCCAATCCCCGGTGAGCGCGATCTAACGCAATTGCTGACCTCCATGTCGCCTCGGCTGAATCCAGGGTGTTTTGTCTTCATCACCCTTAGCGCCGACGACGCTAGCCAGATTGAAGGTGTGTTGATGCGGTTCGAAGAAGCTGAAGGGACTACGCTGATCCTGAGCCGGGAACGGGCGGAGGCCCTCGGCCTTGACTATACGTTCCCATCTTGCTGGATCACACTGAGCGTTGCATCTGCTTTGGACGCGGTTGGCTTCATCGCCGAGATTTCTGCTGCGTTATCTGACGCAGGGATCAGTACCAACCCGGTGGCTGGATACCATCATGATCATCTGTTTGTACCAGAAGACGACGTTGAAACTGCAATGGCCACGCTGGAAAAGCTCTCGGCAGCTCGCGGCTAGGTCCCGGCGGCGTTCCCAAGCTTGATCTCGCTATTGGTCGTGTTCCTCGCGGGCACATTCCAGGTCCAGCAACGCAGTCATTGGATCGGTTCGCCGGAGTTGCACACCGATGGCGTGGCGCAAGCTTGGGTCTCGGCCGATGCCGTCCAGCCGGTCGATATCGGTGCCCTCTCGCTGGAGGTCGTCGGTTAGCCGGTCAAATGCAAGTCTGGCGCGGTCAGAGTCATCGGCGCGCTTGACCGCACCGGTTTGGAGATTGATGCAATCGCCGGGCGCGATCATGCGCAGCCGAATATCCTTGACGATAAATCGATCATCTTGCGGGGCGCGCTTGACCGGGTCGGTTTCGACCTGGACGAATCCATGGCGGCCAATGGCCAGAAACTCGTTTCCAGATCGCCTGGCAACCAGGGCGCTGTCTTCGCAGATACCATAGCCAAAGCGTTCATTCTCTTCGGCGCACGCAACTACCAGACGACCGAGGCGTTTGCCGGTCAGAATGTTTTGATCAACTATGCCGCCGGCAAAGACGCCAATGCCCTGCTGCACCACCAGTCCATCATGGTTGAGATCTGAGGCGACGCCATAGCGCAGGGCTTCCTGGGTTGAACCGCCAGAGATCATGACATCCGGCATGGCCGACGCTGCGCCGCTGGAGGCGACCAGGGTCGCGCCATTGGCATAGGCAATCGACAGGGCGCGCAAGACCGCGCTTTGTTCACCGCGCCGCCGCAGTGTGTCGACCAGTCGGATCTGGTTGCCGCCGCACAAAACGATGGTTCTCATGGACTCGATCTGGCGCAATTGGTTGTCATCTTTAACCGCGCCATCAATCGTTTTCATCGAGACGTTCAAGTCGACCGCCTCAATGCCGTGGGCCTGGAAGAAGGCCACGTGCTCTTCCGCCGCCTTGTTTGCTTCAAACGACGCCGCGCCGATGACCCCCACCGGCCCTTCGACCATGCTGAGGAATTCGGCGCGCTGTTCGGGTTGGAAATAGAGCGGTGAGGAACCGATCAGGATCAGTGTCGAGCGATCGCTGAGGTTAAGGCCGAGCGTCATGGAGGCTCGCTCCATGCGTTTTCTGACCGCTTCGGAGTCTAACGTTTCGCTTTTGATGGAGGCGAGCAAGTTGGTGGCGGTGATGCGGTACCCGCTTTCGGAATTGGCGACCAGACAGCGAGTTTTCCGCTTAACCCGTTTCACAACGACGTTTGCCGCCGTTTTCGCCCTTGTATCAAAGGACAAGAGCTCGTCTTGCGTGTATGTCGTCGGGTCGCCCAGAGCGAGCCTTGCGACCATGTCGTAGATCGCATAGGCGCCGAACGCATTGCGATGCGAGCCCGCGGATGCACGATAGGCAATCTCGTTTTTCTTGATCTTTCGCTTGCTCTCGCTCGGCGTGACCGTGAAGTTTTTCAAGTCGATTACGTCGCCATCATCGAGATAGTCGAGCCGGATCTTGTCGAAGGCGTGGGCGCCCAGGTCGATACTGGCGTTGCGCATATCGATGAAGAAGACGCCATATTCGCCGACGACGCGCGCCTGGATCCCCTCGACAATCAGCGCGGTGTTTTCATCAATGCCGAAACCCTGGCCCCGGCCAGAATGGGCCATGGCCACGACTAGACGTGCTAGCCGCCCGCGCTTGATGAAGTGCTGGTCAATGACCCCATGTTCAAAGAAGCCGAGCCCCTTGCCCATCAGAATGCCCGAGCTTTCAGGGTCTTCTGTGACGCCGCTCGCGACGGCTTCAAAGGAGGTGCCACCCATGATCATGTCTGACGACATCATGGCCGCCCCGGCGCTTGATCCTGCCAGGAGGCCGCCTTTGGCCACCATCTCCCGCAAGGCCTTCAAGAGCGGGGTTTCAGCGCCGTTCTGAACCAATGCTTGCAGAATGTTGGCTTGGTCCCCGCCTGTGAAATAGGCGCTGCCATAGTCTGCCACCTTGGCGATCAGGCTGTCGTCAAAGGCGCTTTCAAGCGCGTTCTCGACGCTGACATGGGCAACGTCACAGTCAAACCCGTGAATGCGGAAGACTTCCTGTGTTTCTTCGCCGACTTCAAATGGCTCTGACGACGCTGTTGGGAAAATCAGGATTCGCCCTTCCGAGAGGCGCCGCATTTCCCTGTAGATGAGGCGATTGTCGTCTTCCAGTCGACCGCCGATAATCGCTAAACGCGGTTTCGCGTTGGAGAGACCTCCGAGTAGTGGTCTGAGAATGCTCATGGATCAGCGACGTGGTTTACGAGAGCGGCTCGAGCCGAACACCGCGATCGTCGCGCACAAGGCTGAAGCCATCCGGAATATCAAAGCCTTTTTCCTCGTCCTTGGGCGCGGCGCCAATTCTGGGCGGTGGTTCCGGCGGCTGCGGCGCCTCAGCCGCAGTTTTGTGGCCCGATATCAGTTCCCAAGCTTCTTCAACCGCAGAGCAAAACACAAGAAGGAGATCACCCCGACGCGCCATTTCGATGCCGCGTTCCACAGATTTCAGTTCATCGGGAACAATTTCGATCTTGTTGGGGTCGACACCGGCGTCGATAAGCTCCTGGCGTTGGATTTTGGGGATTTCATCCGGATCACGACCGCGAAGGTCCGCATCGCGGTGGCAGATGTAATGATCGAACGCGCCAGCCGTGCAGCGTGCAATCGCGCGGGCATCCTCGTCGCGCCGGTCGCCCGGGCAAGTCAGGCAGACAATCCGCTGTCCGGTCGGGTCGAGGCGTTCCACCAGCGC
The DNA here is from genome assembly GCA_039815055.1 of Pseudomonadota bacterium. Classification (GTDB taxonomy): domain Bacteria; phylum Pseudomonadota; class Alphaproteobacteria; order Caulobacterales; family Hyphomonadaceae; genus UBA5336. The sequence continues at coordinate 26,730 of JBCCAA010000022.1, read as the reverse complement.
CACCATGGCGCGCACAGCCGCTTCATTGTGCCCATAGTCGAGAATGGTGCGGTAGCCATTGCCGTCATGGACATTCATCCGGCCTGGCGACTGGTAGAAAGAGTTGTCAAAGGTGCGCAGGCCCGCGCGGATCTGATCGGGCGCCAGTCCCAGCGCGTGGGACATCGCTGCTGCAAACATGGCATTTTGAACATTATGGCGCGCCATACCGTCAATGGTTGCAGGAATGGTGTGGCTCCACAGCAACGCAATGCGCTTGCCACTGTCATACAATACGATTTGGTCGCCATCAGCGCCGGGCTCCAGAACCACTGCGCCCTGGCCTAGTTCTACATGCTCTCGCACAATGGGGTGGTTCTCATTCATGGTGACGTAACAGATGTTGCGCGCCTGTGTGTGGGCCGCCATCATCAATGTGTTGGGGTCATCGGCGTTGAGCACAGCAGTGTCATCTGCCACTTCGACCACCAGTCGTTTGACCTCTGCGAGCTGTTCGAGCGTGTCTATCCCGCCCAGTCCGAGATGGTCTTTACTGACATTCAGGACGGCGCCAACATCGCAGCGTTTGTAGCCAAGCCCCGCGCGCAGGATGCCGCCTCTCGCGGTTTCCAACACCGCCATATCCACATCCGGATCACGCAGCACGATGCTTGCGGCTACGGGGCCCGTCATGTCGCCTTTCACACTGACATGGCCGTCGATCATTACGGCGTCTGTGCTGGTTTGGCCAACGGTATGACCGGCCATTTTGAGAACATGGGCCAGCATGCGCGCAGTGGTGGTTTTGCCATTGGTGCCTGTCAGAGCGGCAACGGGAATCTTTGAGGGTGAGCCTTGTGGATACAACATGTCCATTACGGCGCCGCCGACGTCACGCGGTTCGCCTTCGGAGGGGGCAATGTGCATGCGGATGCCAGGCCCGGCATTCACTTCGCAAATCGCCCCGCCAATGTTGCGGAAGCTGCGTGATATGTCTTCCGTCAGGAAGTCCACGCCGCCGATGTCCAGCCCAATCGCTTTGACGGCCCGTTCGGCCATGATCCGGTTTTCCGGGTGGACGATATCGGTAACGTCAATGGCCGTTCCGCCTGTGGATAGATTGGCCGTCTTGCGCAGTACGACGATCTCGCCGTCGCGAGGCACACTGTCGACATGGAGGCCTTGCTCGTCCAGCAGGGCAACTGCCGCCTCGTCGAGGCGCAGCTGGGTGAGCATGTTTTCGTGGCCAACGCCACGGCGCGGATCATCGTTCACGGTGTCCACCAGCTCGGTAACGGTATGGCGTCCATCACCGACCACATGCGCTGGAACGCGCTTGGCGGCCGCGACCAGTCTGCCGTTCACGATCAGCATGCGATGGTCATAGCCTTCGACCATCTCTTCTAGGATCACGCCGCTGCCTTCCTCTCGCGCAAGATCAAACGCGTCCTTCACGTCGGCGGCATTGGTCAGGTTTAGCGAAACGCCACGGCCATGATTGCCGTCCACTGGTTTCACGACGACCGGATAGCCGATGGCTTTGGCCGCGCGGGCCGCGTCTTTCTTGTTGCGCACATAGCGCTGGTCCGGGACGGGAAGGCCCAGGTCGCGCAGCAATTCGATGCAGTATTCCTTATCCTTGGCGATTTCGACGGCAATCTGGGACGTGTTGTCCGTCAACGCGGCTTCGATCCGTTTCTGGTATTTGCCATGGCCCAGCTGGATCAGGCTGTCATTGTTCAGCCTGAACCAGGGGATGCCACGTTCGTCGGCGGCTTTCACCAGCGCGTTCGATGATGGCCCCAATGTGCGCGAGACACCGTAATCGACGAAGTCGGCGATTTCCTCGGCGATCTCGAACTTGTCTGATGGCAATGGATCGATCAGCTCAAGAATGGTGAGCCGAGCCACTTCGCCTGCTTTTATACCGATATCGCGAGAGTCGTAGCCGTAGAACACATCAAAGACTTCCGGGTCATCGGTCGCCCGCGTTCGCGCGCCGCTCACCGTGGCGGCCGCCTGGCGTTGCAGCTCCAGCGCCAGATGCGCCATCAGATCGCCAAGCTGAAACTCGCGCTCGTCAAACAGCTTGTCGATGAGGGGCGATCCATCTTCCGAGGTGATGAATTCCAGACTGGGTACATGCTCCAGCAGCGGATAGATCAGGTCTTTCTTGAAATCGTAGGCTGGCCTGTTGGCAAATTGACCGAGGTCGATGGTCATGCGGATAAACGGCTGGTGTCCGAAGAGATTTGGACCAACATAAACCGAAGATTTCAGGAGCTTCATGCCGTCCTTCTCAATCGACCGGACTTGCAGTGCGCCGTTCGAACTGTTTTGTAAATCAACCAAGCCGACCGGTTAGTAAAGCCAACTCTCACTCAAGGAGATTCCGTTTCGTCAAAACGCCAAAACCCGCTATACCATGCGGCGTATTGAAGGACTTAAAAGTCCTTATTCCACGGCACTCACAGATAAATGTGGCATGCCTAATTTTTACGCAAACGGGTGCGATGGTGATGGGTTCCGACAAGCAGGTTGGCGAAAGTGAGCTTCATCTCGAAGCAGATGATCAGGTTATTGAAGACGGTGACGGTTCAGCACTGGTGGGCGCCAGAGAGACGGTCGACCCTGCTGGGGCCGAAACGCCCCATACCGCAGACGTGATCGAGCCTGAACCTGAGCCCTTTGTGCCGGCCGGGCCACAACCTATCGAGACTTGGTATGAGGCGCTGCCGGAGACCGAAGACGGCACGGTTCATCAGATTCGTATCATCCGGTTCGGCGAGGCCGAGGCGCGCCCCAAGGCCTATATCCAATCGGGCCTCCATGCCGACGAGCTCCCGGGCCAACTGGTCATACGCGAACTGATCAAAGAGCTGACCGATGCAGCCGAGCGTGGCCTTCTGATCGGCCAGGTCGTCATCGTGCCGCAGGCGAACCCGATTGGGCTGTCCCAGGTGCAAGGTGGTTATCTCCAGGGCCGGGTTGAGCAAGGCTCGGGCCGCAATTTCAATCGCGATTTTCCCGATCTCGCTGCCCTGGCACGCCGCCGGATTGTCGGGAAGTTCGATACTGAAGATGCGGCTAAGAACATCGACAAGATCCGGGGCGGTATGGCGAAAGCCCTCAACGCAATGGAGCCTGCCGATGCGTTTGAAGCCCAGCAGGTAACGCTGCTGAAGCACGCCAGTGATGCGGATGTTGTGCTTGACCTGCACGCTGACAATGAAGCGCTTTTGCACATCTATACAGAGCCTGACTTTTGGCCCGAAGCGCATGACCTGGCCGCCGAGCTGGACGCTCGCGCCGTGCTGCTGTGCGATAATTCCGGCGGTTCACCCTTTGATGAAGCCTGCTCGCAACCCTGGGCCAAGCTCGCCAAAAAACAGGCGTCAGCGGCGATTCCACGCGCCTGTTTCAGCGCCACGGTCGAGTTGCGCTCTAACAATGATGTTGATCCGCGCGAAGCACGGCGCGACGCCATCGGGCTGTACCGCTTCTTGATGCGGCGCGCCATTGTCAGCGGCATGCCCGGCGCGCTGCCGCGGCTGCTTTGCGAGGCCACAGCGCTGGACGCCATGCAACAAGTGAAGGCACCGGTCGCGGGACTTGTGATTTACAAACTGAGATTGGGTGACAGTGTGCGGGTCGGCGATGTGATTGCTGAAATCGTGCCGCTGGAAGGCGACCCGATTGAGGTTAAAGCCGTCACCGATGGCAAACTGTTTGCGCGCCACAATCAGGTGTGGGCCTGGGAAGGCAAGGTGATCGCCAAGATCGCTGGAGCGGAGCCATTACCAGATCGGACCGGTCACCTGCTTACAGACTAGGCTGGGCACCTGATTTCCCCTTAAAACCGACGGATGAGATATACGCCAACGCCCATGAACGCGACGCCGAGCAGGCGCAGCGGCGTAATCTCGCGCACCGCCTGGCCGAAAATGCCGAAATGGTCATAGAACAATGCTGCTGTGAGCTGCCCGGCGATGAACGCGCTAACATAGGTCGCAACGCCAATGCGCGGCACGGCAAACGCACCCAGAGTGACGACGCCAGCGCCCAGCAAACCACCAAGCCAGGCCCACCAGGGCGCAGCCTTTGCCGCAGACACCACAGGTAGCGGATTTCCAAACGCCAGGTTCAGCCCGAACAAGGTAATCCAGCCCACGCTGAAGCTGATGAAGGCGGCTTGCATTGGTCCGCCCATGAACTCTGCCATCCGGCCATTGATCACGCCCTGTGCCGCAATCGAACTACCTGTCAGAATGGTTAGAACCAGGATCCAGTTGACCGCCTGCCCATCGCCCATGGCGCTTCCTCGCTTCAGCAGGGCTCAACGCCCCCCTAGAAATCATCGTTTGTGCGCCGGGCTAGGCGGCGCTACGGCCTGTGGCAAGCCGAAAAGGAGATTAGCGCCATGCAGACCGACATCCCATTCTTTCAGGTTGATGCGTTCGCTAGCGCCGCCTTTGAAGGCAACCAGGCCTGTGTAATGCCTCTGGACGACGGGTTCCTTGATGATGAAACGCTGCAGAAGATCGCAGCTGAAAACAATGTCGCGGAGACCGCGTTCATCGTATCAGCAGGCGAAGGCACTTGGGAGCTGCGCTGGTTCACGCCAGCGGTAGAAGTGCCGCTCTGCGGGCATGCAACCCTGGCGGCAGGGCACGTGCTGCTCAATGAAGTTGGTGCGGATGATGAAAAGATCATTTTTCGCACGCGCCAATCCGGTGATCTGGTCGTAGCGCGTCAGGGCGCAGGGTACGCCATGGATTTCCCTGCGCCGGCCGTGTTCGAAACTGAAGCCACACCCGACATTATTGCGGCACTCGGGGATGAGCCCATACGATGCTGGGGCGGGCCGTTTTTTGCAGCGCAGTTTAAAAGTGTTGCCGACGTGAAACGGCTGTCACCGGACGTAAGAGCCCTGGCGAAACTTGGTGTTTCGGGACATGAAGGCACCTGGGACAGGGGTAACTTTGGCTGCTTCGCCCTGGGCGGGGAGGGCGACGTCGAGGTGACGTCACGGTTTTTTGCGCCGGGATCTGGCATCGACGAGGATCCCGCGACGGGAAGTTGGCACTGCATGCTCGCGGTGATCGCAAGTCAGCTGACAGGTCAGCCAGCGCATCGCTGTTACCAGGCGTTTCCCAGCCGCGGCGCCAGGATTGGCGTTGAAGTGAAAGGCACGAGGATCGAATTGCTTGGGGAAGCGATCACGGTCATTCGTGGCGCGTTTACTCTGTCGGCGTAATCGCGCGACCTTTCGAGGGGCGCTGGGCCAGCCAAACCCCGGCCAAGATCAGGCCGAGCGCAAGCGCCATATCCCAGCCGATCTGCTCTTTCAGGAACACGTATCCGATCACGGCGGCGAACAAGGGTATAATGTAGCCCGTCAGGGCGATGAATGTCGCCGATGTGCGCGCCACCAGAAACATCAGCAACCAGCCGGCCCCGGCCGTTGGGAATGCCCCAAGCGCGACGACCGCGGCTACATCAATGGCTGACGGAGACAGCTGGGAGTAGTCTGCAAATATCGCCAGCGGCAAGCTGGCGAGCGCGGCAAACCCCAGAAAGCCTGCGGGCAGAACAGCCGGCGAAATGGGCGGTGCGCCCCGCGCGATGATCGTGTTGATGGCGTAGCAAAACCCACCCGCCAGAACGAGCAACTGGGCGATGACGCTAGAGTCGGCCCACCCCGACATCGCATCGGGGCCGAACAACACCCCAACCCCGACGAACCCGACTGCAATTCCAGCAGTCTTGTTCCAGCTCATCTGTTCGTCCGCAAACCGGTAGTGGGCGAGGCTGGCGACAAAGAGGGGAGTGGATGAGATCAAAAGCGCTGCGAGCGCGCTATCGATGTCTTTTTGCGCGATGGTCAGCACGTAAAATGGAGCGGCCGTGCCGACCACGCCCATTGCGACAATCGTGCTCCAGGCGCGTCGGTTGTTGAGCGGCGGAAACCGCTCGCCCTGGATCACCATCAAAATCATCATCAGCCCGGCGCCAATGGCCAAGCGTGCGAATACAATGGTGCCGGCCGGCAATCCGTCCACCGCCACTTTCGTCAGGCCGAAGGCACTCGCCCATAGCAACGCCAAGAGACCGAAAAGGGTCCAATCGAAGGTGGAACGCGATGCCATCGACGCGATGTGCGCCCGATTGTCCACTTGGGCAAGCGTCTAAAAAACGGTCACAGTACGGCACTACGGTCGCCACAGACAAATCTTACCATTGAGGCACGCACCTATGGACGCCAGTGAAGATCTTTCCGTCAATCCGAGAGCGGAAACGCCTGAGACGAAAACCATTGGCGATCTGGTGAACCTGCGCCTGTCTCGGCGCGGTTTTCTCGCAGGGTTGTCTGCGACCACGGCCCTTACGGTAGCGGGCTGCGCCAGCACCGAAGCCTTGGCGCCGGCTGGTGAAACAGCTGATATCGCACCGAGTTTCATATTCGAAGAGATCACCCGCGGCATAGATGAAACCCACCACCTGCCTGCCGGCTACGAGGCCGATGTCTTGATCCGCTGGGGCGACCCCATGTTCAGCGACGCCCCGGCGTTTGACCCCTTGAACCAGTCCTCCCGCGCCCAAAAGCGCCAGTTCGGCTACAATAATGACTATATCGGCTACGTTGAGCTGCCCGCCCGCGCCGACGAAGATGCCCGCGCGCTGCTTTGCGTGAACCATGAATACACGTCGACTCAGATTATGCTGCCCGGACTGACGGGGCGCCGCGAACTGACGCGCGCCGAATGTGAAGTGGAAATGGCCGCCCATGGTGGTTCCGTGATTGAGGTTGTCAAACGTGGCGGTCGCTGGAGCGTGGTGGAAGGGTCCAGTTACACGCGCCGCATTACGGCATCCGATACGCTGATGAAGCTCACCGGCCCGGCTTCCGGAGATGCCCGCCTCAAGACCAATTCCGATCCGTCCGGCACGCGAGTCATCGGCACAATGAACAATTGCGCTGGCGGCATCACGCCGTGGGGCACCTATTTGATGGCGGAAGAGAACTTTAACGGCAATTTTGGCGGTGAGCTGCCCGAAGGGCATCGTGAAGCTGCCGCTTATCCCCGCTATGGCGTGCCCAGCGGCTGGTATCAGTGGCACCGCCACTTTGCCCGGTTTGACCTTGGCCGCGAGCCCAATGAGCCAAACCGGTTCGGTTGGGTGGTTGAGGTTGATCCGATGGATCCTACCTCCACCCCGATGAAACGCACTGCGCTTGGCCGCTTCAAACATGAGGGCGCTGAAAGTGTCGTCGCGCCCGATGGCCGGGTTGTCATCTATATGGGCGACGATCAGCGATTTGATTATCTCTATAAGTTCGTCTCCCGCGATGCGGTCAACACCGAGGATCGCGAAGCAAATTTCGGCCTGCTCGACCACGGCACGCTCTATGTGGCCCAGTTTGACGCCGATGGCGGTGTTGGCTGGTTGGCGCTTACCCATGGCGACGGCCCGCTGACCGCTGAGAACGGTTTTGACAGCCAAGCCGATGTTGTGATTGAGGCGCGCCGCGCGGCCGATTTACTCGGCGCAACGCCTATGGACCGTCCCGAAGACGTTGAGCCCGATGCCGCCACAGGCCGGGTCTTTGTCATGCTGACCAACAATACCCGGCGCACCAACGACCAATTGAATGTCGCCAATCCGCGCCCGGACAACCGCGACGGTCATGTCATCGAAATTGTCGAACCGGACGGTGACTTTGCGGCAACACGATCGAGCTGGGATTTCCTGGTGAAGTGCGGCGATCCCGCTGATGCGGCCAGCGGCGCGACCTGGAACGGCGCAACCACCCGTGAAGGATGGTTTGGCAGCCCTGACAATTGCGCGGTCGATCCCACAGGTCGGCTGTGGATCTCTACCGATGGCAACGAGAAAACCGGCGCTGCCGATGGAGTTTGGGCCATGGAAGCCGACGGCCCGTTGCGCGGCACCAGTAAGGCGTTCTTCCGCGCGCCCGTGGGCGCCGAGGTCTGCGGGCCGAAATTCGACTCCAGGGGCGAGACTCTCTTCGTGGCCGTGCAGCACCCTGGTGATGGTGATGGCGCAACCTTTGAGGCCCCGACCACGCGCTGGCCGGATTTTGGGCCAAATGATCCGCCGCGCCCGTCCATCCTTGCGATCACAAAAACGGGTGGCGGGCCGATCGGCGCCTGACGCTGAAGCGGCACTCCACGCTTTGCTATCCATGCCCAGCCGGGCGGTTCCATGTGTGATCGCAGCCAACCGACTGCGCACCACTTTTCCGCGAAGGTTGGCTGGAGGGAACAACCTGAACAAGCAACTTTATGCAAATCGATAAATGCGCATTGTAATTCAATAAAACTCTCCCCAATTGCCAGCCATCGGTTTTAAAAAGGGAACCCCATGACACTTCGCCCCATCCTCCTTGGCACCGCCGCGCTTGCGCTCGTCGGCTGTGCCGCCCCTGAAACCGACGACACCGCCGTGGTTGATGATGAGACCAGCCAAGTCGTCGAAGAAACGCCGGCGACAGACGGCAAGATCATTGTTTCCAGCGAGGCAGACCTGCCGCGCACGGAGATTACTTTGACCAAGAAACCCAGTGAGATCGTTCTCGGGGATGGGCCGGAGTATGATATGCTTCTCGCGGAGCTTGACGTCGTGATGACCTACCTTGTCGAGAACTATGTGATTGAAGACGACGGTACACGCCGCGGCATTCTTTCCGCCAAGCGCGCCGTATTGACCGCCCAAGGCGACTGGGATGGTGTGCTGGAAATGACCCCAACGCTTCGTGACCTGGCGAGCAAGCCAGCTGACCGCGAAATGACCGGCGTCATTTCCGATTCCTACGCCCGTGCAGCCCTCGCGACAGGCGACACTTCCTCAGACGCGTTTGAAGCAGCTTTCCGCAGCGAGCTTTCAGGCGCGTTGTCGGGAGTTGATGTAGATATCGCCCGCGACCAGCTTCAGGCCACGGGTGGACAAATGCAGATGATGAATGCGGGTCTTCTGGAAGCCGCTCTGAAGGCACAGATTGATCCCGCAGTAGAACAAGCCGGCATGGTCATTGACCGTGGAACAGCCACCTCGATCATTGGTATTCGCCAGACGATCGACATGGTGCCGCATATGCCGATGATCGCGGAACTGGTTAACGCTCGCCTTGCCGAAGTTCCTGAAGCCGAGGTGTTGGACCTTTGGGCCCCCGCCAGGCCGAGGTGGCTGAAGGCGTCGAAGTGGTCGTCGCGGTTTGGGATACGGGCGTGGACAGTACTGTCCAAGGTGATCGGATGTGGGTGAACCCGTCCGCAGATGGGCCAGGCTATGCCCACGGCATCGCCTTCGGCCCAGACTTCGAACTGGAGCAAAGCGACCTGATCACCGAAGGTGCGGCATATGCCGACCAGATGGACGGGCTCTACGACACGATAAAGGGATCTCTGGACCTGCAAGCCGGTCTGGAAACACCCGAAAAAGCCGCATTCCTGGAGACCATGCAGAGCATTTCTCCCGACACGCTCATGGACTTCCAGAAGTCACTGTCGGTGGTCGGCAACTACATCCACGGTCAGCATGTGGCCGACATTGCCGCAGACGGCAATGCAGCTGCCAAGATTCTCAATGTGCGGTTCACCTGGCCAACCGATCCTCTGCCAACTGATCCGATTGATGAGGAATATGTCGCCGGTCTCGTTTCTGCGGCCCAGACCTCGGTCGATTTCATGAAGGCGAACGATGTCAAAGTCGTCAATATGAGCTGGCGCCTGACCAAGCCGATGATCGAAGGCATGTTGCAAGTCACCGGGGCAGAACCTGAAGCAGAGGCGCGCCAGGAACGCGCTGCAACTATTTTTGCAACTCTCGAGACCGGTCTCACCGAAGCATATGCATCTGCACCGGAGATCCTGTTCATCGCCGGCGCGGGCAATGAAGATGAAAATGTTGAGTTCGTGACCTCTGTGCCGGCTGGCATCAACCTGCCGAACGTCATCACCATTGGCGCTGTGGACCAGGGCCTTCAGCCGGCCGGATTTACGTCCTATGGCGCATCTATCGATCTCTATGCAAATGGGTTTGAGGTTCCGGGCCGTGTCCCCGGCGGCAGAGAGCTGAAGCTGTCGGGCACATCCATGGCGGCGCCTCAGGTGGCAAACCTTGCCGCCAAGATGTGGGCTGTGAACCCTGATCTGACGGTGGCCGAAGTGATCGACGCCATCACCACGACAGCTACGGAAGAAGGCGAGCAAGCTCTCCAAGTGGTGCATCCGGCAAATGCCATCGCCGCTGTGAATTAGGCTCCAGCTGACAAGATACTGGGAAAGCCCGGCCCTTGCGCCGGGCTTTTGTGCTTCCTTACTGATTGGAGGCAAGTGACTTCTGGTCATAGTAGGTCACCATCTCGACGATCGCGACCGTCAGTGCATGCCCGGCAACGCCCATGGTCCATCCGACCAGCGGCCAAAGCATAGCATAGCCTGGCACGCCATCTGCGAGACTGATGCCCGTAAATACGACGATGCCGAACGCATAGCTCGCCAGGTGAATTCCAAAGGAGAGACGAAGCGCGTCTCTTGCCTTCTGATTCTTCTGACTCGCCAGTTTCTCCGCTTCTGCCTCGACATTCTTGGTCATGGCCAAGACATCGACATTGAATGCCGCCGCCAAAGCCGTGACAGAATCCTGGGAAGCGGGGTCACCATTTTCTATCCGCTGGATGGTGCGAACGCCGAGACCGGCCAGTTCGGCCAGGTGTTCTTGCGACCAACCGCGTTCTTCGCGCCAGCGCCGAATTTTAGCTGAATCTGGTCGAATTTGCATGTTTCTAGTCCTTTCAGGGGCTGTCTTGAACAGGCCCAAAGGATGCCGATGGATCGCCAAGACTACCACGTCACAGGCCCGTCAGTCTCACGCCAATGCTCCGCCAGTCACTTGCATCGTGCCCGTCATAGAGCCGGATTGCCAGAAATAATGGTCAGAACTTCGGTTTGATGGGAAGGTGAGTAGAGCGAGGCCGCAAGGCGCCTTATTCACCGACGATATAGAGAAATGATCCATCTTCGATCATTGGGATGACCCGCTGGACGTCAGAATGGCTCAAGGCCGGGCATCCCCAGCTGCGTCCGAGAATGGCCCGTCCAGGTTCTACATAATTGGCGCCATGCATCACAATCGCCCGCGCTTCGGCTTGGTCGTTTGACGGCTGCAGTCCGATCAAACGCAGAGAGAGACCGTGTTGTCCCACATACCGCCCGCCGGTCACGAAAGCGCCAAGTGAGCTCATTTTCGAACCAGGCGTGTTGGAGAACACATCTGCGTATCCGTCATGGTCAGGGTCTGATCCCTTTCCATGGGAAACGAGAAGGGATTGCGACGTTGCCGTCTCCAGGTCGACCAGATAGTAGCGCGGTTCTCCAGACGGTTTGCGGTAATCAATGATGCTGAGATAGCGCGCATTTTCTACTGCGTCTGGTGATGCGGCGCGTGCTTTCAGAGCATCTGCGAGCAGAATCGGGTCGACGCCATCAATGCTGCGGGCATCCTGTGCAACCGCAGAGACCGGAATGATCAAGAACGCTGCCATGATCGCTGCGAGCAGTCGGGAACGGGCGCTATGCATAGGGCTTTTGAAGCCGGAGAAGTCGGCGGAATGATGGCGTGGCGAATTGGTCAGACGTAATCTAGGGGCTGTTGACTCTCTGAGACTGTGGGTGAGCAAATTTGCGCATGGGATGCGCATTCGTGCTTTTGGACTATCCGTTGACGCGGATGCTAAGCTTTACCGTGCGTCACTTACTTGAAATTCGCGCTGCTTACTATGTTGCCAAGCTGGGCACTGTTTCGGCAGCGGCCCAGCACCTGGGTGTCCATCGTGCAACGGTGCAGCGTAGGATCGATGTTCTTGAAGCCGAACTTGGCGGCAAGGTTTTCCTTCGTCATAGCCGCGGCTACTCCACAACCGATCTTGGTCGACAACTCCTTTCGGCTGCGGGCCGCATTGAGGAGGAGATTGAACGGTTTATCGGCTATTCATCAATCGAAGGGACGAAGGTTGATGGTGAACTGATCATCGCATCCACACCGCCAAGCTACTCTCCCATCATTGTGGCTTCCGTGAAGGCGTTCCGTGAGATCTACAGCGATGCATCCGTGCGATTCTTGCTGGTCGATCAACCGCCCAAACTGGAGCTTGGAGAGGCCCATATCTATTTCCATTTCGGGAAAAAACTCGAAAATCCGGACTATGTCCTGCTTCCGTGGATGACCTTCTCCGGCGGGATCTATGCCAGCAAGAGCTACATCCAAAAACGCGGAAATCCGAAAACCTTGGACGAGTTGAGCCAACACGAGTTTGCCCTGCTCACCGCCGAACACTACTCACCACCCGATGATTGGCTTCGCAATCATGTGCCCAATTCATCGGTGGCATTCGTCAGCAATGACCGTTTGAACATATGGCGAGCGGTCGTCGACGGATTGGCCGTTGGCAACTTAGTCGATCATCTGGCAATGAACAACCCTAGCATAGAGCGAGTGGCATTGCCCGTGCCGAAGTTTGCGTCCACCTGCTGGGCCATCACCCATGTGGACAGTCACCGCTCCCCCAAGGTGCAGGCTTACTTTCAGTGCCTCAGGGATATCGGGTTGATGAGCAAGTCAGAACTTGAAATCGATCCGAGCATCATGCCGCAGGTTTAGCTGAAGGGGTGACAGGGGCCGTTGATGTATTCACGCGCACCAGCTGTATAACTCCAAGCGCGTTGTCAGCCGCCACGCGCGTGCGCAAGATCGCAAGACATCAAGGAGAATGACCCATGTCCAATATTGACCCTCAGGAAGATGGCCCGCTTCTGGTCAAGGGCGAGACCGTCATTCGAGATCAAACCGGTGCCGAGTTGCCCTCAAAGCCCATGGTCGCCCTGTGTCGATGCGGCGCGTCCAACTCGAAGCCATATTGTGACGGCTCACATGTGGCGATCGGATTTTCCACTCAAAGCGATGGTTCAGCCCTTAGAAACACCGCCATCCGATACCCGGGGGTGGTCGACGGGAAAGACGTTACCGTCTCATACACGCCCGTCTTGTGCTCCCACGCCGCCGAATGTCAGAAGGGCGTTACCGCCGTGTTCGACCCGTCTCGCAAACCCTGGATTGATGTGTCTGAGGGTGACCTGCCGGACGTGCTGTCGGCCGTTGGGGCTTGTCCGTCCGGCGCGCTGCGCATCGAAGTCGGCGCGCTTGCAGGCCCGATGCATTTGACAGACGGCGCCGTTGATATCTCGATCGAAAAGAACGGCCCCTACCGTGTGCGGAACATCCCGCTGGATGCAGAGTTCGAAAGCGAGGGCTCCAGCCAGGCCAAGTTTGTCTTGTGTCGCTGTGGCCAGTCGAAGAACAAACCGTTCTGCGATGGCACCCATTATGAAGTGAAGTGGCAGGACGGCGATGCACCCTAGTCAACCGTCACGTTAAATGGCTTCGGCGGTCGCCAAAGCGAAATCTCCGTTGCCAGAACGCGTTAGATTGCACACGACTAACGCATACTGCTGAAAAAACGCACATGGTATCCTATCTGATTTGGGCATTTGGCTGGATGGAAACCTGATATGTCGGCGCACATGAAATACTGGGATGAAGTCCGAACGGTCGCCAAAGTGGCGCGCGTCGGAACTGTAAGTGCGGCTTCGAAAGAGCTGGGAATACATCGCGCGACAGTTCAGCGTCATGTAGAGCAGATGGAGGCGGCCCTCGGCACCAAACTGTTCCTGAAACATGCGCGCGGCTACACGCCAACGGAAGCGGCGCTGGAGCTTCGCCGGGTCGCAGAAAGCACTGAGGAAGAGATCGAGCGCATCGCGCGGCGCATTCAACTCACCGATGGTGACTATGAGGCCTCGGTCACGCTGACATCCTCTCCACCTTTGCGGTTGATCATGGTCGATGTGGTCAAAGAGATTTGCCGGATTTATCCCAAGCTCAGGCTTAACTACCTGTGCGAGGAAGCTAATTTGGAACTGGAAAAGGGCGAAGCGGATATCGCGCTCAGATCTGGAAAGAAGCCCGACAATCCAGACTATGTGGTTCAGCCACTGGAAGAGCTCGACTGGTGTTTGTACGCCAGCCCGACTTACATTGCGCGCCACGGACTTCCAAAAGACAGCTCCGATTTCGCAGACCACTATTTTGCAGATGCTGCGACCAAGAATCCAAAAATACCCATGCGTTCCTGGGTCAGCCAAAATGTGCCCCAAGCGAATATCGTTATCAAAAGCAATGATTCTCAATTTCTCGAAAAGTGCGTCATCGACGGTGGGGCGATCGGGTTTCTGAGTTCCAGGCTTGCAGACGAACAGCGCGGTTTTGTGAAAGTGGTTGTGCCAGACCCGCCTGTTGTCACCCAGCTTTGGCTGGTCACCCATGTGGACCAACACAGGCGCGCTAAAATCCAGGCCTGCTTGAAAGCGATCAAGTCTGTGTTCGAACTGCGAGCTGGTGGCTAGAGCATATTCTGTTCCATGTGAGCCGGTCGGCCGCGCTTACTCAAACCCGCTCCGGCAACACGATGAAAAGGCGCCATGTGCAGCTTTCGCGCATCTCATGCGCATTTCGCTGTGTACCGGCTTCAAGAGTTTCGTGGGACGTTTTTTTTCAGTCCATTTATTATTAATGTCAGGAAGAGTGCGAATGCCCAAACCGAATTCGGCCATTGCCGCCGCCCTAGCTTGTTCAACAGCCTTGTTCTTTACCGGTTGCGCAACAGCTGAACCCGCTGGCTCCACTCAGATAACGGCGCCCGCACCGACCGCGGCAGCTGCCTCCGATGAAGTGTCCTTCACCGTCCTTGAGTTTGGCGGGCCCGGCATCCTGTTCGCAGCAGACCAGGCGCAGAACCGTGTGTTGGCCTTTGAACTGGGCGATATTCCTGACGAGACCGGGAATTTGGAATCTGTGCCCTACAATCTGATCGGCATTGGTCAGGCGCTTGCCGCGCACCTGGACGTTAGCCCCTTCGACATCGTCTACAATGATCTGGCCGTTCACCCGGTTACCAAGGCCGCGTTCCTTTCGCTCTCTATGAGCACGGAATCGGGACAGGAATCTGCCGTCGTCAGGATCACATCGGATGGCAATATCCAGACGATGGACCTGATGAGCCAAGCCTATTCGAGCATTCGGCTGTCAGATACACCCGAAGAGGATGTGTCGTTCTGGCGTGACATTCCCGCGACCTCTCTCTCCGTCACCGACTTCGAATATGATGACGGAACGCTCTACATCGCGGGCCTGTCGACCGGCGAGTTTGCATCCACACTGCGTCAGGTCGCTTATCCTTTTGATGGCAATACTGAGACCACAAGTGTTGAGATGTTTCACACCGCCCACGACCAGAACGAAACGCGCGCGCCCATTCGTGCGATGGCGATGGCCAATGTAGATGGTGAGAAGACGCTTGTAGCGGCCTATACTTGTACGCCGCTGGTAACCATTCCAGAGCGTGACCTTGAAGATGGCGCTCACGTTGTGGGCAAGACGATTGCCGAATTGGGCTATGGAAACCGACCGCTCGAAGTGTTGTCTCTCACCGCTTACAACATGGAACGCCAGCCTGAAGACTTCGTGCTGATTATCAACCGGGAAATGAGCTCCAATCTTATCCGGGTCGAGGATATGGCCGGTGCGCCGGCGATCACCACAGCGTTTGCCGGGCTTGGTGATACGCTTGGTGTTGAAGGCACGCACGTTCCTTTCGCCGGTACGTTGCAAGCGGCCGACCAGGATGCGCAGTTCATCCTGACCTTGCGACGCAATGTCGATACTGGTGATGTCGATCTGATCTCATCCATGAAGGGCGTCTATTTCCGCCTGTCGGACTTTGTTAGCGAGTATACGTTTCCGGACTATACCTATGGCGAGAACCAGGCCGGAACGCAGATGTTCCACAACATGGTGAAGCCCATAGAGGGCTATGCGGAACTCGTGATCGAGTAGGATCGATCGATGTTCCGAATGTATCTTCGTTCGGTTCTGTTGGCCATATTGAGCGCCATTGTCGGTTTGAGCGCTGCGCCAGCAGTCGCCGACAACGCGTGTGCGTCTGACCGGCTGCCGGACGTCGATGAGATTTATCCGACGGCCGATACGCTGCCGGACAATTTGCTTCGGTTTTATGTCTACTTCAGCGAGCCCATGCGGCGCGAGGCCGTGCTCGAGCATGTGACCCTACGTTCATCGGCGAGTGGGGTGGCTGTCGAGGGCGTGTTCTTTCAAAGCCGGTATGATCTCTGGTCCACGGATGGCCTCCGGCTGACCCTGCTTCTAGATCCGGGCCGCGTAAAATCAGGCTTGGACTCCAGTGAGAATTTGGGCCGCGCCTTCACGATCGGGGATCAGTATCGCCTTGAAATCGATCGCTCGATCCGGGCCGCCAATGGCTGTACGCTCGGCCAGGACGTGTTCAAGGCCTTCACGGTTGAGCGCAGCGATGTGGACATTCCAGACATGGCCCAGTGGCGCATTGATGCACCGCGCGCGCACACGAAAGAACCGCTGACGATCGCCCTGAACGGACCCTATGATCACGTTTCGCTCGCCTTCCGGGTGAGGGTGAAAACCGGTGGAGGCCAACCCGTGGCCGGGTCCATAGACTTGGCTTCAGGTGAAACGGAATGGCGGTTCACACCAACAGCGCCCTGGACCGACAGTCAGTATGTGATCCGTGTACATCCCGCTTTGGAAGACATTGCCGGAAACAGGTTGACCGGCCTGTTCGACGACCCGACCGGCGAGAGCCGGATCAATCAGAGCCAATCAAACGCTTACGAGCTTCCGTTCTGGCCCGCAAAATGAGCAAGAGGACTTCCAAATGAAACCGAGATTTGCGTCACTGATCAGCCTTAGCTCGCTTGCGGGTTTGCTTCTCATGGGCTCCTGCGCCCAGGTGCCGTCGGAAATGACGCTCGCGGCCTCCAGTGCGCCGAACCAACAGGTTCCAACGGCCGGGATCACCTACGCCAGTTATTCATCGCCCCAGGACCTTCTGGACACCCGCGCAGCCTTGCAAAGTCGCGCCGCCGGAACGGTCGAATGGAGCGCCAGCATCGCCTATACCGATGGTGAAATCTACAATCCAGCGACAGGCAGAATGGATAAGGTTCGCCTGCGCAGCTACCAGGGCGAAGGCGTTGACCCAGACGTTTCGTTCGTTCCACCGGCCATCTATCTGCGTCCGGGTGATACGTTCCTGTTCAACCTCCAAAATGATCTGCCCAAGGATGATCCATCGTGTGTGGACCATGGGGATGTGAACATCCCGCACTGTTTCAATAGCACGAATATGCACACGCACGGTCTATGGGTCAGCCCGTCCGGCAATGCCGATAATGTGTTGGTCCGCCTGGATCCTGGCTCTAATTTCACCCATGAATACAACATCCCGGCCGATCATCCCGCTGGCACGTTCTGGTATCATCCACATCTGCACGGTGCGACAGCGCTGCAGGTGAGCAGTGGCATGGGCGGCCCGTTGATCATTCGCGGAGAGCGGCTGCCGGGCGAGGCCCACGCCGGTGATATCGACACATTGTTGCGGTCAAGCGATGGCGCGCCGATCGCAGAGCGTGTCGTCAGCTTTACCCAGATTGCCTATGCGTGCGGGCCCCGCATCGAACACGGAATGATCGACATCAAGACCGATGATGACGGGTTTTGGGTTTGCGACGAAGACGATATCGGCATGGTGGAAGGCTACAACCAATTCGGGATGTACGAGAATTTCGACACACCAAGCGGCATCCCGGAAATCATGACCCGTTGGCAGAGGTCGGGCCGACACACGACTCTAAATGGCGAAGTTATGCCGATCTTTGACGGCATTCAGGCGGGCGAGATTGAACGCTGGCGTTTGATTCAAGCCGGGGTGAGCGGATCGATCTCAATGAGCTTTCGAAAGTTCGAAGGCGATGCATCGGCCTTGGAGTATTCTGCGGGCACGAGTGAAGAACGCTCCGCATTTGTTGGGGAAAGCTGCACGGGTGAAGAGGTCAGTCAGTTCTCCATCGCTTTGGATGGCCTGACCCGAAGTCGTGTAAACGTTCAGCAGCGGACGATGTTGCATCCGGGATATCGCGATGATGTGTTGGTCGTTTTTCCCGAGCCTGGCATCTATTGCATGGTCGACAATGATGCGCCCAGAAATGAGAATATCCGCATGCAGGAAAAGCAGCGGCAAGTGCTTGGCTTTGTACGTGTTGACGGCGATGCCAGTTCCACTGCGGCGTCAGACGCGGAAAGTTATGTCCAGGACTTTCTCGTTGCGGCTGCCAACACGCATATGCCCCAAGCCATCCGTGAGCGGATCGCCCAGGAAGTATCCGGTGATTTCATCGATCTCCGCTCTTTCGTGGCCCATGAAAGCCTGATCACGGAGGCCATAGATGGCTCGCAAACCCTTGGGTTTGACACGTTTATCAATGACGCGGCTGAAGAGCTGCCGGGCGGTGCGCAGAATGATTTTGTGGTGGGCAACCTTGAGCTGACACCCGGTCAACTGCCCAAACTCATCAATGCTTCAGAGTACGCCGTGGGCCGGGTGGACCGTTCTCTCATCCTCGGAAACATCGAGGAGTGGACGCTGGCGGCCTTCACCGAAGGTCATCCGTTTCACAAGCACGTCAATCCCGTCCAGATCGTCAGTATTATTGACCCAGATACGGGCGTGGATGTGAGTGCGTTTGACTCCGGCTCGGTCTATGCTGGCCTCAAGGGGCAATGGAAGGACACAGTCTTTCTGCCGACTAACCTGTTCGGCGCACCTTACGTCGTGACTGTCCGAACCCAGTACAAGCGATACATCGGCACCTTTGTGCTACACTGTCACATCCTGGATCACGAGGACTTCGGCATGATGCAAGTTCTTGAGATCGTGATGCCAGTTCAGCCAGGCTCCATGCTCCATGGCGGAGGCCACGGGACTCATTGATGAAACCGTAGTCTCGAGCGGATGGCTGGTTTGCCCGCTAAGCCTATTCTATGTTGGGCCGTTGAGGACAGCACATGACCGAACTCTCAATGCCAGCCGAACGCGAGTTCGGCTGGGCCTTAAAGCCCGCCGAGTCCACACTTTTCGATATTCATCAGAAGCCCAACCGCCAGTTTTGTGTGGTTCTGAACCATTCACTCCTGCGCGGCGTGACAAGCGAAATGATTCATTGGTGGTTCCTAAATTTTCCGAATTTGCGTGTGAAGCTCAACGATACGCCGGGCTACGAGGGACAAACTGTTCCAGGATATCTCCTCTGGCACCCCTACGACCACTGCAGCGCTAAATTAGTCGGTAAGCTTGGTGCCGGAGGGACGTCCAAGAAAGGCGGAAAAATCAATATTCAGGAGACGATGCAATACAAGACTTATGGGTTGAAGTATCCGGTTGATACTGAACTTGAGATTTTTTACTGCGGTCCAGATGGTTGGGCGATGGGCAAGGCGGTCCCCATACTCGGCAAAGTGATGTGCTTGCGCATACACTTCAAAGACGTAATTCAAGCCGGCCATGTCGTCGGCGTTCATTACCATTATGAAGTCGTCATTGGAGCGAGTGGGAACAACCCCGTCACGCGCGCCTTCAACAAGAAGCTCACGGGTGAGTATTCACCGGAATTTTTTGCCGCCTGGCAGCTGCACAATACGATTGAGGTTGGAACGTTCGAGAACTTCCTCCCCGGGCTTTACGAACAACGTTTCGATATCTCCAGCTTACATTATTCAAAATCGATGAACCCGATGGCGGGGGTTGGTGATATCCAATCCGCGCAAAGTTCTGCGCTTTTCCAGGAGCGTGTTGCTGGATACAAAATCGCGAAAGACCCGTTCACGTATCAAGAGCCGGAAAAGGCGAGCTTCATATAGCTGAAACCAATACCTTCTCGCGTCGTTATGAGAGACTGCCGAGGTCGTCGTGCCCCTGTTACCGAAACGAAAGCTACAATCTCGGTTCGCAAGACGAATGTCGGCTTCCCGGAAATACAGGTCTAGTTCGATACCGGAGTTAAACGTCCTTCTGTGCTCAAATGCACGCAATGTGCGCAAATAAGAATCTGGAAACCTGCGCTGAAACATTGAACACTCCAAGGTGACCTAACGTCAATTATGTGTTTTGCGTGAGGACCTCGTCATGGATCATCGACTGACATCAATTCCGTCATCCGTATTGGCCGGATTGTTTCTGGTTTCAGCTTGCACGCAAGCCGTCGCTGAACAATCGTCACCTCACAACACAGAGCCGGCGTGGGAGAAATACTCCTACGAGCCCTATCCTCTGCCGTACTTCGTCGACGATTTGGATCGTTATCCTTCGGCGATCCCGCCAGCTAACACGGTCAACCGCCATGGAGAGCTTGAATATATTGGTGAGGGCGTTTTCGCGACCCATTGGTTCGTCCAAACCGATGAGCCGGTTTGGCACTTTGTTACGGTCGGCGACCCGTCCAATGAGGTCGTGTTGTTTGTCCACGGTTATCCTGACACCTGGTATGCCTACTCGAAAGTGATGGCCCTGCTTGCTGAGGACTATTATGTGATCGCTGTCGATACGCTCGGCTACGGCCAGTCAGCCAAAGGACCCGAAATTGATGTAAGCTATGGCGCTGTCGCCGCCGATTTGATCCGCCTGCTGGACAAGATCGATATTCAGACAATGCATTTGGTGACCCATGACAGAGGGAGCGTCATCGCCGATCATCTCATCGCAGACCTTGCTTTCAGTCGGCGAGTTGAGACTTTTTTCCGGATGCAACAGTCGTTCGATAAGCCGCACGGACTGCCGCGTCCCCCACACTCAGCAATGGCGACGGTAGAGTTTCAAAGCAGCCCGACACTCATCCGCGACATGTATGCAAGCGAATATCTGTCGGTGGATCTTCCGGAAGAAGAAATCGCCCGGCTTGAATGGGAGTGGCAGTTTCCCGGCACGGCTGAAGCGTCCGCGCGAACGTTCCAGGGGACCAGTTTCGACATCGAGCTTGAGTTTCGGATGGCCAATACGATCCAGAACATGACCATGCCGACCTATATCGTCCAAGGCGTTGATGACCCGGGTCAACACCCCGAGGAGTATTTCAGATCTGCAGAATTGATCCCCAATGGCCGGGTCGTGTTCGTTGAGGCCAATCACTTCATTCACACCGAGCAACCCGAACTGGTTGCAGATCTGGCGCGGGAACTGTTTCGGACGCCAAGACCTTAGGGTGCGAGTGTCAAAACTACTTCGTAGCATGCGGATATGAATGCGAATGAGATGAATCTGCTATAGTGGCACTGATTTCAGCGCCACCACCATGGGGGGTGGCTGGGAGAGGTGACTTTCGAACAAGGCCGTTCAGAAATCGAACCGGGCCTGGGCTGACAGCCTCGAACCTTCGCCGGTTTGTCCATCGACCACTTCATGGTCCGCATAGACATACTCAAACCCAAAGGTGGCGTTCTTCACCGGTGTCCAGAACAGGTTCACCGCAGCCGATGCCCCTCCCTCTGTCGCCGTGTCGCTGGAGCCTTCTGGCGAGTCGAACTCAATCGCGCTGATCTTGAAGGTCGAGCGCAAGGCGTCGCTCCACCAATGTTGGTAGGACAAATGACCTGCCAACACGCCGGTGGCCTCAACCGTACCATCAGCGGCAACGACGCCCTCCAGGCCGACATTTGCGAGCGTGGCGTAGTAGTGAGCAAACCCTTCACCCGCTTGCCCGGCGAATGCCAGATTGTCTTTCTCTCCCAGGAAGGGGAGGTTGATACGCCCGGAAAGATTGACGCCGCCCGTGTAGACGCTGTCGGTTGTCGATTCCAGCTGAAGGCCGAGACCGGCCAGGCGTACGCGTCCCCAACTTCCGGTGTATTGAACATAACCTGTGACATTGGGCGTTGAATCCGACGCCAGGAGCGCGCTGTCACCTGTAAGATCCCCGGCGGGGTCTTCCAGCCCAATGGCCACGCGCCAATTCTCATTCAGGTCGGTGCGATAGCGAATCCCGGGATTTCGGACAATGGGCACGGCGAACGGATTGTTGGGGCCTTCGGGTGAGGCCGCTACATCGACAAACTGGGACCAGTATTGACCCACATACAGTCCGCCCACACCTGCTGCCGCGTGCCTCAGCACGGGGCTATAATTGTTCGTTGTGTCGTTTCCCGATCCAAAGAAATCGATTTCCACGAACGAACGAAACTCACCAAGTCGGGTTTGATCACGCACATCAAGGTTCAACCGCGTATTGCGTGCATGACTGCGGAACACTTGTTCGCCATCACTCGACGAGCCATCCAATGGTATGGTTCGCAAATTCAGGGAATCGGAAAATCCCAGACTGTCGAAATCATAGCCCATATCCGCTTGAACGTATCCGCCGATCCGCATCGATGCGGTCGACCCTGGAAGCGTGATTGATCCTTCGAAATCGCCGGCTGTCACGATCGCATCGTCGGGAACGCGGCCCACTTCATAGCGGCCTGCATCGATAGAGACATCGACCGTGGCTGTTTCTACGACCGGTGAATCCAGGGTGACGACGTCCCCGGCCCCAGAAGACGCAGTGTCTTTTAGAGCGGCGATTTCCTCGGCCTGGTGCTGAACCATTTCGGTGAGCGCCTGAACCTGGGCCTTCAACGCCTCAAGATCGCTGTCTTGTGCGTGGATCGGCAAGGCCGCGAAACACGAGACGGCGATGAGACTCATCAGCCTCGTGTGTTGGTGAGCTGGCCGCACATTGAGAGGGTGAAAACACGCCGAAACAGCGGCAGGGGGGGCGGGGCGTTTTGGCGTCACGGCACATTTCCAATACTGGTCGCATCGTCACCGTGAACCGGCGCTTATCCCAGCATCCATAGCCACACGTGGTGGTAAATGCGCCTCGATGCGCACCCCGTGCGCACCAGTGATTTTGGCCGTCCCGGCAGCTTGGAAATGAGTAGGACTGACCGCCTGTCGCGCTATACACGCGCTGGTCTCAGAAAACTGGACACCGATCAGAATAGCCAGTTCACCGGATCAGACTGGAACACCACGCTCACCGAGGCCAAGGTCCGGGTCAGTATGGACGGGCGGGCCGCTGCATGGACAACATCTTCATCGAACGTCTCTGGCGCTCTCTCAAATACGAAGCGGTCTACCTGCCGGACATTGCCGAGGGCTTCGCAGCCCAAAGCGTCATTGACGACTGGATGCGCTTCCACCATCGCGAGCGACCACACTCGGCCCTTGGCAAGGCCACGCCCGACGAGGCATACGGAGAGGAAACCGAACTGAGAGAAGCGGTCTGATCAACAACCCGGCTATACCTTAGCAAGGCCGGAAAACTGTGCAGGAAAACAGGACCACCTCATTGCGAGCGCCCGTTAACGTTGCCGGAGCGTTGCCAGTCTGATGGCGCTCAATCAGGCCTAAAGGGCTCTAAGTCCTTGAAAATAATGGTGGGCGGTACTGGGATCGAACCAGTGACCCCTACGATGTCAACGTAGTGCTCTACCGCTGAGCTAACCGCCCCTTCAGGAACGCGCGGTGATGGCCCATCACTGGGCTGGCGTCAAGATAGGAGATGCGCGTGTTTGTACGGGGTGTGATCAGGCCGCCATGACGCGGTCGACTTCCTCAACGATCTCACGCAGGTGAAACGGCTTTGACAGGACTTTCGCCCCCGCCGGGGTCGGCGCGCCAGACGCCAAAGCAACAGCCGCAAATCCGGTGATGAAGACGATTTTCATGGCCGGGTCGAGCTCGGCGCCGCGGCGGGCCAGTTCAATGCCATCCAGGCCTGGCATGACGATATCTGTCAGCAAAAGATCGAAGACTTCGCGCTCCAAAGCTTCGAGCGCGCTTTCACCTTCAGCATAGTCCTGAACGTCGTGACCTGCACGCTTCAGCGCGGCGGCCAGGAAGGCACGCATCGACTCATCATCTTCCGCCAGCAGGATCTTCGTCATGGCACACCTTCGCTGCGACTCACTTCAACTATCGCAATTAGGGGTGTTTGAGTAAATCTACCCTAAACGCCCGCCGTAATTCTCTTGACCTTTTGCTGCAAACGCAAACGATAGACGCATGTCTTTGTCTTCTTCGCCGCAAATAGAGCCCGTAGCACCAGACGTGGTGCGCTCGCAGCACGCGGCAACCAAGGTCTACGATAAACCGTTTTCCTACACGCCACCGAAAGACAGCGCCCTGCCGCTGCTGTTTGCCTCCCCTCATTCGGGCACGGTGTATCCTGACCGTATGCGCGCAGACCTCTGCGTGCCGTTGATGGACCTGAGGCGAACCGAAGATGCCTTTATTGAGGAGTTGTTCGCGGCAGCTGTCCCGGCCGGCGCCGGACTTTTGTCTGCCCGATACGCGCGCAGCTTTGTCGATTTGAACCGCGACTCGCTGGAATTGGACCGGCGCATGTTTGACGGCTTGCCACCGCGCCCTTGTGGCGTGCCCGGCCCACGCGTTGAAGCCGGCCTTGGCTGTTTGCCCCGCGTTGGCGCCAAGGGGCAGCCGATCTATGCCGTGCGTATGCCGAGTGACGAGGGTGAGCGGCGCCTGGCGGGCGTCCATGATGCCTACCATGATCATCTGAGCCGCGAACTGCAAACGCTGAAACTGCGACATGGCCGGGCGATCCTTATCGATTGCCATTCCATGCCGTCGCGCCAGCCCGGTCGTCGCCCTTTGCCAGATATTGTACTGGGGGACCGGTTTGGCTCCAGCTGCAGTGCCCGGCTGACCAGCCTGGTGGAACGCAGATTTCGCAAGCTGGGCTACAGCGTTGCGCGGAACACGCCCTATGCTGGCGGATTTACAACGCTACGTTATGGCCGTCCGCGGCGAAACATCCACGCCCTACAGATCGAAATCCGCCGCGATCTGTATCTGGATGAAGCGCAGGTTGAGAAGTCGAGCGGCTTTGAACAGCTGGGAGGCGATCTGTCTCGACTGATTGACGATGTCTGCGTCTTTGCAAGCGGGCGCTAATCGCGACCAAAAACACTGCAAAAAAAAGCCGTGCCCAAAAGGCACGGCGATAGGTAAAGGGAGGAAACGCCAAAAGGCGTCAGCACCGAAGTGCTAAAATGACTATATTGTGCGCTGCAAAAAGATCAACCCCTATTCTTCGCGCCCGCAACATAACCCTGTTCTCGCTCATATTTTACCTCATTTGACGATCGCGGCACGCGCCTTGCTCTCCCCCATCGCAGGTATCCAAAACGAGACGCTTGCCTTGGCGCCTTGTGAGACGGTGAGGAGAATTACATGGCCGATGACATCGACCTTCACGTAGGCAAGCGTTTGCGCCGCAGGCGGCGCCTTCTGGGCATGACCCAACAAGACCTGGCAGGCCAGGTGGGTGTGCGCTTCCAGCAAATCCAGAAGTATGAGTGTGGTGCGAACCGCGTGACCTCGTCACGGCTCTATGATTTGTCCCGCGCACTGAACGTGTCGGTCCAGTATTTCTTTGATGGCATTGTGCCGGCCGATTCGCCCGCATCTGCTGCCAATGACGCAGAACAGCTCGAAGGCGATATTCTTTCACAGAAAGAGACGCTGGAACTGGTGCGCGCCTATTACCGCCTGTCCGAACGCCCGCGTCGCCGCCTTTTGGAACTTGCCAAGGCGCTGCAAAGCGAAGCGGACGAACAACAGGGCGGCGCTGCTTGACGCTGGAGACTGGGCGGGCCACCCCTCGCCCATGTCAAATTCACTGAACACAGACGAAACCCTGGATCTGATGGGGCGGCTTTGCGAGGCCGCCCGGTCTGCCATAGCGCCGTATTTTCGAAATGACCCGGAAACAACCGCCAAGTCTGGGACAGTCTATGATCCCGTCACCGTCGCAGACCGCGCGGCAGAGCAAGCCATGCGAGATGTTCTCGCCGCAGAGCGCCCGCAGGACGCCATCCTTGGCGAAGAATTTGGTGAAACCAAAGGTTCCAGCGGCTGGACCTGGTACCTCGACCCCATAGACGGCACCCGCGCTTTTGTTGCGGGCCTTCCCAGTTGGACCACTCTGATCGGCCTCGTCGATAGCAACGGCCAGCCGGTGTTTGGATGTGTTGATGCACCCGCCATGGGCGAGCGCTATCTTGGCTGGCCAGGTGGGGCGTCGCTTGAAACGGCGGCGGGACGATCGGATGTTTCGGTTTCCGCATGCAATGATCTGCGAGAGGCCATTGTCTCCACCACAGATCCGTTCATCTTGACCGCGTCAGAGCAGGGCGCCTGGACCCATATCCGCCATACAGCCCGGATCTCGCGCTATGGTCTGGACGCTTATGCCTATGCCCGCCTTGCCGGGGGAACGATTGACCTGGTGGCCGAAAGCGGGCTTCAGCCCTGGGACGCTGCAGCGCTGGTGCCGGTTGTGCGCGGCGCGGGCGGTCTGGCGCTGGATTGGCACGGCCGACCAGCCGGCGCGGGCGGGGGACAACTCGTCTGCGCGGCCAGTGAAGGCATCATGGACCAGGCGCTTCTCGCGCTGCGCCGAAGCGCAGAGTAGGCACGGATGGGGCGTTGCGCGTCACCTCCCTGTCGAAGCGATTTTAAGCGAGCCGATGAGAAAGCGTTAAGAGTAACACTCACTCGACGTCCAATTTTCGGCAGGACAGAACATTCGCGGCCTTTCAATTGAAAGGCCCGAATTCGCCGAAAGCAGTCGTTTTCTCCGGGTCTAAACACCTTCGAAATGAGAATCGTTAACGGACATTCCATTACGGCGTGCTAACGGAACAACTCCTCCACATCGG